>NZ_JAGDEZ010000022.1:0-96910 GCF_017498305.1 Pseudomonas sp. OA65
TGACGGGCATGCCGCCTCCTCGTGTTGGAACGGATTAGCCGAACCCTTGTGGCGAGGGAGCTTGCTCCCGCTGGGTTGCGCAGCGACCCCGGCTTTTTTGCGATTGCTGCGCAATCGAGCGGGAGCAAGCTCCCTCGCCACAGGTTTCACAGGTGATGCTGATCGTTCATTTGCCATGGCGACCGTCCTTAGCCGACCTGATCGGCAATGTGTTGCGGCACCGGTATCTGGATCTCCAGCAACTGCTGGGCGAACGCCTTGCCCTGGGGGTCGATGCGCAGGCTGGCGACACCGCCGCCGCCGAGGGCGTTTTCCAGCAGGAAATTCAAACTGTGGGTGCCCGGCAGGTACCAGCGTTCAACTCGCCCCAGCTGCGGATCGAGGACGTGGCTCATCCAGTCGACCATCACTTCCGGGGTCAGCGCCTCGGCGATCCAGGGCAGGTATTCGGGTTCCCGGGCAATCACGCCAATGTTGCTGTGGTTGCCCTTGTCGCCAGAGCGCGCCACCGCCAGTTTGACCAGCGGCACGCTGGCGTCGGCCCGGCCCTGGGGTTTGGGCAGGTCCGGGGCGACCGGCAGGCTGGTGGTGTCCAGCGGTTCGAGGGCGGGCAGGGGAAACGGGTGGCGCTGGCCGTCGAATTCGATGTCGAGCCGGCAAGTGGCTTTGTCGACCAGGAACGAGAACAGGCGAATCAACGGCGACGGCGTCGGCCGGCCACCGACCAGGCCCGTCAGCCCCGGCGCCATGCCGGTGGCGGCCTGGGCGATCTCCCTGGAAAACAGCACCAACGGTTGTTTGTCCGGGTGTCGTACCGCCAGTTTGATCACCACCTCACGGCTGTCCCGGCGCTGGCCGTGTTGGCCGTACGTGGCTTCGCTGCCCAGCAGTTCGATGTTCACTTCGCTGTAAGGCGCCCATCCACGCTGGCGCAATAAGTGTGAGGTCTTGGCGATGATCGCCTGGCTGACCCGTTCAGCCTTGGCCACGGCATCGATGCCGGCGATCAGGCACGTGGCGGTGCAGCGCCAGCCGTCCAACCAGGTGGCGCAGACCTTGTACCGGTCGCTGGGCGGCAGGCCCTTGGCCCCATGGACACGCACGGCGTGCTTGCCCTGCTGGATCAGCCTGACCTGGCTGAAATCACAGATCACGTCCGGCAACAGATAACCTTGCGGGTCGCCGATTTCGTAGAGCAACTGTTCGCCGACGGTCAGCGGCGTGACCAGTCCACCGCTGCCTTCGGGCTTGGTGACGATGAATTGGCCGTCGGCGCTGGCTTCGACGATGGGGAAGCCGATGTGCTCGAAATCCGGCACTTGCTGCCAGTCGGTGAAATTGCCGCCGGTGCACTGGGCGCCGCACTCGATGAGATGCCCGGCCAGCGCGGCTTGGGCCAATCGGTCGTAATCGTCCCAGGCCCAGTCGAACTCATGCACCAGGGCGGCGCTGACCACGGCACTGTCCACTACTCGGCCGGTGATCACCACGTCGGCGCCCAGGCGCAACGCTTCGACAATTCCGGGCGCGCCGAGGTAGGCATTGATGGACATGCACGCGGGTGGCAAGGGTTCGCCGCTGAACATCTCGCGAATGCCCTGGGCGGCGAGCCGTTCACCTTGCGGTTGCAGGTCATCGCCCAGCAGCACGGCGATTTTCAGCGGTACGCCGGCCTGATCGCAGGCGGCTTGCAAGGCCTTCGCACAGGCCTGGGGATTGACCCCGCCGGCGTTGCTGATGACGCGGATCCCGTCGTCATGCAAGCGCTGGAGCAGCGGGGTGAGGACGTCGATGAAGTCCGTGGCATAGCCGCTCGACGGGTCTTTCAGGCGCGCCCCGGCCATGATCGACATCGTCACCTCGGCCAGATAGTCGAATACCAGGTAATCCAGGTTCCCGCTCTCGACCAGTTGCGCCGCCGCGGTGCAGGTATCGCCCCAAAATGCGCTGGCACAACCGATTCGGATCGTTTTTGGCATGGCGTTCCCTCCGGCAAAGGTGGCTTGAGACTACCAAGCAAGCGCTTGGTTTGTAAACGCTGTCCGGTACTTGTGGCCGAGCGCTTGCTTGGTTGCCTCGCTCGGCTTAAATTGCCCGCGCCACCGATGGTTTGACGTGCAATGGCGGCGCGTTGGTTGATCGACTGCAGGAGAGAACGGGTGGACGAGCAAAAAGCCTTGGGCGTGATGCGTGAGCTGGTCGACAGCGGGCAACTGACCGACCCGGACAGTGCTCGCGGCAAACTGCTCCAGACCGCCGCCCACCTGTTTCGCAACAAGGGCTTCGAGCGCACCACGGTGCGCGACCTGGCCAGTGCCGTCGGCATCCAGTCGGGCAGCATCTTCCACCATTTCAAAAGCAAGGATGAAATCCTGCGGGCGGTGATGGAAGAAACCATCCGCTACAACACTGCGCTGATGCGCGCCGCCCTGGCCGAGGCCGACAGCGTGCGCGAGCGGGTGCTGGCGCTGATCCGCTGCGAATTGCAGTCGATCATGGGCGGCACGGGCGAGGCCATGGCCGTGCTGGTCTATGAATGGCGTTCGCTTTCGCAGGACGGACAGCGGCAGGTACTGGCCCTGCGGGATATTTATGAAGACTTGTGGCTGGAGGTTCTGGGCCAAGCCAAGGAGGCCGGGTATATTCGCGGGGATGTGTCCATTACGCGACGCTTCCTGACGGGGGCGTTGTCCTGGACCACCACCTGGTTTCGCGCCGAAGGCAGCTTGAGTCTCGATGAACTGGCCGAGCAGGCCCTGATTCTGGTACTTGAAGAAAAACAATAATCAAACGGTGCTTTATAAGGGCCGTGTGGCTGGCTAAGCGGCTGAAACCGCCTAGCTTGATTGTAGTGATGGGGACTTTTGGGGAGTGGGTTATCTTGACGTTTTCGCCGATGGGGATGACCTCGTGTGTACTGCTGGCCACTCTGGCCGTTTTCCTGGCGTTGCCGATCGAGGCGGCGCAACAGGTGCGGATCGGCGCGGCGCATTTTCCGCCCTATACCGTTCGTCCAGAGAACGGTGCCGACACTGGCCTGCTGCCGCAGATGGTGGAGGCTTTGAATCAGTCGCAAAGCGATTACCAGTTCGTGCTGGTGCCAACTTCCATCCCGCGCCGGTTCAATGATTTCAAGCAGGGCCGGGTCGACATGGCAATATTCGAGAACCCCGAATGGGGTTGGCAGGATGTGCCGCACACGGCCGTGGACATGGGCCTGGAAGATGCGGAGGTCTTTGTCGCCCAGCGCCAGCCGGAGCGACAGCAAAGTTATTTCGCCGACCTGAGGGGCAAGCGCCTGGCGCTGTTCAGCGGCTATCACTATGCCTTTGCCGAATTCAACCCCGACCCCAAATTCCTCATCGGCCAATACAACGCCACGCTGACGTATTCCCACGACAGTAACTTGCTTATGGTGTTGCGCGGGCGGGCGGATGTCGCCCTGGTGACCCGTTCGTACCTCAACGATTACGTGTTGCGCAATTCGGAAGTCGGCCCGCAATTGCTGGTGTCCGAACGCATCGATCAGGTTTACCACCATTACGCGCTGATCCGCCCGCAAGCGCCCATTTCCGGTGAAGCGTTTGCCCAACTGCTGCAAAAGCTGCGGGATAACGGCCAGTTGCTGAAGATTTTCCAGCCCTACCAGATCCAGCTGGTGCCCACGCATTCCCATTGACGGCGACACTAAATTTCCTTCCCCGGCTCACGTCCCACGTTGACTACCGACGAATACGCGAGCCGCTCCCATGTCCAACCTCAACCACCCGACGACGCTGCCCTTGCCCGGGGGCCGTCGCCTCGGCGCCGATGAAACCGAACGCCACCTGAGCCTGATGCTCGAGGGCGCGCCGCTGATCCGCCTGCGCCTGGTGCGCGGTCCCGAGTTGCATGTGCATTTGCAGGAAATCAACGACCGCCCGATGGGCCCGGCGTTGTGGGCAGCCTGCTATTGGCTGTTTGCCCGCGATCCCGAGTGTCAGCGCCTGACCTGGCACCTCGACGAGCGCCCTGGCGAAGCCTTGCTCAGCGGTTTACTGACGGGCACCGAACGTGCCGGTGAATACCGTTGCGAGCGCACGCTGTTCTGGCAATTGCCGCAGCCGTGGCTGGGGGAGTCGTTCAGCGGCAGTTACCCGCAACAGATGATCATCACCGATGGCCGCCGTCATCCACGCCGGCCGATCAAGCCGCGTGGCGAGGTGTACCGGCGTTTCGATGCGCGGCTGGGGACCTGGGTGTCCTTGCGCACCCTGGAAATCGAACAGGACCTGGAGCGTTTCAACCGCTGGCAGAACAGCCCGCGGGTGGCGAGTTTCTGGCAGGAGGAGGGCAGCCTGGAACAGCATCGCGAGTACCTGGGCAAGCTGCAGGCCGATCCGCGGGTCTTGACCCTGATCGGTTGCTTCGATGACCAGCCGTTCGCTTACTTCGAAGCCTACTGGGCCAAGGAAGACCGGATCGCGCCGTTCTATGAGGCTGACCACTACGACCGCGGCATCCACATGCTGGTGGGCGAAGAGCAACATCGCGGGCCGCACAAGGTAGCGAGCTGGCTGTCGGCGCTGGTGCACTACCTGTTCCTGGACGATCCGCGCACCCAGCGCGTGGTCGCCGAGCCCCGGGCCGACAATGCGCGAATGATCGGGCACTTGCACAACCAGTGCTTTCATTGCGAGAAGGAATTCGATTTTCCCCACAAGCGCGCGGCGCTGATGATCCTGGGGCGTGAGCGGTTTTTTGATCGGTGTGGGTTGATGTGAGGTTTGGCATGGGCGGGTGGTGGTCATCAGGCCGCCATCGCGGGCAAGCCTTCCCACAGATTCTGGCTTCACACCCTATCTGCACTGCCGAAAACACCAGTGGGAACAGCCTATTCCCACAGGCTCTAGGCTTCACAAACTATCTGCCTGTCAGAAAAACCTGTGGGAGCAAGGCTTGCCCGCGATGGGGCCGGAACTGACACCTCATATCACCGCCGGGCGAACGTATCCCCGCGAACCCCAGACACCTTGCGGCAATGCACCAGGGCGTCGCGGATCATGAAGTTCACCAAGGTCGGCGAGACGCCCAGTTCCTTGGCGATGTCCTTTTGTGGCACGCCGTGCAGGCGGTACATCTCGAAGGCATAGCGGGTGCGGCTGGGCAGTTCGGTCAGCGCGTCGGCGATGTGCTCCAGCGTGGAAAAGTTGATATGGGAGGTTTCTGGCGAAGCACCCTGAATCACCACGTTCAATCCCTCCTCTTCCGGCCCCGAATACCGTTGTTCCAGCGCCTGCTTACGGTAGTGGTCGATCGCCAGGTTGCGCACGATCTGAAACAGATAGCTGAGCTGCGCCTTGAACGAGGAGGTGATTTGTGGCGCCGATTGCAGCCGGAAAAAAGCGTCCTGCACCACATCTTCCGCGCGGGACCGGCAGCCGGTAATGCGCGCCGCGATCTTGACCAGGATCAGTCGGTTATCGACGAACGCCTGGAGTAACGGTGAGTCGCACCTGCTTGTGGATACTTGTTCCGTCATGGAATTCACCTTGCTGCAAAAAGTTAGCGGGACGTCCGGATGCCGGACCCGTCCTACACATCGAGCGCCAAATTAGGCGTAATGATAATGATTGTCAATTGAGAAGAAGAATTATTGATGCAATAAAGTCCAGTCTCGGCGCCGCGACCCATTGCCGCGGCGCCTGGCTGTCGGATGCTTTGCGGCAGCCCTTGGTGAGCAAGCTGCCCGACTAATTATTTGCCGCCGCTATCCGTTCCATGGGGGACAACTTGCAAGCCGAATTCAGGCAGGAAACCCCCATGACCGACGCGTTCGAACTCCCCAGCACCCTGGCTCATGCCCTCCAGCGCCGCGCCGCGCTGACGCCGGACCGGGTGGCCCTGCGCTTCCTTGCCGACACCCCTGGGCAGGGTGTGGTGTTGAGTTATCGCGACCTGGACCTGCGCGCCCGGACCATCGCCGGCGCCTTGCAGGCCGACGCGGCGCTGGGCGATCGCGCCGTGTTGCTGTTTCCCAGTGGCCCGGATTACGTCGCGGCGTTCTTTGGCTGTCTCTACGCCGGGGTGATCGCCGTGCCGGCCTATCCGCCGGAGTCCGCCCGTCGCCACCATCAGGAGCGACTGCTGTCGATTCTCAAAGACGCCGAACCGCGCCTGCTGCTCACCAGCAGCGACCTGCGCGAGCCGTTGCAAGCCATCGAATCGGCGCCACCGGTGTTGTGCGTCGATACCCTCGACCCGGCCCACGCCGGACAATGGCGGATGCCGACGCTGCAGGACGATGACATCGCCTTCCTGCAATACACCTCCGGTTCCACTGCATTGCCCAAGGGTGTGCAGGTCAGCCACGGCAACCTGGTGGCCAACGAATTGCTGATCCGCCAAGGCTTCGGCATCGACCTGAACCCCGACGATGTCATCGTCAGCTGGCTGCCGCTGTACCACGACATGGGCCTGATCGGCGGCCTGTTGCAGCCGGTGTTCAGTGGCGTTCCCTGTGTATTGATGTCCCCGGCTTATTTCCTGGCCCGCCCCCTGCGTTGGCTCGAAGCGATCAGCGAGTACGGCGGCACCATCAGCGGTGGCCCGGATTTCGCCTACCGGTTATGCAGCGAGCGGGTCAGTGATTCAGCCCTGCAGTCTCTCGACCTGAGCGGCTGGCGCGTGGCCTATTCCGGCTCCGAACCGATCCGCCTCGACACCCTGGAACGTTTTGCCGAGAAGTTCGCCCCGTGCGGCTTCACGCCGGACAATTTCATGGCCTCCTATGGCTTGGCCGAAGCGACCTTGTTCGTCGCCGGCACGCCTCGTCACCACGGCATTCCTTCGCTGCGGCTGGATGACGGGGCCTTGGCGCAAAACCGGGTCGAGCCGGGGCAGGGCAGCGCGGTGATGAGTTGTGGTGTCAGCCAGCCCGGGCACGCGGTGCTGATTGTCGAGCCGGCGACGTTGCAGCCATTGGCCGACAATCAGGTCGGTGAGGTCTGGGCCGCCGGGCCGAGCATCGCCCTGGGTTATTGGCGCAACCCTGAAGCCAGCGCCAGGACCTTTGTCCAGCACGACGGCCGGACCTGGCTGCGCACCGGTGACCTGGGGTTCCTGCGCGGCGGCGAACTGTTCATCACCGGGCGCCTGAAAGATTTGCTGATCGTGCGCGGGCACAACCTTTATCCCCAGGACATTGAGCAAACCATCGAGCGAGAGGTGGAGGTGGTGCGCAAGGGCCGGGTGGCGGCGTTCGCAGTCAACGACGGGGGCGAGGAAGGCATCGGCATCGCCGCGGAAATCAGCCGCAGCGTGCAGAAAATCCTGCCGCCGGAAGCCCTGATCAAAGCCATTCGCCAGGCGGTGGCCGAGGTCTGCCAGCAAGCCCCGAGCGTGGTGCTGCTGCTCAATCCCGGCGCGTTGCCCAAGACCTCCAGCGGCAAGTTGCAGCGCTCGGCCTGCCGCACCCGATTGGCCGACGGCAGCTTGGACAGTTATGCCCAGTTCCCCTCGGCCGAAGTAACCCCGTCAGCCGACGTAACCGTGGCGGAAGAATCCGCGCCGTCGTGCGAATTGCAAACCCTCATCGGCCAGGTCTGGCGAGAGCAATTGCAGGTCGAGCACATCCAGGCGGATGACCATTTTTTCCTGCTGGGCGGTAACTCCATCGCTGCCACCCAAGTGATCGCGCGATTGAGTGAAACCCTCGGGCTGGCGCTCAACCTGCGCCTGCTGTTCGAAGCCCCGACCCTGGCCGAGTTCGCGGCAGCGGTGGCGAACCAGCAGCAGGACGGCGGCCAGGCCCAAGGCGCGATCAGCGCCTTGCCGCGCCACGCGCCACTGCCGCAATCCCTGGCGCAGAACCGTTTATGGATCACCTGGCAGCTCGACCCGACGAGCCGCGCCTACAACATTCCCGGTGGCTTGCACCTGCGCGGCGAGCTGGACGAAGACGCCTTGCGCGCCAGCTTCCAGCGACTGATCGAGCGTCATGAGTCCCTGCGCACACGGTTCCTGGAACGCGATGGCGTGGCCCTGCAACAAGTCGATCCGGTCGGCGAGTTCGAGCTGCATGTCATCGACCTTGGCGACCTGCCTGCCGACTCGCGCGCAGACCGGGCGCGACAGGTTCGAGAAGACGAGGCGGCCACGCGGTTCGATCTGGAGAAGGGACCGCTGCTGCGGATCACCCTGCTGCGCCTCGACGAGGATGACCATCAACTGCTGGTGACGCTGCACCACATCATCGCCGACGGCTGGTCGATGAATGTGTTGATCGAAGAATTCTCCCGACTGTACGCCGCCGCCTCCCAAGGCCAGGTCGCCGAGCTCGCGCCATTACCCTTGCAGTACGCCGACTACGGCAGTTGGCAGCGCCAGTGGCTGGCCCAGGGCGAGGCCGAGCGTCAATTGAACTACTGGAAGCAGCAACTGGGCGCTGAACATTCGGCCCTGGTGCTGGGCACGGATCATCCACGCAGCGCTCAACGTCGACGTAGCGCCGCGCGGCACAGCGTGCGCCTGGACAAGGACCTCGGCGAGGCTCTGCGCCAAGTGGCCCAGGCCCATGACGCGACGCCGTTCATGCTGTTGCTGGCCGCCTTCCAGGCGCTGTTGCAGCGTTACACCGGGCAATCCGACTTGCGCATCGGTATACCCAACGCCAACCGTCCGCGCCTGGAAACCCAGGGGCTGATCGGTTTCTTCATCAACACCCAGGTCCTGCGTGGGCAGGTCGATTCCCGGCAACCGTTCGCCGCGCTGCTGGCCCAGGCCCGAGAAGCCACGCTGGGTGCCCAGGCCCACCAGGACCTGCCGTTCGAACAGTTGCTCGAAGCGTTTCCCGAGGCGCGCGAGCACGGCCTGTTCCAAGTGATGTTCAACCACCAGCAACGTGACCTGAGCGCCTTGCGACGCCTGCCGGGGTTGCTCGCCGAAGAGTTGCCGTGGCACAGCCGCGAAGCCAAGTTCGACCTGCAGCTGCACAGCGAAGAAGATCGCAACGGTCGCTTGACCCTGTCGTTCGACTACGCCGACGAATTGTTCGAGGCGACAACCATCGCCCGCCTGGCGGAGCACTACTGCAACCTGTTGCGGGCGGTCTGTGCCGAGCCGCAGCAAGCCATCGGTGACGTGCCGCTGTTGACCGCCGATGAGCACCGCCAACAGCAACAGTGGAGCGCGGCCCCGTGCGCGCCGGCCAGTCAATGGCTGCCGGAGCTGCTGAACGAGCAGGCCCGCTGCACGCCGCAACGGATCGCGTTGCGCTGGGACGGCGGTCAACTCGATTATGCCGAGCTGCACGCCCAGGCCAATCGCCTGGCGCATTATCTGCGGGACAAGGGCGTTGGCCCGGATGTCTGCGTGGCGATTGCCGCCGAGCGTTCGCCGCAGTTGCTCATCGGTGTGCTGGCCATCATCAAGGCCGGCGGCGCCTATGTGCCGCTGGATACGGACTACCCGGCCGACCGCCTGGCCTACATGCTTCAGGACAGTGGCGTCGATCTGTTGCTGACCCAAACCGCGTTGCTGGAACGTTTGCCAGCCTGTGACGGCGTCAGTGTCATCGCCATGGACGCCCTGCACCTGGAGCAATGGCCGAGCAATCCGCCGGGCCTGCACCTGCACGGCGATCACCTGGCCTACGTGATCTACACCTCCGGCTCCACCGGCCAGCCCAAAGGCGTCGGCAACACCCACGCGGCCCTGGCCGAGCGCCTGCAATGGATGCAGGCGACCTACGGGCTGGATGCCAGCGACGTGCTGATGCAAAAGGCCCCCATCAGTTTCGACGTGTCGGTCTGGGAATGCTTCTGGCCGCTGATCACTGGCAGCCAACTGGTGCTGGCCGGCCCCGGTGAGCACCGTGACCCGCACCGTATCGCCCAGTTGGTGCAGCAGTTTGGCGTTACCACGCTGCACTTCGTGCCGCCGTTGCTCAGCCTGTTCATCGATGAACCCCTGAGTGCCCAATGCACTAGCCTGCGCCGGCTGTTTTCCGGCGGTGAAGCCTTGTCGGCCGAGTTGCGCAACCGGGTGTTGGCGCAACGGCCGTTGGTGCAGTTGCACAACCGCTACGGTCCGACCGAAACCGCGATCAACGTCACCCATTGGCAGTGCACCGAAGCCGATGGCGAGCGCTCGCCCATCGGCCGTCCCTTGGGCAACGTCCTGTGCCGGGTGCTCGACAGCGACCTCAACCCCGTGCCAGCCGGTGTCCCGGGCGAGCTGTGCATCGGCGGCCTGGGCCTGGCCCGGGGTTACCTCGGGCGTCCGGGCCTGAGCGCCGAGCGTTTCGTCGCCGACCCACTGGGCCCGGCCGGGTCGCGGTTGTACCGCACCGGCGACCGCGCACGCTGGAGCGCCGACGGGGTGATCGAATACCTTGGCCGCCTCGACCAGCAGGTCAAGCTGCGCGGCTTCCGGGTTGAACCCCAGGAAATCGAAGCGCGCCTGCTGGCCCAGGACGGCGTCGTCCAAGTGGCGGTGTTGGTGCGCGACACCTCGGCCGGCCCGCAACTGATCGGCTATTACACCGCCCCGGATGTCGCCCAAGGTCAGGACGAGTTGAATAGTCGACTCAAGGTCGCCCTGGCCGCCGAGCTGCCGGACTACATGGTGCCGGCCCAACTGCTGCGCCTGGACACCATGCCCTTGAGCCCGAGCGGCAAGCTCGACCGTCGCGCCTTGCCCGAACCGCACTGGCAGGTGCGCGAGCACGTCGAGCCGGTCACTGCTCTTGAGCAGCAAATCGCTGATATCTGGCGCGACGTGCTGGGCCTTGCGCGCGTCGGCCTGCGGGATGATTTTTTCGCTTTGGGCGGCCATTCGCTGCTGGCGACCCAGATCATTTCCCGCACCCGTCAGGCCTGTGACGTCGAACTGCCGCTGCGCACTTTGTTCGAAGCCAGTGAGCTGGGCGCCTTTGCCGAACAAGTGCGCTTGATCCAGGCCAGCGGCCAGACCAACCGCCAGCCACCCATCGAGCAGGTCGACCGCAGTCAACCGGTGCCGCTGTCGTATTCCCAGCAGCGCATGTGGTTCCTCTGGCAAATGGAGCCGGACAGCCCGGCCTACAACGTCGGCGGCATGGCGCGCTTGCGCGGGGTACTGGATGTTGGGCGCTTCGAGGCGGCCTTGCAGGCATTGATCCTGCGTCACGAAACCCTGCGCACCACGTTCCCGAGCGTCGACGGAGTGGCCCGCCAACAGGTGCACAACGAGACGGGCCTGCGCATGGACTGGAAGGACTTCTCGACACTGGCCGCCGACACGCGCCAGCAGCGGGTGCAGCAACTGGCGGACAGCGAGGCCCACCAGCCCTTCGACCTGGAAACCGGACCGCTGCTACGGGCCTGCCTGGTCAAGACCGCCGAGCATGAACATTACTTTGTCCTGACGCTGCACCACATCGTCACCGAAGGCTGGGCGATGGACATTTTCGCCCGAGAACTGAGCGCGCTGTACGAAGCCTTTGTCGATGACCGCGAATCCCCGCTGGAACCGCTGCCGGTGCAGTACCTGGACTACAGCGTCTGGCAGCGCCAGTGGCTGGAGTCCGGCGAGCGCCAGCGCCAGCTGGATTACTGGACCGCGCAACTGGGCCGCGAACACCCGCTGCTGGAGCTGCCCGGCGACCGCCCGCGTCCGTCGGTGCAAAGTCATCGCGGCGAGTTGTTCCGATTCGATCTGAGCGATGAGCTGGCGGCACGGGTCCGCGCCTTCAATGCGCAACAGGGCCTGACCCTGTTCATGACCATGACCGCCGCCCTGGCGGTGCTGCTTTACCGCTACAGCGGGCAAACCGACCTGCGCATCGGCGCGCCGGTGGCCAACCGTATCCGTCCGGAAAGCGAAGGGCTGATCGGTGCGTTCCTCAACACCCAAGTGCTGCGTTGCCAACTCGACGGGCAGATGTCGGTGGGCGAGTTGTTCGAACAGATGCGCCACACCGTCATCGAAGGCCAGTCCCATCAGGACTTGCCGTTCGATCATCTGGTGGAAGCCCTGCAACCACCGCGCAGTGCGGCCTACAACCCACTGTTCCAAGTGATGTGCAACGTGCAGCGCTGGGAATTCCAGCAGAGCCGCACGCTGGCCGGCATGAGCGTCGAATACCTGGTCAACGACGCCCGGGCCACCAAGTTCGACCTCAACCTGGAAGTCACTGATCTGGACCAGCGCCTGGGTTGCTGCCTGACCTACAGCACCGACCTGTTCGACGAACCGCGCATCGCGCGCATGGCCGGGCACTGGCGCAACCTGCTGGAAGCGTTGCTGGTCGATCCAACCCGACGGCTGAGCGAGCTGCCGTTGCTGGCGGCTGGCGAGCAGCAACAATTGCTCGACAGCCTGGGCGTCGAGCCCGGTGAGCATCGCCTCGACCAATGCATCCATGGTCTGTTCGACGAACAGGCCCGGGCGCGTCCCGATGCCCCGGCCCTGACCTTCGCCGGGCAGACCCTGACCTATGCGCAACTGGACAGCCGCGCCAATCGCCTGGCCTGGAGCCTGCGCGAGCGCGGTGTCGGGCCGCAGGTGCGGGTCGGCCTGGCCCTGGAGCGTTCGCTGGAAATGGTCATCGGCCTGCTGGCGATCCTCAAGGCCGGCGGCGCCTACGTGCCGCTGGATCCGGAATACCCGCTGGATCGCCTGCACTACATGATCGAAGACAGCGGCATCAGTCTGCTGCTCAGTGATCGGGCAATGCTCCAGGCCCTGGGTGCTTTGCCCGAGGGCGTGGGCTGCTGGTGTCTGGAAGACGATTCGGCGGCCTTGGCTCACTACCCGGATCACCCGCTGCCGTTGATCAACCTGCCGCAACACCAGGCGTACCTGATCTACACCTCCGGCTCCACCGGCAAGCCCAAGGGCGTGGTGGTGTCCCACGGCGAAATCGCCATGCATTGCCAGGCGGTGATCCAGCGCTTTGGCATGCGCCCGGATGACTGCGAGCTGCATTTCTATTCCATCAACTTCGACGCGGCCACCGAACGCCTGCTGGTGCCGTTGCTCAGTGGCGCCCACGTGGTACTGCGGGCCCAGGGCCAGTGGGACGCCGAGGAAATCTGCGGGTTGATTCGCCAGCATCGCATCAACATTCTCGGTTTCACGCCCAGCTACGGCAGTCAGTTGGCGCAGTGGTTGGCGACCCAGGGCCAGACCTTGCCAGTGCGCATGTGCATCACCGGCGGCGAAGCCCTGACGGGCGAGCATTTGCAGCGCATTCGCGCAGCGTTCAGCCCGAGCCTGTTCTTCAACGCCTACGGTCCGACCGAAACCGTGGTCATGCCGCTGGCGAGCCTGGCCCCCGAGCAATTGGAGGAGGGCGCGGCCAGTGTGCCGATTGGCAGCGTCATTGGCGCCCGGGTGGCCTACATTCTCGACGCCGACCTGGCGTTGGTGCCACCAGGCGCCACGGGCGAGTTGTATGTCGGCGGTGCCGGTCTGGCCCAGGGTTATCACCAGCGTCCGGGCATGACCGCCGAGCGTTTCGTCGCCGACCCGTTCGCCTCCGAAGGCGGACGCATGTATCGCACCGGCGACCTGGTGCGCCAGCGTGCCGACGGCCTGGTGGAATATTTGGGACGGATCGACCATCAGGTGAAAATCCGTGGTTTCCGCATCGAACTGGGGGAAATCGAAACCCGCCTGCTGGAACATGAGGCGGTGCGCGAGGCCGTGGTCCTGGCTCTCGACCTGCCCGGCGGCAAGCAACTGGCCGGCTACCTGGTGAGCGACATCGCCAGCCAGGACGGCGAGCAACAAGCGACCCTGCGCGACGCCTTGAAAAACCACCTCAAGGCCCAGCTCCCGGACTACATGGTGCCTGCGCACCTGATCCTGCTGACGAGCATGCCGCTGACCGCCAACGGCAAGCTCGACCGCCGTGCCTTGCCAATGCCCGACCCTGAACTCAACCGCCAACACTATGTGGCGCCGAGCAATGCCCTGGAGCAGACCCTGGCGGCGATCTGGTGCGACGTGCTGAACGTGACGCAGGTGGGCCTCAACGACAACTTCTTCGAACTGGGTGGCGATTCGATCCTGTCCATCCAGGTGGTCAGCCGCGCCCGGCAGCAGGGCATTCATTTCACGCCCCGGGACCTGTTCCAGCACCAGACCGTACAGACCCTGGCCGCCGTTGCCACGCGCAGCCAGCAGGTGCATGCCGAACAGGGCCTGGTGCAGGGTGAGTCCGGGTTGACGCCGATCCAGCATTGGTTCTTCGACCGTCCGATGCCCAACCGGCATCACTGGAACCAGGCGTTGCTGTTGGAGCCGACCACGGCCCTGGACCCGCAACCGCTGGAACAGGCGCTGCACGCGATCTTCCAGCATCACGATGCCTTGCGCCTGGTCTTCGGCGAAACCGCCGGGCACTGGCGCGCCGAGCACCAGCCACTGTCCGACGCCGTGCTCTTGCAGCAGGTATCCGTGGACACCGCGCAAGCGTGCGAAGCGTTGTTTGCCCAGGCGCAAAGCCGTTTCAATCTAGCCACCGGGCCGTTGCTGCATGCCGTGCTGGCGCAATTGCCAGATGGCCGGCAACGGTTGCTGATGGTCATCCATCACCTGGTGGTGGACGGTGTGTCGTGGCGGGTGCTGATGGACGACCTGCAAACCGTCTACCGTCAGATCGTCGCGGGGCAAGAGGCGCAACTGCCGGTCAAGACCAGCCCGTTGCGGGACTGGGCCGCGCGTTTGCAGGCCTACGCCGGCAGCGAATCCCTGCGCGAAGAACTGGCTTGGTGGCAAGCGCAGTTGAGCGGCGCGCAAGTCGCGCTGCCGTGCGCCAATCCCGAGGGCGGACGCCAGGAGCGTCACGCGCAAACCGTCAGCGTGCGCCTGGACGCCGAGCGTACCCGGCAACTGCTGCAACAGGCGCCGAGCGCCTACCGCACCCAGGTCAATGACTTGCTGCTCACGGCCCTGGCTCGAGTGTTGTGCCGATGGAGCGGCCATGATTCGGCCTTGGTCCAGCTCGAAGGCCACGGCCGCGAAGCGCTGTTCGACGACCTCGACCTGACCCGCACCGTGGGTTGGTTCACCAGCGTCTACCCCGTGCGCCTGACTCCAGCGAGCGAAAGCGTCAGTGGTTCGATCAAGGCTATCAAGGAACAACTGCGCGCGGTGCCCCACAAGGGCCTCGGTTATGGTGTGCTGCGCTACCTGGCGGACGCGGCGACTCGCGAGGCGATGGCCGGCCTGTCCCACGCGGCGATCACCTTCAACTACCTCGGCCAACTCGACCAGACCCTGGGCCAGGAGGCACTGTTCCAGCCGCTCGATGCGCCGCTGGGGGCGATCCATGATCCCGCCGCGCCGCTGCCCAATGAGCTGAGCGTCGACAGCCAGGTCAGCGGCGGCGAGCTGGTGTTGCGTTGGACCTTCAGTGCCGAACGTCATGAGCGCGAGACCATTGCTACGCTGGCCGAGGCCTACCTCGATGAGTTGCAACGCCTGATCGAACACTGCCTGACGGACGAGGCGGGCGGTCTGACCCCTTCGGACTTCCCCCTGGCGAAGCTGACCCAGGGCCAGCTCGACAGCCTGCCTGTGCCGGCCGCGCAGATCGAAGATGTCTATCCGCTGACGCCCATGCAGGAAGGCATGCTGCTGCATACCTTGCTGGAACCGGGCACCGGCTTGTACTACATGCAGGATCGCTATCGCATCAACAGCGAACTGGACCCGCAGCGTTTCGCCCAGGCCTGGCAGGCGGTCATCGCTCGCCACGAAGCCTTGCGAGCCTCGTTTTGCTGGAACGTTGGCGAAGACATGCTGCAAATCATCCACAAGCCCGGTCGCACGCCAGTGGACTATCTCGACTGGACCGAGGTGGCCGAAGACGCCCAGGAAGCCAAGCTCCAGGCCCTGCTCAAGGATGAGCGCGAGGCCGGTTTCGATCTGTTGAACCAGGCCCCGTTCCACTTGCGGCTGATCCGGGTCGGCGCGGCACGCTACTGGTTCATGATGAGCAACCACCACATCCTCATTGATGCCTGGTGCCGTTCGCTGCTGATGGACGATTTTTTCGAGGTCTACACCGCCCTGGGTGAACAGCGCGAGCCGCAGTTGGCCGTGCCGCCGCGTTATCGCGACTACATCGGCTGGCTGCAGCACCAGAGCCTGGCCGAAGCCCGGCAGTGGTGGAAGGACAACCTGCAAGGTTTCGAGCGGACCACGCCGATCCCTGGCGACCGGCCGTTCCTGCGCGAGCACGCCGGTGACAGCGGCGGCATGATCGTCGGCGACTGCTACACCCGCCTCGACGTTCGGGACGGTGCGCGGCTGCGGGAGCTGGCCCAGGCCCATCAACTGACGGTCAACACCTTCGCCCAGGCGGCGTGGGCCCTGGTACTGCGCCGGGTCAGCGGCGACCGCGACGTGTTGTTCGGTGTCACCGTGGCCGGGCGCCCGGTGGAGTTGCCGCAGATGCAACGCACCGTGGGGCTGTTCATCAACAGCATCGCCTTGCGCGTGCAGATGCCCGAGGATCATCAGCGCTGCAGCGTGCGCCAGTGGCTCAGCGAGTTGCTGGACCGCAACATGCAACTGCGCGAGTACGAATACTTGCCGTTGGTGAGCCTCCAGGAAGTCAGCGAACTGCCCAAGGGCCAGCCGCTGTTCGACAGCCTGTTTGTGTTCGAGAACGCGCCGGTAGAAGTCTCGGTGCTGGATCGCGCCCAAAGCCTCAACGCCACCTCCGACTCGGGTCGTACCCACACCAACTTCCCGCTGACGGCGGTCTGCTACCCGGGAGACGACCTGGGGCTGCACCTTTCGTACGACCAGCGCTACTTCGATGAAAGCACCGTCCAAGGCCTGCTGGGCGAGTTCAAGCGGCTGCTGCTGGCGCTGATGGAGGGCTTGCACGGCGACATGAGCGAGCTGCCGCTGATCGGTGCCGAAGAACAGGACTTCCTCATCGAAGGCTGCAACCAGAGCGAGCATGCCTATCCGCTGGAGCAGAGCTACGTCGAGCTGTTCGAGGCGCGGGTCGCGGCCCATCCGCAACGCCCCGCGGTCAGTTGCCTGGACGCGAGCTACAGCTACGCCGAGTTGAATGCCCGCAGCAACCGCCTCGGTCACGCCCTGATTGCGGCCGGTGTCGGTCTGGATCAGCCGGTGGCGCTGCTGGCCGAACGAGATGCCGAGTTGCTGGGCATGATCATCGGCAGCTTCAAGGCCGGTGCCGGTTACTTGCCGCTGGATCCCGGCCTGCCAAGCCAGCGCCTGAGCCGCGTCATCGAGTTGAGCCGTACGCCGCTACTGGTTTGCACCCAGGCCTGCCAGGCCCAGGCACTGGCCTTGTTGGATGAGTTCGCCTGCTCCGGGCGGCCGAAGCTGCTGGTGTGGGAAAGCGTCCAGGCCGGCGACTTTTCTTCGCAGAACCCAGGCGTCTACAGCGGGCCGGATAACCTCGCCTATGTGATCTACACCTCTGGCTCCACCGGCCTGCCCAAAGGCGTGATGGTGGAACAACGGGGCATGCTCAACAACCAACTGAGCAAAGTGCCGTACCTGGCGCTGAGCGAGGCGGATGTGATCGCCCAGACCGCTTCCCAGAGCTTCGATATTTCGGTCTGGCAGTTCCTCGCCGCGCCGTTGTTCGGCGCCCGGGTCGACATCGTGCCCAACGCCATCGCCCACGATCCGCAAGGGCTGCTGGGGCATGTGCAGCAGCAGGGCATTACCGTGCTGGAAAGCGTGCCGTCGCTGATCCAGGGCATGCTCGCCCAGGAACGCATCGGCCTGGACGGCCTGCGCTGGATGCTGCCCACCGGCGAAGCGATGCCGCCGGAACTGGCGCACAAGTGGTTGTTGCGCTACCCGGACATCGGCCTGGTCAACGCCTACGGCCCGGCGGAATGCTCCGACGACGTAGCGTTCTTCCGCGTCGATCAGGCGTCGACCCGCGGCACTTATTTGCCGATTGGCACGCCCACCGACAACAACCGTTTGTATCTGCTCGACGGCGCGCTGGACCTGGTGCCGCTGGGCGCGGTGGGTGAGTTGTGCGTGGCGGGCACCGGGGTCGGGCGTGGTTATGTCAGCGATCCATTGCGCACCGCCCCGGTCTTTGTGCCGAACCCGTTCGGGGCGCCGGGGGAAAGGCTGTACCGCACCGGCGACCTGGCGCGGCGGCGCAGCGACGGGGTCTTGGAATACGTCGGGCGCATCGACCATCAGGTGAAGATACGTGGCTACCGCATCGAGCTGGGGGAAATCGAAGCGCGCTTGCATGAACAGCCGGAAGTGCGCGATGGCGCGGTGGGCGTGCAGGAGGGGGTTAATGGCAAGCATCTGGTGGGCTACCTCGTCGCCACTGACTCGGCATTGAAACCCACCGAACGCCTGGAGCGCATCAAGCAGCGCCTGCGGGCCGAACTGCCGGAATACATGGTGCCGCTGCACTGGCTGTGGCTCGATCGCTTGCCGCTCAACGCCAACGGCAAACTGGACCGCAATGCTTTACCGGCCCTGGAGATCGGCCATTTGCACAGTCAGGATTACCAGGCCCCCGGCAATGAGCTGGAACAGACCCTGGCGGACATCTGGGCCCAGGTGCTGAAAGTCGAGCGGGTGGGGGTCAAGGACAACTTCTTCGAGCTGGGCGGCCATTCCTTGCTGGCGACGCAAATCGCCTCACGGGTGCAAAAGGCCCTGCAACGCAATGTGCCGCTGCGGGCAATGTTCGAGTGCAGCACGGTGCAGGAACTGGCGGAGTACATCGATGGGTTGGCGGCCAGCGAGATTACCGAGGAGAAGGTGGATCGATTGAATGATTTGATGGCGGAGTTGGAAGGGATGTAGTTTTGCGGCGTCTATGAAGACCTCATCGCGGGCAAGCCTTGCTCCCACAGGGATAGGCTGCGAACAGATTAGCTGTGTTCGAGCATCAACCTGTGGGAGCAAGGCTTGCCCGCGATGAGGGCAGAACAGGCACTGTTGGCCTAAAGGTTGACTGCTCACTCTGTACCGCTCAGCCTCCCAAGGCTTTTTTCCAGACTCAAACAAGGAGGTCACCCATGCCCTTTGCAACGATCGACGGACAACCGCTCCACTACCTTGACCGAGGCCAAGGCCCGGTAGTGCTGCTGGGCAGCAGCTATCTGTGGGACCACACCATGTGGGCACCGCAGATTGATGCTTTGTCGAAGCACTACCGGGTGATCGTTCCGGAATTATGGGGCCACGGCCAGTCCGGACGCTTGCCAGAAGGCATGTCCTCCCTGGACGACCTGGCCCGCCAGACGCTGGCATTGATGGATCACTTGAATATCGACTGCTTCAACCTGGTCGGGCTTTCGGTGGGCGGGATGTGGGGCGCGCGGCTGGCGCTGGCGGCGCCTGAACGCGTGCAATCGCTGGTGTTGATGGACACTTACGTGGGCGTAGAGCCGGAGCCGACTCGCCAATATTACTTCTCGCTGTTCGACAAGATCGAAGCCAACGGCAGTATTCCCGAGCTGTTGCTGGACATCATCGTGCCGATCTTCTTCCGGCCGGGTATCGACCCGCAGTCACCGCTCTACCAGCGGTTCCGCGCCACCTTGGCCGCGTTGCCGACCGAGCGCCTGCGCGACAGCATCGTGCCGCTGGGACGGATCATTTTTGGCCGGGACGACATCCTGCCGCGCCTGCATGAACTGGATGCCAAGCGCACGCTGGTGATGTGCGGCGACCAGGACAAGCCGCGTCCACCGTCCGAGGCGTTGGAAATGGCCGAGCTGATCGGGTGTTCCCATGTGCTGATTCCCGAGGCTGGACATATTTCCAACTTGGAGAATCCGGAATTCGTGAGCGAGGCGTTGCTGGAGTTTCTGGCGCGCAAGCACTGACTGCCGGCTAACCGTGGCGAGGGAGCTTGCTCCCGCTGGGCTGCGCAGCAGCCCCAAAAAACCAATGCGGTGAATCTGACGAACCACAGCAGGAGATCCAAGGGCTGCTGCGCAGCCCAGCGGGAGCAAGCTCCCTCGCCACAAAAACAGTTTGGGCTTTGATATCACTTCGGCCCGAGAATCTTCACCAGCTTGTCCGGCGACGGCGCGCCTTGTTGCTGTTGCAGGTCGCCTTTTTCATCCAGGTAGAAAATCGCCGGGGTGGCGGACAGTTCCAGTTCGTCCATCAACTGCTGGTTGGCGTCCAGTTTGGCCTGGATGGCGGGTGGGATGTCCTTGAGCGGTTTGAGCGGGCTGCCCTTGCCGGCCTTTTCATGCTCGGCCAGGGTTTTTTCCGGGTCCTTGGCGGCCAGCAAGGCGGCCGATTTACCCGGGCTGTCTTCGCGGATGATGCCCACCATGATGTGGCGCAACTGCACCTTGCCGGCCTTGACCCAAGGCCGGGCCTGTTCCCAGAACATGTTGCAGTACGGGCAGTTCGGATCGCTGAACAGGTACACCGTACGCGGTGCGTCCTTGTTGCCGTCGGCGATCCAGTTGCTGGCTTCCATCTTCGCCCAGATTTCCTTGGCCATCGGCGCGTAGACCAGTTTTTGCAGCGGCTCGGCGCTCAGGTCCTTGCCGTCGGCGTCGTACAGGTTGCCCAGCAGGACGTGCTGCCCGTCCGGGGTCAGGTACAGCGCCATGCCACGGTTCTGGTATTGCGCGGCGTAACCGCGCAACCCGTCCGGGGCCTCGAATGTGCCGACGATTTTCGCGCCCTTGGCTTCGATCTTCTTGATGGCCGCAGGCAATTCTTCGGCCTGGAGCAGCGGTGCCTGCAACAGTGCGGCGGCAACGGCCAGGGTCAGCAGGTGGCGGAGGCGGGGCATGGCGGTTTCCTTGTGGCGGAGTGGGGCGTCGTAGGCGAGTCGGGCGTTTCGAAGTGTTCCAGGGCGCGGGCCAGGCTCGCTTCCGACAATTCGCCCAGGTGGCTGCCCAGCAGGCGGCCGTCGGCGCTGTAGAACAGAGTAGTTGGCAGGGCCATGGAACCCACGGCTTGGCCGAGACGGCCACTGCCATCGAACAGAACATTGGTCAGGCTCAGGCCTTGGGTGGCCAGGTAGGTACTGACGCTTTGCATGCTTTCGGCCTGGTTGACGAACAGGAAGGTCAGGTCCGGGCGCTGTTGCTGGGCTTCTTCCAGCACCGGCATTTCTCGTCGGCAAGGCGGGCACCAGGTGGCCCACAGGTTGATCACCAGAGGGCCGCCCTGGTAGTCGGTGAGCTTCACGGTCTCGCCGTCGGCGGTGCGCAGGTTTATCTCCGGCAGCCGGGTGCCTTGTTCATAAATCGTCAATGACATTGTCGCCACCAGCCAGAACAGCAAGCCACTGCCGACACCGAAGCCCAGCGGTCGGCGCAAGGCGGGGCGGCGCCGGGCCCACAGCAAGGCGCCGACCAGCAGCGCGACAATGCCCGGCCAGGCCAGGAAACCGCCGTCACGCAGGTCGACGATCTGCCACGGGTCGTCCCGGTAATGTTGCCAATAGGCGGCAACAAAACCGACCCGTGCGGCCAAAAGGCCCAGCACGAACAGCACGAACAGCACCGACTCGGGGTTCTCGCCCCCGCGCTTGGCCACCCGCCAGCCGACGAAGGTCGCCAGGGCCAGGGCACTGATCAACAACAGATGATTGAGGGCGATGGCAAAGGTGCCCAGGGTGAACGTCAGCATCAGCGTGCGTCCCGGGTGAGGTTCCAGCGCTCCAGGAAGGCCTTGGCGTCGACTTCCCCGGTGATCCGCTGGCTGCGGCGCTCTTCACCGTCGGCACCAATCCACAGCAGGCTCGGCGGCCCAGGCACTTGGTAACGGCTCAGCAACTCGCGGCTGGCGGGGCTGTCCGCGGTGACGTCGAGGCGCAGGAGGCGGACACCGTTCAGGGCGTCGAGCACCTCGGCGCGGCCGAATACCTGCTTTTCCATGATCTTGCAGGACACGCACCAGTCGGCGTAGTAGTCCAGCAGCACCCATTGGCCCTGGGCCTTGGCGGCGTCCAGTTCCCGTTGCAGGGCGGCGGGCTCGCTGACGGTGACGAACGCGTCGTGGGCACCGACGTTCGCACTGCCCTCGCTGCCGGTGTAGACCTTCAGGGGCTGGAAGAAATCATCGCCACCGCCCGCTGCGCCAATCACCAGCAGGCTGCCCCACAGGCCGAACAGCAACGAGGCGCTGCCGCAGACATAGGCGATGCGACCGAACCCTTCGGTCTGGCGCCAGGCACTGTAGGCGGCGATCAACAACAGCACGCCCCACAGGCCGACCCACAGCGAGCCGTCGATGATCGGGCGAATCATCAGCAGCGCGGTGCCGAGGAACAGGAAGCCGAACACACCTTTGAGCAGGTTCATCCAGGCGCCGGGCTTGGGCAGGAAGCGGTTGCCCACGGTCACCAGCAGCAACAACGGCAGGCCCATGCCAATGCCCATGGTGAACAGGATCAGCCCACCGTGCAGCGCATTGCCGCTCTGGGCGATATACAGCAGCGCGCCGGCCAGCGGGGCGGTCATGCATGGGCCCACCAGCAGGCCCGACAGGGCGCCGAGCACGCCGGCGCCTACCAGGCTGCCACCGCGCCGCTGGCGCCCGGCGTTTTCCAGGCGATCGCGCAGGGCCGCCGGCAATTGCAATTCGAAGAAACCGAACATCGGCAGCGCCAGCAACACGAAGATGGCCGCGAAGCTGCCCAGCAGCCACGGTTGTTGTAGCAACGCTTGAAGGTTGGCCCCCAGCAGTGCGGCGAGCACGCCCATGGCGGCGTACACCAGGGCCATGCTGATCACGTAGCTGCCGGCCAGCGCCAGGCCACGTCTCGGTCCGGCGCCGCTGCCCACCACCAGCCCGGCCAGGATCGGCAGCATCGGCAGCGAACAGGGCGTAAACGCCAGCAGCAGGCCCAGGCCGAAGAACACCAGCAGGCTCCAGCCCAAGGCCCGTTGTTGCAGGCCGCTGGCCAGGGCCTGGTCCGGCGCCTCGTCGGTGGTCGCCGCCGGTGCGCTGCCGCCCAAGTCGACGACTTGGGTCTGGGGTGGGTAGCACAGGCCAGCGTCGGCACAGCCCTGGAAGCCCACCTTGATCTTGCCCGTCGCGCCGGCGGGTATCTTCAGTTCCAGCGCTTGGCGATAGACTTGCTGGTCGCCGAAAAACTCGTCGCTGTGGGCTTCACCCTCCGGCAGCTTGGGTTTTTGCGCCTCGGCCAAGCCATCGAACTTGAGCCGTTGCTGATAGAGGTAGTACCCATCGGCGATCTGCCAGAACAACTGGGTTTCACCGGAGTCCAGGCGTTCGGAGGTGAACACGAACGCCTTTTCCACCGGCAGGAAATCGGGTTTGGTTTCGAAGGGATTGGCGGCCTGGGCCAGGCCCGAGATCAGAAACAACCACAAAAAAAACAATCGACGCATGGACAGAGCCTTAGAACGAAGCATGTGGAAAGCACAATGGCGACTGGCGATTAACCGTCGATTAACCCGGCGGCGACCGGCAGGCAGCAATGGTCGCCCATGTTGGCCATAGTCGTCGCATAATGTCGGCTTAATCGGCCGGCGGCCTAATGTACCTTTTTCAACGGGGCTTTCCATGCGCGTACTGGTCTGCGAAGACGATGAGTTGATTGCCAGCGGGATCGTTGCCGGCCTCACGGCGCAGGGCCTGACGGTCGAGCACGTGGCCACCGCATCGGCGGCGCGGGCGATGGTCGGCGTGGCCGAGTTCGATGTCATGGTGCTGGACTTGGGACTGCCCGACGAGGACGGTCTCAAGTTGCTCAGGCAACTGCGTCAGCAGGGGCTGGAAACGCCAGTGCTGATCCTCACCGCCCGTGACTCGGTGACCGACCGGGTCGACGGCTTGCAGGCCGGGGCCGACGATTATCTGCTCAAGCCCTTCGACCTGCGCGAGCTTGCGGCGCGCCTGCACACGCTGCTGCGGCGCGTGGCGGGGCGCAGCGTCAACCTGATCGAGCACGGTCGCCTGACCTACGACCCCAGCAGTCGGGAAACCACCCTGGACGGCCAGCCGGTGGATCTGTCCCGGCGTGAGCAGTCGCTGTTGCAGGCACTCTTGCACAGTCGCGGCCGGGTGCTGTCCAGCGAGCAACTCAAGGACAGCGTCTACGGGTTCAACGACGAGCTGGAGAGCAACGCCCTCAACGTCCATATCCATCACCTGCGGCGTAAATTGGGTAACGGCATTGTCGAGACCGTGCGTGGCCTGGGTTATCGCCTGGGGCCGGCCGACGGCGGAGAATCCTCCAAGTGATGAGCCTGCGACTGCGCCTGAGCCTGACCCTCGGCGCGGCCTTTGCCCTGATCTGGGCCCTGGCTGCGGCGTGGATGCTCAGTGATCTGCGCAACCAGATGATGTTCTCCCTCGACCAGCGCCTGGTGGCCTCGGCGCGGATGGTGGCCGGGTTGCTGGAGCAACTGCCGCCCTTGCCGACCAAAGGTGACGGCACGCATTTCAGCGCTGAGCAACTGAGCATTCCCGGCGGCATGGCCTGTCAGGTCAGCTCCTTGCGCGGCGAGATCCTGGCCCGCAGCCACGGCACCCCGGAACAGGTCCTGGAGGCCGAGAAAATGGGCTTTCACGATCAGATGATCGATGGCGCGCCCTGGCGCAGCTTCACCCTGGCCCGGGGCGACTTGCGCATCACCACCGCTGACCGCCAGATCGAACGGGAAGCCTTGAACATGTCGGTGCTGCTGGCCGCCTCGGTGCCGGTGGGCGTGGCGCTGCTCGGTTGCCTGTGCCTGTTGTGGCTGGGTATCGGCCAGGGCCTGGCGCCGCTCAATCGCATGCGCGATGCGCTGATGCGGCGCAATGCCGATTCCCTGGAACCCTTGCAGATTCATCCGTTGCCCAGCGAACTTCGCCCTCTGCTGGAAACCCAGAACCAGCTGTTCCAGCGCATCGGCAAGACCATCGAGCGCGAGCGGCGGCTGACCGGCGATGCCGCCCATGAACTGCGCAGCCCGCTGACCGCCATCAAGACGCACCTGCAAGTGGCGCGCATGACCGAGGGCGCCGCTCGCGACCAATCCCTGGCCCGGGCCGAGGAGGGTGCCGACCGCTTGCACCGCACCCTCGAACAATTGCTGTTGCTGGCTCGGGTCGAAGGCAGCCTGTCGTTCGACGATGGCGTGCAATGCAACGCCGAGCAGGTCGCGCGTTTGGCGATCCAGGACTCGGCCAGCAGTGAGTCCCGGCGAATCAAGCTGCACCTGGCGCCAGGGCTGTCCGACGCACCGGTGCAAATGCCGTCGGTGCTCTCCATCGCCGCCCTGCGCAATTTGCTGGATAACGCCCTGCGCCACACCCCGGACGATACCGATGTGGAACTGAGCCTGGAAATGATTGGCCAGCGCGTGCGCTTTCAGGTCCGCGATCACGGCCCGGGCATCGCCGCCGACGATATCCAGCACCTGACCCAACGCTTCTGGCGCAACGGCCAGAGCACCGGCTGCGGACTGGGGCTGGCGATCGTCCAGGCGATCGTCCAGCGTTGCGGCTGTGGCCTGCATTTCGACAGCCGCGCGGATGGGTTGCGGGTTGAATTGACGATGCCGGTGCAGGTGCTGCCCGGTTAATTCCCTGTGGGAGCAAAGCTTGCTCGCGATGCAGGCACCTCGGTCTGACTGTAGGCCAAGGTGCTGCCATCGCGAGCAAGCTTTGCTCCCACAGGTTTTGCTCCCACGGATTTTGCGTCTTCAGGCTTGCGTACATCTGCTGTAACGACCTGCCATTGGCGCACTGGCGTTATCCAGGTCTATGTTTTTTTCAGCTCGACTCAAGGACTGAGGAAAACGCGCCATGAATACTCTCATCCAAATCTGCACGGCCACGGCCAAAGATGTCGGCATCATCAGCCAGATCGCCGAGCGCTCCATCCGTGTCGGGTGTGCCGCCGAACACCGCAACGACCCCACTGTCGTGGCCGCCTGGGTGCGCCACAACACGCTCGCGCATATTCGCCCCTGGCTGATCGACCCACGGTTGCGCCTGACCCTGGCACGCTTGCAGGGGCGCCCGGCGGGTGTCGCCATGGCCACGGCCAGTGGCCGGATCGCCTTCTGCTACGTGCAGCCGGAATCTTTCCGC
Source organism: Pseudomonas sp. OA65 (assembly GCF_017498305.1). Taxonomy (NCBI): domain Bacteria; kingdom Pseudomonadati; phylum Pseudomonadota; class Gammaproteobacteria; order Pseudomonadales; family Pseudomonadaceae; genus Pseudomonas; species Pseudomonas sp. OA65. The sequence continues at coordinate 26,035 of NZ_JAGDEZ010000022.1, forward strand.
CGAGGTGTCGGCCAGGCGCTGATGCGAGACATTGAGACCTGGCTGCGCGGGCGCGGGGTGGCCCGGGTGCGCCTCAACAGCACCCGTTCCAGCCAGGCCTTCTATCGACACTTGGGCTTCGAGCAAAGCGCCGAGGCCTTCGCCCTTGGTGGGGTCAAGGCCATCGCGATGCACAAGCCACTGATCGCGCCGACGGCGAAAGTGCTGTCCGAGAGTAAATCCCCCCGTGGCTGATGCGTCTCCACAACAGGAAACCTGCATGTGCGCCCCGACCGGATGCGCATCTGCCCGGTGTGCCGTTTGGGTCACTACCTATTGCGGGGTCGAGAGATGTCAGTCGCCAACAGCCTTATCGAAGCACAGCCGGCGCGGGTCAGCCCCGGGCCGGCCGAGACGCTCTACCAGTTCAATGAATCGCCGCTGCTGGCTCGCCAGAGTCGGCAGGAGTCCAATGCCCGCAGCTACCCTCGGCGGATACCCCTGGCCCTCAAGCGCGCCAAGGGGTTGTATGTCGAGGACGTCGAAGGCCGCACTTTCATCGATTGCCTGGCCGGGGCCGGCACGCTGGCGCTGGGGCACAACCACCCGGTGGTGATCGAAGCGATCCAGCAGGTGTTGGCCGATGAGTTGCCGTTGCACACCCTGGACCTGACCACGCCGGTCAAGGACCGGTTCGTCCAGGACCTGTTCGGCCTGTTGCCGGCGCCGCTGGCTGCCGAGGCGAAGATCCAATTCTGCGGCCCCACCGGGACCGACGCGGTGGAAGCTGCCCTCAAACTGGTGCGCACCGCCACCGGACGCAGCACCGTGTTGTCGTTCCAGGGCGGTTACCACGGCATGAGCCAAGGCGCATTGAGCCTGATGGGCAGCCTGGGGCCGAAGAAACCTTTGGGCGCCTTGCTCAGCAGCGGCGTGCAGTTCATGCCGTACCCCTACGATTACCGCTGCCCGTTCGGGCTGGGCGGTGTCGAGGGCGTCAAGGCCAACCTGCATTACCTCGAAAATCTGCTGAACGACCCGGAGGCGGGCGTGCAATTGCCGGCGGCGGTCATCGTCGAAGTGGTGCAGGGCGAGGGCGGGGTCATTCCCGCCGACCTGGACTGGCTGCGCGGCTTGCGGCGGATCACCGAGCAAGCCGGGGTGGCGTTGATCGTCGACGAAATCCAGAGCGGCTTCGGTCGTACCGGCAAGATGTTTGCCTTCGAGCATGCCGGGATCATCCCCGACGTGGTCGTGCTGTCCAAAGCCATTGGCGGCAGCTTGCCGCTGGCGGTGGTGGTTTACCGCGACTGGCTCGACACCTGGCTGCCGGGCGCCCACGCCGGCACCTTCCGGGGCAATCAGATGGCCATGGCCGCCGGTTCCGCAGTGATGCGCTATCTGCAAGAGCACGACCTGCCGGGCCATGCCGCGGCCATGGGCGAACGCTTGAGCGAGCACCTGCACATCCTCCAGCGGGACTTCCCGCAACTGGGCGATATCCGCGGCCGCGGGCTGATGCTCGGCGTTGAATTGGTTGATCCGGCGGGTAAGCGGGATGCCCAGGGCCATCCGCCCGTGCATGCGCAGCTGGCGCCACGCCTGCAACGCGAATGCCTCAAGCGCGGGCTGATCCTGGAGCTGGGCGGTCGGCAGGGCGGCGTGGTGCGGTTCCTGCCGCCGCTGATCATCACCCGGACGGAAATCGACCGGGTCGCCGAGATTTTCGGGCGAGCGCTGCATGCGGCGGTCACCGACCGTTAATTTTCACCCGGCCCCATACGTTCCTTTCATATCCTGGCTGCGCCTGTGACGCAGCGAACCTCGAGCAAAGATGGAGAGACACCCATGACTTCAGTATTCGACCGCGAGGACATCGTCTTTCAGGTCGTGGTCAACCACGAAGAACAGTATTCGATCTGGCCAGACTACAAGGCCGTGCCCGAGGGCTGGCGCACGGTCGGCAAGAGCGGGTTCAAGAAGGAATGTCTGGCCTACATCGAAGAAGTCTGGACCGACATGCGCCCGCTGAGCTTGCGCAAGAAGATGGAAGAGCAGGCGGCACTAGCCCAGTAGGCCAGGGACTTTGTGGGAGCGAGCCTGCTCGCGATGCAGGCAGCTCGGTCTGTCAGTCAGGCCTAGGTGATGCTTTCGCGAGCAGGCTCGCTCCCACAGGTGGCCTCTGCTCTTATCAGAAAATCAATCAACGCCCGTGCCGCCGCCGGCAATTGCCGATGGGGTGGGTAGATCACTGAAAACGGCCGGCTGCGTCCGCCGAAGTCTTCCAGCAAAGCCACCAGTTCCCCGCGCTTGATGCGCTCCCGGACAATGAATTCGTAGGTCTGGCAGATCCCCATCCCGGCCTGGGCCAGGGACACGATGCCCAATACATCGTCGGACACCTGGACATTGCCCGCCGGCAGCCATTCCCGATCTTGCTGATTTTCGCGAAATAGCCAAGGTGCGATGCGTCCGCTGCTGGGCATCACGAAGGGCAGGCAGGCGTGGGCCGCCAGATCATCGATGTGCCGGGGCGTTCCGGCGCGTGCCAGGTAGTGCGGCGCGACCACCAGGCAAAGGCGGGCGTCTTCGAGCTTGCGGCCGACCAGCCCGCTGTCCGGCAATGGCCCGAGGCGGATCGCCAGGTCATACCCTTCGGCCACCAAGTCGACATTGCGGTTGGTGATGCTCAGCTCCACCCGCACTTGCGGGCACGCCTGGGCGAAACGCGACAGCAACGATGGCAGTCGGTAATGGCCGTAGGTAGTCGGCACGCTCAAGCGCACGCGACCGGTCAGGACGCCGTCCTGGCCTTGGATTCGCCGCTCCGCATCGTCAATCAGGGCAAAGGCCGAGCGCGACTGTTCCAGGTACAACGTGCCGGCATCGGTCAGGTTCAGCCTTCGGGTCGTACGACGCAACAATTGCACGCCGAGCCGGGCTTCGAGGCGGGAGATGGCGCGGCTCAGGACCGAAGGCGTGGTTCCCAGCGCCACGGCGCCGGCGCTGAGGGTGCCTTTTTCCACGACCGTGACGAAGGCTTCCACGTCAGCCAGATGATCGAATCGACGGGGCATTGTTGCCTCCAGGGGCCAGGTGATGTTCCGGTCAGCTAGTTTATCGCCGGTAAGCGCATCAATACAGTGAGCGCATCTTTTATCGAAGCGTCCTGGAGTCATCATGAAAAAACTCACTACCTTGGCAACGTCTGTCGTTCTGGCAGGCATCAGCGTCGCGGCCCATGCCGATAACGTGCTGGTGGTCCTGTCGGACGCCGATCATCTGGACCTGAAAAATGGCCAGGTCTTCTCCACCGGGTTCTACCTCAACGAATTGCTGCAACCGGTGAAACTCTTGCTGGAGGCGGGTCACCAGGTGACGTTCGCAACGCCCGAGGGCAAGGCGCCGACGCTGGACCGTTCCTCGGTGGACAAGATGTATTTCAACAATGACTCGGCGGAGCTGGAGCGTTACCAGGCGTTGCTGGGGCAGTTGAAGATCACGTCGGCCAAGGACTCACCGGTGATCAGCCTGGCCCGTGTCGAGCAGATCGGCCTGGACCGGTTCGATGCCCTGTACATCCCGGGCGGGCATGCACCGATGCAGGATTTGCTCACGAGCGCGCCGCTGGGGCGGGTGCTGACGCATTTTCATGACAAGGGCAAGACCACCGCGCTGGTCTGCCATGGCCCGATCGCGTTGCTGTCGACCATGACCGATGCCCAGGGCTTCGTTGGCCAGTTGGCAGCCAAAGGCCAGGCCTCGGCCAAGGCCGGCTGGATCTATGCCGGGTACAAGATGACGGTGATCAGCAATCAGGAGGAAGAATTGGCCAAGGGGCTGCTGGGCGGCGGGAGCATGAAGTTCTATCCGCAAACCGCGCTGGAGCAGGCGGGTGGGCGATACAGCAGCAACACATCACCCTGGACGTCCCATGTGGTCATGGATCGTGAGTTGATCACCGGTCAGAACCCGGCGTCGGCGCTGGAGGTGGGGAAGGTGTTGGTCGGGCGTCTGGCGCAGTAGCCAGCAGCACTACAAATCCCCTGTGGGAGCGAGCCTGCTCGCGATAGCGGAGTGTCAGCCAACATTAACTTTACTGACCCACCGCGATCGCGAGCAGGCTCGCTCCCACAGGTTCCATGGTGTGCCTGCGGGTTACTTGAACCGCCGCTCCACCCCTTTCTCCACCAGGATCTTCGCCGAAATCTCTTCCACGGAAAAATGCGTGGAATTGATGTGCGGAATATTCTCCCGCCGGAACAGGTTTTCCACCTCGCGCACTTCGAACTCGCACTGGGCATAGCTGGAATAACGGCTGTTGGGCTTGCGCTCGTTGCGGATCGCGGTGAGGCGGTCCGGGTCGATGGTCAGGCCGAACAGCTTGTGCTGGTGGGCGCGCAGGGCGCTGGGCAGTTGCAGGCGCTCCATGTCGTCTTCGGTCAGCGGATAGTTGGCCGCGCGGATGCCGAATTGCATCGCCATGTACAGGCACGTCGGTGTCTTACCACAACGCGACACACCCACTAGGATCAGGTCGGCCTTGTCGTAATAATGCGTGCGGGCGCCGTCATCGTTGTCCAGCGCGAAGTTGACCGCCTCGATCCGCTCCATGTAGTTGGAGTTGTGGCCAATGGAATGGGACTTGCCGACCGAGTAGGAAGAATGCTCGCTCAGTTCCTGCTCCAGGGGCGCCAGGAAGGTGGAAAAAATGTCGATCATGAAACCATTGGACGTTGCGAGAATCTCACGGATGTCCTGATTGACGATGGTATCGAAGATGATCGGGCGGAAACCGTCGGTTTCGGCGGCTTTATTGATTTGCTGTACCATGGCCCGCGCCTTGTCGACGCTGTCGATGTACGGACGTATGAATTTGGCGAAGGTAATGTTTTCGAACTGTGCCAACAGGCTTTGGCCTAGCGTTTCGGCCGTGATGCCGGTGCCGTCGGAGATAAAGAAAGCAGATCGTTTCATTTGCGCCTTGGGCCTTAAGCTAGTGAGCTAGTGACGATTCTTGGATATGATAGGCGCGATTTGCTGGCCGCCATTGGCCTGCATTCTCACTTATTTTCCAGGTCCAGGCCATATCGCCGGCAAGCGCTCCCTGGAGCCGCCGGTGCCTTGAGCTTTTCCAACACAGTTAGTGGAGAGATCACCTTGGTAGAGTACGTAGTTTCCCTCGATAAGCTCGGCGTCCATGATGTGGAGCATGTGGGGGGCAAGAACGCATCCCTGGGCGAGATGATCAGCAACCTCGCCGGTGCCGGCGTCTCGGTGCCAGGTGGCTTCGCCACGACCGCCCAGGCTTATCGTGATTTCCTGGAACTGAGCGGCCTGAACAAGCAGATCCACGATGCGCTCGATGCCCTGGACGTCGACGACGTCAATGCCCTGGCCAAGACCGGTGCCCAGATCCGCCAATGGATCATGGAAGCCGAGTTCCCCGAGAAACTGAACGCCGAGATCCGCACCGCGTTCGCCAAACTGTCCGAAGGCAATCCCGACATCGCCGTCGCCGTGCGTTCCTCGGCCACCGCCGAAGACTTGCCGGATGCCTCCTTCGCCGGCCAGCAGGAAACCTTCCTGAACATCCGTGGTGTGGAAAACGTCATCCGTGCCGCCAAGGAAGTCTTCGCCTCCCTCTTCAACGACCGTGCCATTTCCTACCGCGTGCACCAGGGCTTCGATCACAAGTTGGTCGCCCTGTCCGCCGGTGTGCAGCGCATGGTCCGCTCCGAAACCGGCACCGCCGGCGTGATGTTCACCCTCGACACCGAGTCGGGCTTCCGTGACGTGGTGTTCATCACCGGCGCCTACGGCCTGGGTGAAACCGTCGTGCAGGGCGCGGTGAACCCGGATGAGTTCTACGTTCACAAAGGCACGCTGCAAGCCGGTCGTCCGGCCATTCTGCGCCGCAACCTGGGCAGCAAGGCCATCAAGATGATCTACGGCGACGAAGCCAAGGCCGGTCGCTCGGTGAAGACCGTCGACGTGGACAAGGCCGAGCGCGCGCGTTTCTGCCTGACCGACGCCGAAGTCAGCGAGCTGGCCAAGCAGGCGATGATCATCGAGCAGCACTACAAGTGCCCGATGGACATCGAGTGGGCCAAGGACGGTGACGACGGCAAGCTGTATATCGTGCAGGCCCGTCCGGAAACCGTGAAGAGCCGCACCCAGGCCAACGTCATGGAGCGCTACCTGCTCAAGGAAACCGGCACTGTGCTGGTGGAAGGCCGGGCCATCGGCCAGCGCATCGGCGCGGGCAAGGTGCGGATCATCAAGGACGTCTCGGAGATGGACAAGGTCCAGGCCGGCGACGTATTGGTCTCCGACATGACCGACCCGGACTGGGAACCGGTGATGAAGCGCGCCAGCGCCATCGTCACCAACCGTGGCGGGCGTACCTGCCACGCGGCGATCATCGCCCGTGAACTGGGGATCCCGGCCGTGGTGGGTTGCGGTAACGCCACCCAACTGCTCAAGGACGGCCAGGGCGTGACCGTTTCCTGCGCCGAAGGCGACACCGGCTACATCTTCGAGGGCGAACTGGGCTTCGACATCAAGAAGAACTCCGTGGACGCCATGCCGGAGCTGCCGTTCAAGATCATGATGAACGTCGGCAACCCGGATCGCGCCTTCGACTTCGCGCAGTTGCCGAACGCCGGCGTGGGCCTGGCCCGCCTGGAATTCATCATCAACCGCATGATCGGCGTGCACCCCAAGGCACTGCTGAACTACGACGGCCTGCCGCAGGACATCAAGGACAGCGTCGACAAGCGCATTGCCGGCTACGACGATCCGGTCGGTTTCTACGTCGAGAAGCTGGTGGAAGGCATCAGCACCCTGGCGGCGGCGTTCTGGCCGAAAAAGGTCATCGTGCGCCTGTCGGACTTCAAGTCCAACGAATACGCCAACCTGATCGGCGGCAAGCTCTACGAGCCGGAAGAAGAGAACCCGATGCTGGGCTTCCGTGGTGCGTCGCGCTACATCAGCGAATCGTTCCGCGATTGCTTCGAACTCGAATGCCGCGCCCTCAAGCGCGTGCGCAACGAGATGGGCCTGACGAACGTCGAGATCATGGTGCCGTTCGTGCGGACCCTGGGCGAGGCGAGCCAGGTCGTCGACCTGCTGGCGGAAAACGGCCTGGCCCGTGGCGACAATGGCCTGCGCGTGATCATGATGTGCGAGCTGCCGTCCAACGCCATCCTGGCTGAAGAATTCCTTGAGTTCTTCGACGGTTTCTCCATCGGTTCCAACGACCTGACCCAGCTGACCCTGGGCCTGGACCGTGATTCCGGGATCATCGCCCACCTGTTCGACGAGCGTAACCCGGCAGTCAAGAAGCTGCTGGCCAATGCCATCGCCGCCTGCAACAAGGCCGGCAAGTACATCGGCATCTGCGGCCAGGGCCCTTCGGACCACCCGGACCTGGCCAAATGGCTGATGGAGCAGGGCATCGAAAGCGTTTCGTTGAACCCGGACTCCGTGCTGGAAACCTGGTTCTTCCTGGCCGAGGGGCAGGCTGCGGTCTGATCGAGTGAAGGGGCGGTCTACGGTAATACTGTTCATTCAAAGGCTGATGAAGTTCATTGTGGCGAGGGAGCTTGCTCCCGCTTGAGTGCGGAGCACTCACAAAGAAAGGGGCTGCTGCGCAGCCCAGGGGGAGCAAGCTCCCTCGCCACGGTTTCATTTTTGAACAGTGTTTCAGTCATATGGCCCCTTTTGATTGAAGTAGGGCGGGCTCCACAAGGATGCCGCCCTTTTTTGTGCAAGAAGATTATGCAAAGCAGCAGCAACCTCTTTCCTGTCGCCCTGATCAGCGCCGAGCGGCGCGGTGATCTGAGCGAAGATGTCTATCGCTTGAAACCCGGCAACAGCCCGGACGCCAGCGTCGAACTGGCCGTCACCCGGCTGGGCATGGCTGATCCCGGCGAAACCCGTGGTGTCCCGGTGATTTTGTTGCACGGCAGTTTTTCCAACCGACGCTTCTGGTATTCGCCCAAAGGCCTCGGCCTGGGCGCGTACCTGACGCGCCTGGGATTCGATGTGTGGATTCCCGAAATGCGCGGCCATGGCTTATCCCAGCGTAACCAGGGTTATCGCCACAATCGGGTGGCTGACTACGCCCGTTACGATCTGCCGGCCATCGGCGCCTTCGTGCGAGAGCAGAGCGGACAAGTGCCCCATTGGATCGGTCATTCCCTGGGGGGCATTACCCTGGCGGCAGCCTTGGGCGGCCACTACCTGGGCGAGCCCGCGGTGGCATCCGCGGCGTTTTTCGGCACCCAGGTCAGCCGCACCTATTGGCCGCTGAAGATCCCGCCGGTGGAATGGAGTGGTCGCTTCATTCTCAAGCGTTTTGCCCAATTGTCCGGTTCAAGGCTCAAGCGCGGCCCCGAGGACGAGCCCATCGGCCTGGCCCTGGAAAGCATGCGCTGGTACGGCCTGTTCGGGCGTTTCGGCGATGCCGAGAAGAACTGGTGGGCCGGGTTGGCCGATGTCCGGTTGCCGGTGCTGGCGGTGAGTGCCGCCGGCGATCACCAGGACCCGACTTGGGCGTGCCGCAAACTCTTCGATCAGATCGGTTCCACGCACAAGCAGTTTGTCTGCCTGGGTCGAGGACAGGGTTTCACTGACGATTTCGGTCACGTCGAGATGCTGGTCAGCAAGGCCGCCCACCTTGAGGTCTGGCCGTTGGTGGCGCGCTGGCTCGAGGATCAGCAGGCGCCCTTGCTGGGTGAACAGTCCCAGTTGGCCGAGGCGGTTTGAGGCGAAGGCTCTGACAAGGGCATTTCGCTCTGGTCTGCTTGCGGCTAAGATATGACGCTTCAAGCGGTTCCGGTCACAAACGGTTGCTCATTCAATCTGACGTTCCAGCCTTTCAGGAGTTGTTCGATGAACCATTACCTCACGCCCGACCTGTGCGACGCCTACCCGGACCTGGTGCAGGTGCTAGAGCCGATGTTCAGCAATTTCGGTGGCCGCGATTCCTTCGGCGGCGAAATCGTGACCATCAAGTGCTTCGAGGACAACTCGCGGGTCAAGGAGCAGGTTGAACTCGATGGCAAGGGTAAAGTGCTGGTTGTGGATGGCGGCGGGTCGCTGCGCCGGGCCCTGCTGGGTGACATGTTGGCCGAGAAAGCGGCCAAGAATGGCTGGGAAGGCTTGGTGATCTACGGCTGTATTCGCGACGTCGACGTCATCGCCCAGACCGACCTCGGGGTCCAGGCCCTGGCCAGCCATCCGATGAAGACCGACCGGCGTGGTGTCGGCGAGCTCAATATAGCGGTGACCTTTGCCGGCGTGACGTTCCGCCCGGGCGAGTATGTCTATGCCGACAACAACGGCGTGATCGTTTCGCCAAGCCCACTGAAGATGCCTGAATAAAGACCGCAGCCATAAGGGATGAGGATGTTCGAGGAAGAAAACGCGCAATGGGGGCTGGTGCATGCCCTGGTGCTGGACGGTAAAGGCGGCGCGCGTTCCATAGCCCGGACCGAACTCGACGATTTGCAGCTGCAAGCCCACGAAAGCTTGTGGCTGCACTGGGATCGCAGTCATCCGCAAACCCACACCTGGCTGCGCAAATCCAGCGGCCTGAGCGAATTCAACTGCGACCTGCTGCTGGAAGAGAACACCCGGCCGCGCCTGTTGCCGTTGCCCAACGCCGAACTGCTGCTGTTCCTGCGGGGGATCAACCTCAACCCGGGCGCCGAGCCTGAAGACATGGTCTCGGTGCGGATCTTCGCGTCCGCCCAGCGGGTGATCTCCCTGCGTCTGCGACCGTTGCGCGCCACCGATGAACTGTTGGCGCAACTGGCCGAGGGCAAGGGGCCCGAGAACGCTTCCGAACTCATCCTTTATATGGCGCAATACCTCACCGACAAGGTGCAGGACCTGGTCACTTGCCTCTCGGAAATCGTCGATGGCGAGGAAGAAAAACTCGACGCCGACGAACGGTATGCTCCCGAGCATGACGCCATTTTGCACATCCGTCGAAGGGCTGCCGGACTCAAGCGATTCCTGGCGCCACAACGGGATATCTTTGGCCAGATGTCGCGGATCAAGTTGCCCTGGTTCGTCGAGGACGATGGCGACTATTGGAACGAATTGAACAACAGCCTGACCCGTTATCTCGAAGAGCTTGAATTGACCCGAGAGCGCGTGGGGCTTGTGCTGGAGGCCGAAGACCGGCGCCTGTCGGTGCGCATGAACCGCACCATGTACCGCTTCGGCATCATCACCGGGATTTTCCTGCCGATGAGTTTTCTCACCGGCCTTTTGGGGATCAACGTCGGCGGCATTCCGTTTTCCGAAAGCCCCTACGGTTTCATGGTCGCCTGCCTGCTGATGATCTGCGTCGCGACGGGGCAGTGGTGGTTGTTCCGCCGTTTGCGCTGGGTGTGATGGGGTTTCATGTGACCCGACGAAATATGATCGCGTCTTCCACAGACATCACGAGAGGTGCGTATGCACGATCCGTTTGAACAGTCTTTGCGCGACATGCTCAAGGCTTCGCCGTCCAGCCGGGACGACGACGCATGCTTGGGACGTGTACTGAAAACCGCCAACCGCCAGGTCGGCGCGGGCGATCTGTTCAGCCTGCTGGGCCGCTGGTTGCCCGCGCTGATGATCGCCCTGAATAATGGATCGGCCCATGTCTCGCCGGTTTCCCGCCGTAAACCTGTTACTCGCACCGCTGATAAGGCTGATTGAATATGGAACTTGATCTCTGGACCCAGAGCCTCGTCACGGCAATGACTGCGTTGTGGACCAAGGTAGCTAACTTCATCCCGAACCTCTTCGGCGCCCTGGTGGTGCTGTTGCTGGGTTTTGTCGTGGCCAAGTTGCTGGACACGCTGCTGTCCAAGCTGCTCGCCAAGCTGGGTCTTGATCGCCTGATGGGCGGCACCGGCCTGACCAAGCTGCTGTCCCGTGGCGGCATTCAAGTGCCGATCTCGACCCTGGTCGGCAAGATCGTGTACTGGTTCGTATTGCTGATTTTCCTGGTTTCCGCGGCAGAATCCCTCGGCCTTGAGCGAGTTTCGGCTACGCTCGATATGCTGGCGTTGTATCTGCCGAAGGTTTTTGGTGCCGCGCTGGTGTTGCTGGTCGGTGTCCTGCTGGCGCAACTGGCCAATGGGCTGGTACGCGGTGCGGCCGAAGGCGTTGGGCTGGACTACGCCGCTGGCGTGGGGCGTATCGCCCAGGGCCTGGTGATTATCATCAGTATTTCGGTGGCGATCAGCCAGTTGGAGGTCAAGACTGACCTGCTCAACCATGTGATCGTAATCGTGTTGATTACCGTTGGTCTGGCGGTTGCGCTGGCAATGGGGTTGGGAAGCCGGGAAATCGCCGGTCAGATTCTTGCGGGAATCTATGTGCGTGAATTGTATGAGGTTGGGCAACAAGTGCGTGTTGGCGAGGTCGAAGGCCAGATCGAAGAGATCGGCACGGTGAAAACCACATTGCTGACCGAGGAGGGCGAGTTGGTGTCGCTTTCCAATCGGATCTTGCTGGAACAGCATGTGAGTAGCCGCTAACCCGGCAAACCCTGCTAATGTATGCCGCCGCGAAATGCCTGCTAGCCCAGGCTGCGGCGCACATTGACCTAGACTGTCGGCCCGACTTGTTTTGAACAAACCCCAATCGCTATCCACGCGCTACGACCCCCGTGATCTCTCCGATGAGGAGTTGGTCGCGCGCGCGCATACGGAGCTGTTTCACGTAACACGCGCCTATGAAGAGTTAATGCGTCGTTACCAGAGAACTTTATTTAACGTTTGTGCGCGTTATCTCGGGAACGATCGTGATGCTGACGATGTCTGTCAGGAGGTGATGTTGAAGGTGCTGTATGGCCTGAAGAACTTCGAGGGGAAATCGAAGTTCAAGACATGGCTTTATAGCATCACGTACAACGAATGCATCACCCAGTACCGCAAGGAACGGCGAAAGCGTCGCTTGATGGACGCGTTGAGCCTGGACCCTCTCGAGGAAGCGTCGGAAGATAAGGCGCCCAAGCCCGAGGAAAAGGGTGGACTCGATCGCTGGCTGGTCTATGTAAACCCGATCGACCGGGAAATTCTGGTGCTACGATTTGTCGCAGAGCTGGAATTCCAGGAGATCGCAGACATAATGCATATGGGTTTGAGCGCGACAAAAATGCGTTACAAGCGCGCTCTTGACAAATTGCGTGAGAAATTTGCGGGCATTGCTGAAACTTAGTTCGGCGCAAATATCTCTTACGTGTAGGCAAGTTCTGATAGACTTGCCGCCGAGTTGTCCCCCGGTTTGCGGGACTGCTTCACAATCACCAGATGGGGATTTAACGGATGAAACTGAAAAACACCTTGGGCTTTGCCATTGGTTCTTTGATTGCTGCCACTTCGTTCGGCGCTCTGGCACAAGGCCAAGGCGCAGTTGAAATCGAAGGCTTCGCCAAGAAAGAAATGTTCGACAGCGCTCGTGATTTCAAGAACAACGGCAACCTGTTCGGCGGTTCGGTTGGTTACTTCCTGACCGACGACGTTGAACTGCGTCTGGCCTACGACGAAGTGCACAACGCACGTACCGAAGACGGTACTAACGTTAAGGGCGCGAACACCGCTCTGGACGCTCTGTACCACTTCAACAACCCAGGCGACATGCTGCGTCCTTATGTTTCGGCCGGTTTCTCCGACCAGAGCATCGACCAGAATGGCAGCAACGGTCGTAACCGTTCTACCTTCGCCAACGTTGGTGGCGGCGCCAAGCTGTATTTCACTGACAACTTCTACGCCCGTGCTGGCGTTGAAGCTCAGTACAACATCGACCAGGGCGACACCGAGTGGGCGCCTAGCGTTGGTATCGGTGTGAACTTCGGTGGCGGCTCCAAGCCAGCTGCTGCTCCAGTTCCAGCACCTGCTGAAGTCTGCTCCGACAGCGACAACGATGGCGTGTGCGACAACGTCGACAAGTGCCCTGACACCCCAGCCAACGTAACTGTTGACGCTGATGGCTGCCCAGCTGTTGCTGAAGTCGTTCGTGTTGAGCTGGACGTCAAGTTCGACTTCGACAAGTCGGTCGTTAAAGAAAACAGCTATGGCGACATCAAGAACCTGGCTGATTTCATGAAGCAGTACCCAGCTACCAGCACTACTGTTGAAGGTCACACTGACTCCGTCGGTCCTGACGCTTACAACCAGAAGCTGTCTGAGCGTCGTGCAAACGCCGTTAAGAACGTTCTGACCAACCAGTACGGTGTTGAATCGTCCCGCGTTCAGTCTGTTGGCTACGGCGAATCCCGCCCAGTTGCCGACAACGCCACTGACGCTGGTCGTGCAGTTAACCGTCGCGTAGAAGCGCAGGTTGAAGCTCAAGCTAAGTAATTAGCCCACAGCTTTGGAAAAGCCCGGCCTCGGCCGGGCTTTTCTTTGCCTGCGATTTATGGAGATGGGGGGAACACAAGACCTGTGGGAGACCTGTGGGAGCAAAGCTTGCTCGCGATGCGGTATGATGGCTTGATCGGGTACATATCCGTTGCTGCGGTAACGGCTGCTTAGGGTTCCGCCCTTACGGCGGGTCACTTTTTTCAGACGCCAAAAAAGTAACCAAAAAGGCTTTGCCCCACCACTCGGTGCCTCGCTAGGGCTCGGCATGCCCTCACTCCGGCATTGCTCCGTGGGCCCGCCGCGAAGGGCCATCCATGGCCCAGCGCGGCTAACCCGGCATCCATGCCGGATTGCCCACTCCACAATGCCTGCGTTCGGCCAGCGTGGTTAACGGGGCCTCCAGATCAAAAGCAAAAGCGAGGCGGCCTGAGAGCCGACCTGGCTCTTTCGGTCGTACACCCATCAGATCTGTGGGAGCAAAGCTTGCTCGCGATGGCGGCCTGGCAGCCGACCTGGCTCTTCGGTCATACCCCGTTCCAATTGTGGGAGCGAGCCTGCTCGCGATGGCGGTGTGTCAGTCAATGTATGTCTAACTGAACCACCGTTATCGCGAGCAAGCTCGCTCCCACAGGTTTTGGGGTGTCTGCTAGAGGGCGCGAACCTGGGTCCAAGCCGGCGGTGAGGCGGCCAGTTCGGCTGCTTCGGCCACGGCGCCAATTACCAGGATCGCCGGGCTCTTGAGCTGGAAGGCGCTGGCATCGGCTTCCATCGAGGCCAGGTCGCTGCGGCAGTCACGCTGGTGGGGCAGGGAGGCGTTTTCGATCATGGCGACAGGTGTGTCCGCCGCCAGGCCACCGGCCAGCAATTGCTCACGAATCTCGCTCAGTTTCGCCACGCCCATGTACACCACCAGCGTCGTACCGCTTTGGGCCAGGGCTTGCCAGTTCAGGCTGCTGCCGTCCTGGGTGTGGGCCGTGACCAGGGTCACGCCCCGGGCTATCCCGCGCAGGGTCAGTGGAATATCGCATTGGGTCGCCCCGGCGAGGCCGGCTGTGATGCCATTAACCAGCTCCACCTCAACGCCATGCTCGCGCAGCCATTGTGCCTCTTCACCACCGCGGCCGAAGATGCATGGGTCGCCACCCTTGAGGCGTACCACGCATTTGCCCTGGCGGGCATAACGCAGCATCAGCCGATGAATGAAGGCCTGGGGGGTGGAACGGCAGCCGCCGCGCTTGCCCACGGCGATCACGCGCGCAGCGGGGCAATGCTCCAGCACCGCGGCATTGACCAGATCGTCGATCAGCACCACGTCAGCCTCGCCCAAGGCGCGCACGGCTTTGAGGGTCAACAATTCAGGGTCACCAGGACCTGCACCCACCAGCCAGACTTTTGCGTTCATAGTGTTTTCCTCACGAGATAGCCGCCAACGGTTGCGCGGTGGCAACCAGCAGGCGCTTGATTTCCGGTACGCAGGAGCCGCATTGCGTGCCACAGCCCAGTTCCTGTTTGAGCCCCTGCAAGTCCAGGCCACGCTCGATGCCTGCGCAGATCGCACGCTGGCTGACGTTCATGCAGTTGCACAGCGTTTTACTGCCACCCGTTGCGGCGCCGACATTGCCCGGCGGCGCGCTCAACGGCGCCAGCAGCCAGCGCCGCAGTTGCTCATCGGCCCGACCTTCAAACCATAAGTTTTGCAACCAGTGCCGGGCTAGGGTTTCGCCGGCCAGGCGAATGGCGGTGATGCGACCGTTTTCGATGCGCACCCGTTTACCGATGGAGCGACGCGGGTCGTCGTAGGCCAGCACCGGCCCGTCGATCAGGCCCAATTGCTCGTCGATGGCCTGGAGCAGTTGCGGTTCGGGCGAGACGGCGCTGGCAGCGCGAATCAGCAGTGCGGGACGTTCACGGCCGGTCAGGCTCAGGCTGACGTAGGAAAACGCCTCGCACAGGGGGCGTAACGTCTCCAGATGCTGTTGAACATCGCCTTCGATCAAGGCGAAAAGCTGCCAAGGCAGGTTCACCGGTTCCAGGCGCACGCCGCTGTGCTTGAGTTCCGGTTGTTTCGACAAGGGGTCGAAGGCCGGTTGCGTCAGGGTATTCACGCCGCCCTTGAGGAACCGATCACCCCAGTGCATGGGCAGGAACGCCTGGCCGGGGCGCACGCTGTCGTCGCTGTCCACGGCCACGATCACGCTGCCCCGACGGCTCTTGAGGTTGACCAGGTCGCCCGCTTGCAAGCGATGCCGGAGCAGTTCGTCGGGATGCAGGCTGAGCACGGCTTCGTTCACATGACCAAACAACTGCGCGGCGGTACCGGTACGGCTCATGCCGTGCCATTGGTCCCGCAGTCGACCGGTGTTCAACGTCAGTGGGTAGCGTGCGTCACGCAGTTCCTTGGCGGCACGATAGGGTTCGGCCACAAACCGGGCACGGCCACTGTCGGTAGGAAAAATCCCGTCCACGTACAAACGCGCCGTTCCAACCGTGGCGCCGTCCGGGAAGGGCCATTGCTGAGGGCCGAGTTGATCGATCAGCGCGTGGCTGATGCCGGACAGGTCCAGGTCGCGGCCACGGGTCAGCTGTTTGTACTCATCGAACAGTTGGGCCGGGGTGTCAAAGGCGAACAGACTGGGCTGGCCCGGGCGCAGACGTTTCTCCAGGCGTTGTGCGAAATCCACGGTGATTGCCCAGTCCGGACGCGCTTCACCGGGTGCGTCGATGGCCCGACGGACGTGGGAAATACGTCGTTCGGAGTTGGTCACCGAACCTTCTTTCTCGCCCCAACTGGCCGCCGGCAACAGTAGATCGGCGAAGGCGGCGGTCTCGGTGGTGCGGAAGGCTTCCTGCAATACCACGAACGGGCAGGCTTGCAGGGCCTCACGTACGGCCGTCTGGTCGGGCATTGACTGGGCCGGGTTGGTGCAGGCGATCCACAAGGCCTTGATCTTGCCGCTGCGCACCTGCTCGAACAGCTCGATGGCGCTCAAGCCGGTGGTGGCGGGCAATTGCTCCACACCCCAATAACGGGCGACGTCGGCACGATGCTCCGGGTTGGCGGCTTCGCGATGGCCCGGCAGCAGGTTCGACAGACTGCCGGTTTCCCGGCCGCCCATGGCGTTGGGCTGGCCGGTCAGCGAGAACGGGCCCGCCCCCGGCCGGCCGATCTGCCCGGTGGCCAGGTGCAGGTTGATCAGCGCGCTGTTTTTCGCGCTGCCGGCGGTGGACTGGTTCAGGCCCATGCACCACAACGACAGGAAGCTCGGCGACGTGCCAACCCATTCGGCACACTGGTGCAGTTGTTCGACGCTGATGCCGCACAACTGCGCGACCATCGCCGGGGTGTAGTCGCGGACCAGGTTCTTCAGGTCCGCCAGACCTTCGGTATGGGCCTTGATGAAGTCGCGGTCGACCCAGTCTTCCCACAGCAGCAGGTGCAAAATCCCATGGAACAAAGCGACATCGGTGCCCGGCAAGATCGCCAGGTGCAGGTCCGCCAGGTCGCAGGTGTCGGTGCGCCGGGGGTCGATGACGATGATTTTCATCTGCGGCCGGCGGGATTTTGCCTCTTCGAGGCGGCGAAAGAGGATGGGATGGGCGTAGGCCATGTTACTGCCGACGATCATCACACAGTCGCTCAACTCCAGGTCTTCGTAGCTGCAGGGTGGGGCGTCGGCACCGAGGCTGCGCTTGTAGCCCACCACGGCAGAAGACATGCACAGCCGCGAATTGCTGTCGATATTGTTGGTACCCACCAATGCCCGGGCGAGTTTGTTGAAGGCGTAGTAGTCCTCGGTCAACAACTGGCCGGAGATGTAGAACGCCACGCTGTCGGGGCCGTGCTCGGCGATGGTGTCGGCGAAGACGCTGGCGGCGTGATCCAGGGCGCTGTTCCAGTCGGTGCGGGCCCGGGCCAGGCCTTTGCCCAGGCGCAGCTCCGGGTACAGGGCGCGGGCGGCGAGGTCGCCGGTCAGGTGCAGGGTCGAACCCTTGCTGCACAGTTTGCCGAAGTTGGCCGGGTGGGCGGGATCGCCGCTGACGCCGAGGATGCGCTCGCCGTCATGCTCGATCAGGACGCCGCAGCCGACCCCGCAATAACAGCAGGTCGAGGCAGTGATTTGGCGGTTCATCAGCTTGCGTCCCGCAGGGCCAGTTGCACCCGGCCGTTTTCGACCCTGGCCGAATGATGATGGGCGCAGCCCACGTCCGGGGCCTGGGCCAGGCCGGTTTCCAAGTCAATCTGCCAGTTATGCAGCGGGCAGGCCACGCGTTTGCCGTAGACCAATCCTTGGGACAGCGGACCACCCTTGTGCGGGCAACGGTCATCGAGGGCGAATACTTCGTCGTCGCTGGTACGGAAAATCGCGATATCGCCCTTGGGGCCATTAATGATGCGCGAACCGAGGATGTTGATCTCTTCCAAAGCGCAGATATCCAGCCAGTTCATGCCGGCACCTCCAGGTTCTTCACGGGGATGACTTCGAACTCTTTCTTCAACTGAGGCTGTTCCAGGCGTTGTTTCCAAGGGTCTTGTTCCAGCGACAGGGAAAACTTCAGGCGCTCGTGGAGGGCCTTGCGCCGCTCGGGGTCTTCCAGCACGGCTTTCTTGATGTGCTCCATGCCGACCCGCTGCATGTAATGCACGGTGCGTTCGAGGTAGAAGGCTTCCTCGCGGTACAACTGCAGGAACGCGCCGTTGTATTCACGCACTTCCTCGGCGGTCTTGAGCTTGACGAAGAACTCCGCGACTTCGGTCTTGATCCCGCCGTTGCCGCCGATGTACATCTCCCAGCCGGAATCGACGCCGATAATGCCAACGTCCTTGATCCCGGCTTCCGAGCAGTTGCGTGGGCAACCGGAGACCGCCAGCTTCACCTTGTGCGGCGACCACATATTGAACAGGTCGTGTTCCAGCTCGATGCCCAACTGGGTGGAGTTCTGCGTACCGAAGCGGCAGAACTCGCTGCCCACGCAAGTCTTCACGGTGCGGATGGACTTGCCGTAGGCATGGCCGGACGGCATGTCGAGGTCTTTCCAGACGCCGGGCAAGTCTTGTTTCTTGATGCCCAGCAAGTCGATGCGCTGGCCGCCGGTGACCTTGACCATCGGCACGTTGTATTTATCGGCGACGTCGGCAATGCGCCGCAGCTCGGAGGGGTTGGTCACGCCGCCCCACATCCGCGGGACCACCGAGTAGGTGCCGTCTTTCTGGATGTTGGCGTGGGCGCGTTCGTTGATCAGGCGCGACTGTGGATCGTCGTGGGCCTCGCCGGGCCAGGTGGAAATCAAGTAGTAGTTCAACGCCGGGCGGCAGGTGGCGCAGCCGTTCGGGGTGCGCCAGTTCAGGTAGCTCATGGTGCCGGCGATGGTCAGCAGGTGCTGGTCGCGGATCGCTTGGCGGATCTGGCCGTGGTTGAGGTCGCTGCAACCGCAGATGGCTTTTTCGCTTTTTGGCTTGACGTCCGCCGCACCGCCCACGGTGTTGATCAGGATCTGCTCCACCAGGCCGGCGCAAGAGCCGCAGGAGCTGGCGGCCTTGGTGTGTTTTTTCACATCATCGACGCTGAACAGCCCGTGCTCTTGGATCGCCTTGACGATGGTGCCCTTGCACACGCCGTTGCAGCCGCAGACTTCGGCGGTGTCGGCCATGCTCATGGCTTTGTCCTGGCCTTGGTGGCCGACGTCGCCCAGGGCGTTCTCCCCGAACATCAAATGATCGCGAATCTCGCTGATGCCATGGTTCTCACGGATCTGGCGGAAATACCAGCCGCCGTCCGCGGTATCACCGTACAGGCAGGCACCCACCAGCACGTCATCCTTGATCACCAATTTCTTGTAGACGCCGCCGATCGGGTCGGAAAGGGTAATGGTCTCGGTGCCTTCGCCGCCCATGAAGTCGCCGGCGGAGAACAGATCGATGCCGGTGACTTTCAACTTGGTCGACGTGACCGAACCCTTGTAAGTGGCAAAGCCCAATTGCGCGAGGTGGTTGGCGCAGACCTTGGCCTGTTCGAACAGCGGCGCCACCAGGCCGTAGGCGGTGCCGCGATGGCTGGCGCACTCACCAATGGCATAAACGCGTGGATCGTAGGTCTGCATCGTGTCATTGACCAGGATCCCACGGTTGCAGGGGATGCCGGATTTTTCCGCCAGTTCGGTATTGGGACGAATGCCGGCGGCCATCACCACCAGGTCGGCGGGGATGATGTCGCCGTTCTTGAACTGGACCGAGCCGACCCGACCATTGCCGGCGTCGTGCAGGGCCTGGGTCTGTTCGCTGAGGCGGAATTTCAGGCCACGGTTTTCCAGGGCGGTTTGCAGCAGTTGGCCGCTGGTCTTGTCCAGTTGCCGTTCCAGCAGCCATTCACCGATGTGGACGACGGTCACGTCCATACCCCGCAGCTTCAAACCGTTGGCGGCTTCCAGGCCGAGCAGGCCGCCACCGATGACCACGGCGTGCTTGTGGGTCTTGGCGGTGTCGATCATGGCCTGGGTGTCGGCGATGTCGCGGTAGCCGATCACGCCTTCCAGGGTGTTGCCGGGGATCGGCAGGATGAACGGTGTGGAGCCGGTGGCGATCAGCAGGCGGTCGTATTCGGCTTCGCTGCCGTCTTCGGCGATGACGCGGCGCTTGACCCGGTCGATCTCCACCACTTTGCGGTTGAGCAGCAGCTTGATGTTGTTGTCCAGGTACCAGCTCAGGTCGTTGAGCACGATCTCTTCGAACGTCTGCTCACCGGCCAGCACCGGCGAGAGCAGGATGCGGTTGTAGTTGGTGTGGGGCTCGGCGCCGAACACCGTGATGTCGTACAGCTCGTTGCTCAGCTTGAGCAGTTCCTCGAGGGTTCGAACCCCGGCCATGCCGTTGCCGATCATCACCAGTTTGAGTTTTTTCATCAGGGTTCTCCGCAAGCTCATGTCCGTTCATCACGGTGATCGGACTGGCTCGGCAATTTTTTACGAACACAAAAAAAGGCGTCCCGCTAGCAAGCTAGCGAGGACACCTTTGTCCTGGTCCCGTTCTCTCGGGAAGCACCGCCTTCATCGTTGGAGGCGTTGCTTTATGTATGGTGGTGTAGGTAATGCAGTGGTTGTGCCAACTGGCGCGAAGGCGCGGATTTATTGAGCGGCGGGCTGGTTGAGCGGGTTGGGGAGGGATTTATTGCACCGAATCAAAGCGTGTTGCCCGGTAATGGAGCGCGGCAGCCGATAGCCTTGTAGTGGCAGGCCGGTCGCCATCGCGAGCAAGCTTTGCTCCCACAGAGTATCTGCTGCCATAGGAGATCTGCTGTGGGAGCAAAGCTTGCTCGCGATGGGCGCGACCGGATCTCAGCTGTGAAATACCAAAAACAACAGCACCACATTCACCACCAACGACACCAGCGCCAACGTCCGCCAAACCTTCAGCGGCTCCCTTTCCAGCAGCGGCCTGGGCCTGACGCTCAAGCTGCGGCGTTCGCCCTGTTCCAGCAGCAACAACCATTCCTCGGCCGTCTCAAAACGCTGCATCGGATCCGCCGCGACCGCGCGTTCCAGGCTTTGCCCAAGCCATTCGGCCAGGTCCGGCCGATAGCGGCTGGCACTGACTGGCACGCCAAAGCGTGGGCGTTGGAAGGCTTCGATTTCACCGTAGGGATAATGCCCGGTCAGCAGGAAATACAAGGTCACGCCGACGGCATACAAATCCTGTTGCGCCGTGGGTGCGGTGCCGCCAAAGGCTTCCGGGGCAATGTAGCTGGGTGTGCCGGGCAAGACGTTGGCCTGGTCCTCGGACAGTCCCGGGCAGTAGGCCAGGCCGAAATCCAGCAAGCGCAATTCGCCGTCGTCGCCCAGGTGCAGGTTTTCCGGCTTGATGTCGCGGTGGTAGATCTGCCGTCGATGCAGCAGGCCCACCGCCCGTACCAGCCGTTGCGCCAGGTCCTGCCATTGAGCCAGGGGCAACGGTCCGCCCTGATTGAACAGCTCGGCCAGGGTCGCGCCCGAGTATTCACGCATCACATAGTACAAATGCTGGCGCTGGGGAACGCCATGGACCTCGGGAAACTGCCGCCCGGCGACGCGCTTGAGAAACCATTCCTCTGAGAGCAAGGCTTGACCGGCCCGGCTATCGTCCCGTAGCTGCACGGGCAAGGTTTTCAGCAGCCAAGGTTGGCCTTGGCCGTCGCGGACCCTATAGAGCAATGATTGCTGGCTCTGGCCGAGCAGGCTTTCGATCTGCCAGCCTTCGAACACCTGGCCCGGTTTCAGCGCCGGTGGCAGGGGCCATTGCTGCAGCTGGATCAGGGCATCGCCAATGCTGGCTTCGCCCACTGCATCGACCCGCACCAGCAATGCGCTGGCATTGTCCTGGCTGCCGGCCAGGTGCGCGGCGTTGACCAGCGTCTGCGCCGCGAGGTCCAGGTCCGGTTGGTCGCGCAGGATGCCGGCGATGGCCGTGTCCCCCAGGACCGCCCAGACACCGTCGCTGAGCAACACGAAGGTTTCGTCGGTGCGCAATTCGCCGTCGAGAAAGTCGAGGATCAGGTGTTGATCCAATCCCAGGGCCCGCTTCAGCACGTGTTGCATGCCTTGCTGTTCCCAGACGTGATCTTCGCTGACCCGTTGCAGGTGATCGGCGTGCCAGCGATAGACCCGGCAATCACCGACATGCGCGAGGGTGAAGCGCCGGCCCCGCAGGACCAGGGCGCTGACGGTGGTGAGCAGCGGTTGCCCGCCACCGTTGGCCTGCAGCCAGCGGTTCTGGGCCAGCAACAGCCGATCCAAGGCCTGGGCCACGCCCCAGGTTTGCGGCGTGGAATAGTAGTCCAGGGCCAGGGCCTGCAAGGTCGAACGGGCGGCCAGCCCACCATCGGCGCATTGGCTCACGCCGTCGGCGATGGCGAACAGGTAACCCTTGCTGGCAGCCAGGGCCGGGGCGGGCGTGACCAGGCGCAGGGCGTCCTGGTTTTCCTCCCGCGGGCCGATGGCGCTGGCCTCGGCGAAACTCAATTGCAGGCTCATGGTTGCAGGTTATACCCGAGCAGCAGTGACAGCCGCCGAACCCCAAGTGGTTCTCCAGCGACGCTTGACGCCGTGCAGGCCGAACCAGGCCAGGACACCGAGGCTGGCGAACAACCACAGGGCCAGTTGATAGCTGCCGGTGCTTTGCTTGATCGCGCCCATGCCCGCCGCCAGGGCGAAGCCACCGATGCCGCCGGCCATGCCGATCAGCCCAGTCATCACACCGATTTCGCGACGGAAGCGTTGGGGCACCAGTTGGAACACCGCGCCGTTGCCCGCACCCAAACCGAGCATGGTGCAAACGAACAGGGCCAGTGCCGCGTAGGAGCTCGGCAGGTTGAAGCCCACCGCGGCGATGCAGATGGCTGCGACCGTGTACATGCCCAGCAAGGTGCGGATGCCACCAAAACGGTCCGCCAGGGCGCCGCCCAGGGGACGCATCAGGCTGCCGCCGAAGACGCAGGCAGCGGTGTAGTAGCCGGCGGTGACGGGGCTCAGGCCATATTGGTCGTTGAAGTAGCCGGGCAGGGCGCTGGCCAGGCCGATGAAGCCGCCGAAGGTCACGCTGTAGAAGAACATGAACCACCAGCTGTCACGGTCGCCCAGGGCCTTGAGGTAGTCGGCCATGGATTTGGCTTTCGGCCGCTCGGGGGCGTTCTTGGCCAGCCAGGCGAAGAGGACCAGGGTCAGCACCAGCGGGATCAGTGCGAAGCCGAACACGTTGCTCCAGCCGAAGGCCACGGCCATGACCGGTGCGATCAACGCCGCGAGCACGGTGCCCGAGTTACCGGCGCCAGCGATGCCCATGGCCTTGCCCTGGTGTTGCGGCGGATACCACTGGGAGGCCAGCGGCAGGGCGACGGCGAATGAGGCGCCGGCCACGCCGAGGAACAGGCCCAGCAGCAGCGCTTGTTCGTAGCTGTGGATGCCCAGTTTCCAGGCGCAGAACAGCGCACCGATCACGATCACCTGGCCG
Source organism: Pseudomonas sp. OA65 (assembly GCF_017498305.1). Lineage (NCBI taxonomy): Bacteria > Pseudomonadati > Pseudomonadota > Gammaproteobacteria > Pseudomonadales > Pseudomonadaceae > Pseudomonas > Pseudomonas sp. OA65. Next base: position 49,363 of record NZ_JAGDEZ010000022.1, read on the forward strand.
ACCATGCCGGCGGTTTTTGGCGAGATCCGGTCGGCCAGCAGGCCCATGAACAGGCGCAGCACGGCGCCGGCCAGGATCGGTGTCGCCACCATCAGGCCGCGTTGTTGGGTGGTCAGGTGCAGGTCGGCGGAGATCTGCACGGCCAGGGGGCCGAGCAGGTACCAGACCATGAAACTCAGGTCGAAATAAAGAAAGGCCGCGAACAGTGTCGGGGTGTGGCCGGATTTCCAGAAGCTTGAATTCATCGCGCACCTCAGCTGTAAAAGTCTCGAGAAATGAGTCAGTGCTTTGAGCAGTGCGCCGCCTGTGGTCGCACCACCGGCCCCGAGGGGCCAAAACAAAAAAACGCCGCAACCCGGATCGCCAGAGAGGCAAGAAGGGTGTGCGACGTCTTTGTCGTAGGTGGGGCAACCGCCGTTGGTTACCTGTGGGATTGCTTAAGCGAGATCTGTGCCAACAGGAGGGATTGGTGGGAGGGCTATCGCGAGCAGGCTCGCTCCCACAGGGATTGTGGTTGTTCGCAAATGTCGTGCTCACCCCGCAAACCCTGTGGGAGCGGGCTTGCTCGCGAAGACGGTGGGTCAGTCGATATCAATCTTGGAAGTAAGACCGCTTTCGCGAGCAAGCCCGCTCCCACAGGGACCTGAGGTGTGCTCGGAACTGTGGGAGCGAGCCTGCTCGCGATGGGGGCAGGCCCGGCGCTACAAGCCTTCAGCCCAGCAGTTCATTCATGGCAATGATTTGCTCCGCCACCTGTATCAGCTTCTGCTGGCGGCTCATGGCCTGGCGGCGCATCAGGGTGTAGGCCTGTTCCTCGTTGCACTCCTTCATCTTCATCAGCATGCCCTTGGCCAGTTCAATGCGCTTGCGTTCGGCCAGTTGCTGGTCCCGGGCCAAGAGCTGGGCGCGCAGGGCCTGGTCGCTTTCGAAGCGGGCCATGGCCACGTCGAGGATCGGTTGCAGGCGCGCGGCATGGATGCCTTCGACGATATAGGCGCTGACGCCCGACTTGATCGCCTGGCGCATCACATTGGGGTCGTGCTCGTCGGTAAACATGACGATTGGTCGTGGTTGGTCGCGACTGACCAGCACCACTTGCTCCATCACATCGCGCCCGGGTGACTCGGTATCGATCAGGATCACGTCCGGACGCACCGTTTCGACGCGCGCCGGCAAGTCGATGGTCAGCCCGGATTCGTCGATCACTTCGAATCCGGCCTCAATCAGGGCAGCCTTGAGACGGCCAACTTTTTTCGCGGTGTCGTTGATCAGCAGGATACGCAGCATGGTCGTGGCTCCTGTCAGCGGCTGGCGAGAAGGGGAGCCGCATCGCTCAAGGCGTGCAGTTTGAAGCTGCGGGCGTACCCGGCCGGGTCCGAGCCGTCCCAGGTGGTGCCGTCGATCAGTTGGCTGCTGCGCATGTCCTGGCTCGGGGACGCAATGTCCAGCGCCCCGCAGGCTTCACGGTAGAGCTTGAGCTGCTGGACTTCGCGAGCCACGGCCAGGTAATCCGGGTCTTCGCGCAGCAAGCCCCAGCGACGGAACTGGGTCATGAACCACATGCCGTCGGACAGGTACGGCAGGTTCACCTCGCCGCCGCCATGAAAGCGCATGGCGTGGGGGTCCTGCCAGCTGTTGCCCAAGCCGTCGGCATAGATGCCCAGCAGGCGCGGCTCGATGCAGTCCAGCGGCGCGTCGAGGTATTCCGCTGCACTCAACAGTTGCGCGGTGCTGCGACGGTTTTCGCTGCTCTGTTCGATGAAGCGACTGGCTTCGAGGATCGCCATCACCAACGCCCGCGCGGTATTGGGGTATTGCTCGACGAATGCCCGCGTGCAGCCGAGGACTTTTTCCGGGTGGTCGGGCCAGATGGTCTGGGTGGTCGCCAGGGTAAAGCCGAGGTTCTGTTTCACCGCGCTGGCGCACCAAGGTTCGCCGACGCAAAACCCATCGATGCGCCCGGCTTGCAGGTGGGCGATCATTTGCGGCGGAGGCACGACCACGCTGTCGACATCCGACAAGGGATGGATGCCCTGGGCGGCGAGCCAGTAATAGAGCCACATGGCGTGGGTGCCGGTGGGGAAGGTCTGGGCGAAGGTCAGTTTCGGGCGAGTTTGGTGCACGTGCCGTTCCAGTGCTTCAGGACTGGTCACGCCCTGGGCCTGCAAGCCATGGGACAGGTTGATGCTCTGGCCGTTCTGGTTCAGCCCCATCAGCACCGCCATGTCGGTCGGTACGACTCCGCCGATGCCCAGGTGCACCGCATAGATCAGGCCATACAGGCTGTGGGCGGCATCGATTTCACCGCTGACCAGTTTGTCCCGCAGGTTGGCCCAGGACGCCTGGCGCTTGAGATTCAGGGTCAAGCCGTAGGGTTGGGCGAAGCCCTGGGTGGCGGCCACGACGACCGGGGCACAGTCGCTCAAGGCCATGAAACCGAGGTTGACCGCGCTCTTTTCCGGGGCATCGCTGCCGTTGACCCAGGCCAGGGGATTGGCTGGAACTTCATTCATCGGTATCACCTTCCGCATAAAAAAGCGCCGTGTCCGGGCTCAGGAGACCGGACGACGACGCCGTTGTCCCTTAAAACGATGTGGCACACATTCCGTCGCTGGCATGGGCGCTGATGACCAAAAGGGTGCAAGGCATATGCCAGCGCTATCGTTTTGTGCGGGCGCCTCGCTTGAGCCGCCGTTGCCCGGCTATAATCGCCGCCTCATTTCGTCGCCCGAGTCAAAGCCGCCCATGTACACCCTGGCCCGTGAACTGCTGTTCAAACTCTCCCCGGAAACTTCCCACGACCTGTCCCTGGACTTGATCGGCGCGGGCGGACGCCTCGGCCTCAACGGCTTGCTGTGCAAGGCCCCGGCGAAATTGCCGGTGACGGTCATGGGCCTGGAATTCCCCAACCCGGTCGGGTTGGCGGCGGGCCTGGACAAGAATGGCGCGGCCATCGACGGTTTCGCCCAGTTGGGTTTCGGTTTCGTCGAAATCGGTACCGTGACCCCGCGACCGCAGCCGGGCAACCCCAAGCCACGGCTGTTCCGCCTGCCGCAAGCCGAGGCGATCATCAACCGCATGGGCTTCAACAACCTGGGCGTCGATCACCTGCTGGCCCGTGTGGCCGCGGCCAAATACAAGGGCGTGCTCGGTATCAACATCGGCAAGAACTTCGACACGCCGGTGGAACGCGCCGTTGACGACTACCTGATCTGCCTGGACAAGGTCTACGCCCACGCCAGCTACGTGACCGTCAACGTCAGTTCCCCCAACACTCCAGGGCTGCGCAGTCTGCAATTCGGTGATTCCCTCAAGCAACTGCTGGCCGACCTGGCCCAACGTCGCGCGGAACTGGCGTTGACCCACGGCCGGCATGTGCCACTGGCGATCAAGATCGCCCCGGACATGACTGACGAGGAGACCACCCAGGTGGCCCAGGCCCTGATCGAGACGGGCATGGACGCGGTGATCGCCACCAACACGACCCTGGGTCGCGAAGGCGTCGAAGGGCTGGAGCATGGTGACGAGGCGGGCGGCTTGTCGGGCGCGCCAGTGCGTGACAAGAGCACTCACACCGTGAAGGTGCTGGCTGCTGAGCTGGCGGGGCGCTTGCCGATCATCGCGGCGGGGGGGATTACCGAAGGAAAGCACGCCGCCGAGAAGATCACCGCCGGGGCGAGCCTGGTGCAGATCTATTCGGGCTTCATCTATAAGGGGCCGGCGTTGATTCGTGAGTCGGTGGATGCGATTGCGGCGTTGGGGTGATTCAGGAGCGGTCGGCTCTATTGTGGCGAGCAGGTTTTCTGTGGGAGCAAAGCTTGCTCGCGATACGGTCGCCTCGGTTCCAGACAGGCCGCGTCGTCTTCATCGCGGGCAAGCCTTGCTCCCACAGGGTGTCGCCACACCAGTGTTTGCAGCTCAACCTCTTGAAACCCAGGCATTAAAAAGGGCTCCTCGAAGGAGCCCCCTGGGCCGTAGCCCGCCGCCCGGATGGGACGTGCGTGGTTAAATCGATTTGGATGTCAAATTGTCGAGTTCTTGAGTATTAAGCCCTGTGTCAGCCGACGGCGTGAAGTTCGTTGAGTCTGTGGATACCCGCAGTGCCGGTCATACCGTCCCAGTTGTCGCCGCGTCCTTCTCGCCAGCCATTGATCCAGGCTTGACGTACCGACGGTAGAGTAAAGGGGCAAAGCTCACGGGATTTACCACCAACGCCATATTGGTAACCACGCAAAAATGCTCTTTCCAACGGATCACGCTTAAGTCTTCTCATAGGGTGTTGCCCTCACTTGTTGACTGTTGCTTAGCGTCGACCTCTATCGAGGCCGGGGCAGAATCATTCTGCCGTTGGGGGCTCGTTGCCGGCGTGACGAGCCAAGGTGTTGACGCCGTTGCGACGTCAACCTGTGTTGAGTTCTAACCAAAGCGTCACAGGGATGGAATGATCGTTTTGTCATAAGCACGTAACAATAAAGATGTTAGCGAGATAAGTAACTTCATCTTCGTTGACGGCTTTTGAGCAAGACCCCTGTATGATCGGCCCTGCGCCAACGGGGGCGGCCTTCCCTCGAATGAGAATGTCCTCCTGTTGCACTCAGGTACTATTCGACGAAAGGGTCGAGTTTTTCACAATTTGTTGCACAGAATTTTTTATCTGCCTTCGCATCTAAGCTCTTTTAACCTGAGCGGCGAGGGCGGCACGGCACACTTTCGTGCCACGCGGGTGCTCTTGAGAAAAGCACCTGATTGAACCCGGCCCGGCAATGCGTTGCCCGGTCCACTTAGCCAAAGGCTCTGGAAATCCCATGTCCGATCGTTTCGAACTCTTCCTCACCTGCCCCAAGGGCCTCGAAGGCCTGCTGATCGAGGAAGCCGTCGGGCTTGGCCTTGAAGAGGCGCGCGAGCACACCTCGGCCGTGCGCGGCATGGCCGACATGGAAACGGCCTATCGCCTGTGCCTGTGGTCGCGTTTGGCCAACCGCGTGTTGCTGGTGCTCAAGCGCTTCCCGATGAAGGACGCCGAAGACCTGTACCACGGCGTGCTGGATGTCGACTGGCAAGACCATATGCTGGCCGATGGCACCCTGGCCGTGGAGTTCAGCGGCCATGGCTCGGGCATCGACAACACGCATTTCGGTGCCTTGAAGGTCAAGGACGCCATCGTCGACAAGCTGCGCACGCCATCGGGCGAGCGGCCGTCCATCGACAAGCTCAACCCGGACCTGCGTATCCACCTGCGCCTGGACCGCGGCGAAGCGATCCTCTCCCTCGATCTTTCCGGCCACAGCCTGCACCAGCGCGGTTATCGCCTGCAGCAAGGCGCCGCGCCGCTTAAGGAAAACCTCGCCGCCGCGATCCTGATCCGTGCCGGTTGGCCGCGCATTGCCGCTGAAGGCGGAGCGTTGGCCGACCCGATGTGCGGTGTCGGCACGTTCCTGGTGGAAGCCGGCATGATCGCCGCCGATATGGCACCGAACCTGCGTCGCCAGCAGTGGGGCTTCACCGCCTGGCTCGGTCATGTGCCGGCGTTGTGGAAGAAACTCCACGAAGAAGCCACCGAGCGCGCCGCCGCCGGGCTGGCCAAGCCGCCGTTGTGGATTCGTGGCTACGAAGCCGACCCACGGCTGATCCAGCCGGGCCGCAATAACGTCGAGCGTGCGGGCCTGAGCGAGTGGATCAAGATCTATCAGGGCGAAGTCGCTACGTTCGAACCCCGTCCGGACCAGAATCAGAAGGGCCTGGTGATCTGCAACCCGCCGTACGGCGAGCGTCTGGGTGACGAAGCCAGCCTGCTTTACCTCTACCAGAACCTTGGCGAACGCCTACGCCAGGCGTGCCTGAACTGGGAGGCGGCGGTGTTCACCGGTGCGCCGGACCTGGGCAAGCGCATGGGCATTCGCAGCCACAAGCAGTATTCGTTCTGGAACGGCGCCTTGCCGTGCAAGTTGCTGCTGATCAAGGTCCTGCCGGACCAGTTCGTCACCGGCGAGCGTCGCACCCCGGAACAGCGTCAGGCCGAGCGTGAGCAGGCCGCCTACGATCAAACCCCGGAAGTACCGCAAGAGCGCCAGTACAACAAGAACGGCAACCCGATCAAACCCGCGCCGGCGCCGGCCCCTGTGGTCGAGCAGGCGCGCTTGAGCGAAGGCGGGCAAATGTTCGCCAATCGCCTGCAAAAGAACCTCAAGTTGCTGAGTAAATGGGCCAAGCGTGAAGGTGTGGACTGCTACCGGGTCTACGACGCCGACATGCCGGAATATTCCATGGCCATCGACCTCTACCACGACTGGGTGCATGTCCAGGAATACGTCGCGCCGAAGTCCATCGATCCGGAAAAAGCCTCGGCCCGGCTGTTCGACGCCCTGGCGGCCATTCCCCAGGCGCTGAACGTGGACAAGAGCCGCGTGGTGATCAAGCGCCGCGAGCGTCAGAGCGGCACCAAGCAGTACGAGCGTCAGAGCGCCCAGGGCAAGTTCACCGAGGTCAACGAAGGCGGCGTGAAGCTGCTGGTCAACCTCACCGATTACCTGGACACCGGGCTGTTTCTCGATCATCGGCCGATGCGCCTGCGGATCCAGAAAGAGGCGGCCGGCAAGCGTTTCCTCAACCTGTTCTGCTACACCGCGACCGCCAGCGTCCACGCCGCCAAGGGCGGTGCCCGGAGCACCACCAGCGTCGACCTGTCAAAAACCTACCTGGACTGGGCGCGACGCAACCTGTCGCTCAATGGTTTTTCCGACAAGAACCGCCTGGAGCAAGGTGACGTGATGGCTTGGCTGGAAGCCAGTCGTGACGAGTACGACTTGATCTTCATCGACCCGCCGACCTTCTCCAACTCCAAGCGCATGGAAGGCGTGTTTGACGTGCAGCGCGACCATGTCCAGTTGCTGGACCTGGCCATGGCGCGCCTGGCGCCGGGCGGTGTGTTGTACTTCTCCAACAATTTCCGCAAGTTCCAGCTCGAGGACAACCTCGGCGAGCGCTATGCGGTGGAAGAAATCACCGCCAAGACGATTGATCCGGATTTCGCCCGCAACGGCAAGATTCACCGCGCTTGGAAGATCATGGCGCGTTGAAGGCGGTCGATTGGATCCACGGAGCCTTGTAGTTCAAGGCTTCTAGCCTCATTTGGGGACTGGCCAAAGTGATGGCGAATAGCTATAACTTAGGCTGTGTCCAGGGCTGTGCCTATGCCTGGTACCTTTGCGAGTTGTATTTATGGCATTGCATCAGGTGCGCCCCAGGATCCTGGGCTTTATCAGCGAAGACGTGTCGGCCTGGCTGGTGGCTTCGCTGGTGTTGCTGGCCGGTACCTGCCTGACCGGCGTGCTGAGCTGGGCGATGACGAACCTGTTCAATCAGCAGTTGCGCCAGCGCTTCGAGTTGCAAGCCGAGGAGCGCTTCAGCCGCATCGAAGAACGATTCCAGGAGCAGGAGCAACGTCTCGATGGCCTGAGGCGGTTCTTTGCTAATTCGGCAGGGGTTTCCAACGCGGAATTTCATGGCTACGTCGAACCGCTGTTGCGGCGTACCCTGGCCTTCGCCTGGGCGCCACGGGTAGCCGGAGACCTGCGCCAGTCCTTCGAGCAAGAAACGCGAGTCCGAGGGGATGACTCCTTCGCCATCCGTGAGGCTGGCGATGGCGGCGGCTTGCGCCAGGCTGCCGAGCGGGACGAATACGTGCCGGTGTTGTATCTCCAGAGCCAGCCACTCTCCATGTCGCCCCTGGGGTTCGATCTGCTGTCTCATCCACAGCGTCGGGCCGCGCTTGAGCGGGCTCGCTTGCTGGGCACGGTGGTGGTTTCGCAGCCTTTGGACCTGATGGGGGTCGGACCAGACTTCGCCCGTGGAGTGTTGCTGGTTGCGCCGGTCACCCGAGCCTCGGCCAAGGAGCCGTTCGGTTACGTGGTGGCGGGCATCAACATGCGTCAGCTGCTGAGCGATGGCTTGCCTGCTGCAGGTCATGACAACCTGTCGATGCGTGTCCTGGACCTGTCCACCAACGATCGGGAGGAAGTGCTGTTCGATTCCTTCGACTCGCCGGCTGACAGTGAATTGTCGGCGACCCGCCTGTTGCGCTTGGCCGATCAGGATTACCGGGTGGAGTTGCGGCCCAGCCGAGTGTTCCTGTCGACCAATCGTTCTTCGGTCACGAGCATAGTGATATTTGGCGGTTTGCTCAGCCTGCTGCTCAGCGCCTTGCTCTATGTGCTGGTCAGTCAGCGGCAGCGGGCCTTGACGTTGGTGGAACAACGCACCCGTGAACTGCGCGCCCGGGAGCAAGAGCTGCGCGGTACCCATGGCCAGTTGCGCGGCGTGCTGGATGCCGCGACCCAAGTGGCGATCATCGCCACTGACCTGCGTGGCGTCATCACCACCTTCAACGCCGGCGCCGAACAGATGCTCGGCTATCCGAGCTGCGAGGTGCTGCAAAGCATGACTTTGGAAAGCCTGCACGTGCCACGCGAACTCCAGGCCCGGGCCGCTCAGCTCGGCGCGCGTTTTGGCAAACCCATCCCCACCTGCCATGCGATGCTGCTCGAGGGCGGCGAGCAGGGCGGGCAGCAGGCGCGGGAATGGACCCTGGTGCGCCGCGATGGCAGCCACCTGACCGTGAACATGCTGGCCACACCGATGCTCGATGACCAGGGACTGTGGGTCGGTCACCTGGCGATCTGCATCGACATCACCGAACGCAAACGCGTCCACGAAGCGCTGGCCGCCCGTGACCTGCTGCTCAAAAAGCTCAGCGCCCATGTCCCAGGGGGGATTTACCAGTTCAAGATGGATTTCAATGGTCGCTTCAGCGTGATCTATGCCAGCGACGGCATTCGCGACATCTATGAATTGGAACCCGATGTACTGGTGCAGAACGCCGAGGCAATTTTCTCGCGCATCCATCCGCTGGACAGTACCCGTGTCCGCGCGTCGATCCGTGCTTCAGCCGATACCTTGAGCCCATGGCGGGAAGAGTATCGGGTGCAATTACCCTTGCGCGGCCTGCGCTGGGTGCGCGGCGAGGCCACGCCCGAGGAACTGCCCGGCGGCGGAGTGTTGTGGCACGGCTATATTTCGGATATTTCCGACCTCAAGCGTGTGGAAGAAGAATTGCGGGCCTTGTCCGTGACCGACGCCCTGACCGGCATTCGCAACCGCCGTTATTTCCAGGAACGCTTGACCTCGGAGATGGCCCGGGTCGAGCGCGGTTCCGGTGGGCTGGCGGTCATCATGCTCGACATCGATCACTTCAAGCGTATCAACGACCAGCACGGCCATGCGGTGGGCGACCGTGTGTTGCAGGCGGTTTGCCAGCGCATCGTCCAACGCTTGCGCCGTACCGATGTGTTCTGCCGGCTGGGCGGGGAAGAGTTCGTGGTGCTGTGTCCGGACACCGACAGTGACAGCGCCTATGCCCTGGCGCTGGGGCTGTGGGAAGGTTTGCGAGCTGCACCCATCGAGGATGTCGGGGTGGTCACCGCCAGCTTCGGCATCGCCACTTGGCGCGCCGGGGAGGGCGCCGATGCGTTGCTGCTCAGGGCCGACTCGGGCGTCTATGCGGCCAAGCAGGCCGGGCGGGACCGGGTCGAGATGCAGTTGGGTTAGCCAGGGGATATTGAGATCAAAGTGTGGGAGCGGGCTTGCTCGCGAATGCGGCATGTCAGTCAACACAATGGTTGAATGTTGTACCGCCTTCGCGAGCAAGCCCGCTCCCACAGTTGATCTTCAGTGGGCACAAGATTTGTGTATGGCCCGATTCACTGTGGGAGCGAGCCTGCTCGCGATTCGGTCGGTCAGCAACATCGATGTTGGATGACATACCGCATTCGCGAGCAGGCTCGCTCCCACATTGGGTATGTGCTGGGTCAGAGCACCGAAGCGGTCTGCGGCAGTTTCGGCTGGCGATACAGGTCCAGCAGCACCTGGTCCAGAACTGACGAAGCGCCCCATGGCTTCGGATCGTTGAGGATCGCCACCACCGCCCAAGTGTTGCCGTTGATGTCGCGGCTGTAGCCGGCGATGGCGCGGACGGTGTTCAGGGTGCCGGTCTTGACGTGGGCTTCGCCGGCCATGGCGGTGGTCTTCAGGCGTTTGCGCATGGTGCCGTCGGTGCCGGCAATCGGCATGGAACTGATGAACTCCGCCGAATACGGGCTGCGCCAGGCAGCTTGTAGCATCGCGGCCATTTCCCGGGCGCTGACCCGTTCGGCGCGGGACAGGCCAGAGCCATTCTCCATCACCAGATGCGGCGCGGTGATGCCTTTCTTGGCCAGCCACTGGCGCACCACCCGCTGCGCCGCCTTGGCGTCATCACCGTCGGCTTCGTTACGGAACTGCGCGCCGAGGCTCAGGAACAGTTGCTGGGCCATGGTGTTGTTACTGTATTTATTGATGTCGCGGATGATCTCCGCCAGGTCCGGGGAGAACGCCCGGGCCAGCACCTTGGCGTTGCTCGGGGTCGTGGCCAGGCGGTCCTGGCCCTGGATGCTGCCACCCAGTTCCTTCCAGATGGCCCGCACGGCGCCAGCGGTGTAGGTGGCGTGATCGAGCAGCGACAGGTAGGTCTGGGAGCTGCAACCTTCACCGAGCTGGCCGCTGACCGTGACGGTCATGCTGCCATCGGCCTGGGCGACGGGGTTATAGCGAACGCCGCCGGCACATTGCTTGCCGTTGACGGCCTTGACCACGTTTTCGATGCGAATGCTGGCAATCGGCGGCTCCACCGACACCAGCACCCGGCCACCATCATTGCGGGCGACGAAGCGCAAGGCCTTGAGGTTGACCAGCAGCGAGTCGGGCTTGACCAGGAACGGCTTGTTTTCGTCGTTGCCGTCGTCATTGAACTCGGGCAGTTGCGGCTGGATGAAGAAGCTGCGGTCCAGCACCAGGTCGCCGGTGATCTGCTGCACACCGTTGGCCCGCAGGTCGCGCATCAGCAGCCAGAGTTTTTCCATGTTCAGCTTGGGATCGCCGCCGCCCTTGAGGTACAGGTTGCCGTTGAGGATCCCGCCGCTCAGGGTGCCGTCGGTGTAGAACTCGGTTTTCCACTGGTGATTGGGGCCGAGCATTTCCAGGGCCGCGTAGGTGGTCACCAGTTTCATGGTGGACGCCGGATTGACGGAAACATCGGCGTTGTACAGGGTCGGGGTGCCGGGGCCGTTGAGTGGCACCAGCACCAGGGACAGGGCGTCGTTCTGCAGCTTGCTGGCCTTGAGGGCCTTTTGTACGTTGGGCGACAGGGCGGTGTTGATCGTGGCAGCGTGGGCGGTGACAGGAAGGGCCAGGGGAAGAAGAAGACTGGCCAGAAGCAATGGACGCAAAGATTTGATCATTTGAAATAAAACCCTACAGGCGAGGGGGAAAATACGAGGACATGAAAATGAACGTCCTCAACGGTCATGAAAGTGTCGGCATTATGCCCCAAGGCGCAACGGCATGTGCCGTGCCCAAGCCCAGCGAAGCGGTATTTTTTTACCAACGGTTAACGGACTTGCCCGATGAGTCGGGCAATCGACGCACCAAACTGGTAAAGTGCCGGCCGTTATTACTTATGAGGATTGTTCCAATGGCGACTAACCGTTCCCAGCGTCTGCGCAAAAAGCTGTGCGTGGATGAATTTCAAGAGCTGGGTTTCGAACTGAACCTGGATTTCAAAGAAGATCTGGCCGATGAGGCTATTGACGCTTTCCTCGACGCTTTCCTGAAAGAAGCCATGGAAGCCAATGGCCTGGGCTACGTCGGCGGTGACGACTACGGTCTGGTTTGCCTGCAGAAGCGTGGTTCGGTCACCGAAGAGCAGCGCGCTGCCGTTGAAGCCTGGCTCAAGGCCCGTCCTGAGCTGACCAGCGTTGAAGTCAGCCCGTTGCTGGACGTGTGGTACCCGGAAAAGCCGATCAATCCGGTCGCTTGATGGTCAGAAACCGGCAGCCCTTTTGGGTGCCGGTTTTTTTGTGCCTGTCATTTATGTGTTGCTTGCCAGGCAGCCTTCGCGAGCAAGCCCGCTCCCACAGTGGATATGTGTCGCTCACATCGCCTCTGTGGGAGCGGGCTTGCTCGCGAAGCTTTTAAGCTCTCAGGCGCTACGCCAGTTCAGGATCAGTAAGGTCAACACTCCCGCCACAATCCCCCAGAACGCCGAACCGATGGAGAACAGCGTCAGCCCCGACGCCGTGACCATGAAGGTGATCAGCGCCGCTTCGCGCTCCTTGACTTCGCTCATGGCGATGCTCAAGCCATTGATGATCGAGCCGAACAGCGCCAGGGCCGCGATGGACAACACCAGTTCCTTGGGCAGCGCCGCGAACAACGCCGCCAGCGTCGCGCCGAACACCCCGGCAATGCCGTAGAAAATCCCGCACCAGACCGCCGCCGTGTAGCGCTTGTTGCGATCCTCGTGGGCGTGGGGCCCGGTGCAGATGGCCGCGCTGATGGCTGCCAGGTTGATGCCATGGGAGCCGAACGGCGCCAGCAGCAGCGAGGCGATGCCGGTGCTGGTGATCAGCGGCGAAGCCGGCACGTCGTAGCCGTCGGCCCGCAACACGGCGATGCCGGGCATGTTCTGCGAGGTCATCGCGACCACGAACAGCGGAATGCCGATGCTGATGGTGGCCGCCAGGGAAAAGTGCGGCGTGGTCCAGACCGGTGTCGCGACCTCCAGGGCAAAGCCGCTGAAGTCCAACAGCCCCATCAGGCCCGACAGCGCCGTGCCGATCAGCAGTGCCGCGAGCACCGCGTAGCGCGGCGACAGGCGCTTGACGATCAGGTAAGTGAAGAACATCCCCAGCACCAGGCCGGTGCGATGCTGGGTGGCGACGAAGATCTCGCTGCCGATCTTGAACAGGATCCCCGCCAGCAACGCCGCCGCCAGCGAGGCCGGAATGCGCTTGACCAGGCGCTCGAAACTGCCGGTCAGGCCGCAGATCGTCACCAGCACCGCGCAGGTGATATAGGCACCGATGGCCTCGCCATAACTCACACCGCCCAGGCTGGTGATCAGCAGCGCGGCGCCGGGTGTCGACCAGGCGATGGTGATCGGCGTGCGATAGCGCAGCGACAACCCGATGGAGCACACCGCCATGCCGATGGAGATCGCCCAGATCCACGAGGAAATCTGCCCGCTGGTCAGCCCCGCGGCCTGTCCGGCCTGGAACATCAGCACCAGGGAGCTGGTGTAGCCGGTCATCATCGCGATGAACCCGGCGACGATGGCCGAAGGCGAGGTGTCGGCCAATGGACGAAGTGGCGTGGTCGTGACTTCGGTCATGGTGGGCGGTGGTCCTTGTTGTAGATTGTCTGGACTCGGGCGAGCCATTGCTTTTGTGGCGAGGGAGCTTGCTCCCGCTCGGCCGTGGAGCGGTCGTCATGCATCCTGTTGGAGATCTGAACGAATGCGGGGGATTGCTTCGCAATCCAGCGGGAGCAAGCTCCCTCGCCACCAAACCGAGGTTTAAGCCTAAACTCAACCCCATCATCGATTGCAATACAGCCATGCCCGCAAACAGCCGTACAGTCGTGTTGCCATCAGAGGTTGTGTACAATCGGGCTGTTTTTTACGCGATACTTGCCAGCGACCCGCTGTGCCGTATTACAGTCACGGTCAATTCGCCGCAGTTCTCCCGACTCGAGTGCCCATGAACGAACAGTTGCAGCCCCTCAAGAAACAACCGCGAGCTGGTAAAGCCGGCCGCAGCGGAACCCAGGACGATATTGTCTATGCGCACATCTTCGAGGCCATCCTCGAGCAACGCCTGGCGCCCGGTACCAAATTGAGCGAAGAGGCGCTGGGGGAGATTTTCGGGGTCAGCCGCACGATCATCCGCCGGGCCTTGTCCCGCCTGGCCCACGAAGGCGTGGTATTGCTGCGGCCCAATCGCGGTGCCGTGGTGGCGAGCCCGAGTGTCGAAGAGGCCCGCCAGGTGTTCATGGCCCGGCGCCTGGTGGAAAGGGCGATCACCGAACTGGCGGTGCAGCACGCCACGGCTGAACAATTGGCTGAGCTACGCCAAATGGTCAGCGACGAGCGCGACAGTTTTTCCCGTGGCGACCGTGGTGCGGGCATCCGTTTGTCGGGCGAGTTCCACCTCAAGCTGGCCGAAGCGGCGAAGAATGCCCCGCTGATCAGTTTCCAGCGCAGCCTCGTGTCCCAGACGTCGCTGATCATCGCCCAGTACGAAAGCGGCAACCGTTCCCACTGTTCCTACGACGAACACACCCAGTTGATCGATGCCATCGAGGCGCGCGATGCCACGCTGGCCGTGGACCTGATGATGCATCACATGGACCACATCGACAGCAAGCTCAACCTCGACGAGGAAAGCGCGTCGGATGACTTGCATGCGGTGTTTTCGCATTTGTTGCAGAGCAAGAAGCCTGGGCGGTCGACGGCCAAGCTCTGAGGGTGGAATCAGTCATACCGAGTCGCCTTCATCGCGAGCAGGCTCGCTCCCACAGGGGATTTGTGTCGTTCACAACAACCCATGTGGGAGCGAGCCTGCTCGCGATTGGCGGTGTGACAGGCGAATGAACTCTACCGCTGATGCACCAACCGACCGGCCGCATAGGTCTGCGCCACCGTCCGATCATCCCCCAGCGTCATCAACACGAACAACCGTTCGGCAATGTCCTTGGCCTGTTTGAGGCGATAGCTCAAGAGCGGCGTGGCGTTGTAGTCCAACACCAGGAAGTCCGCGTCCGTCCCCGGCTGCAACGTCCCGATCTTGTCCTCCAGGCGCAGGGCCCGGGCGCCGCCGAGGGTGGCCAGGTACAGCGACTTGAACGGGCTCAGCCGCGCACCTTGCAATTGCATCACCTTGTAGGCTTCGTTCAGGGTGTGCAGCAGCGAAAAACTGGTGCCGCCACCCACGTCGGTGCCCAATCCCACGTTCACTTTATGTTTCTCAGCCATCGGCAGGTTGAACAGGCCGCTGCCGAGGAAAAAGTTCGAGGTCGGACAGAAGGCGATGGCCGAGCCGGTCTCGGCCAGCCGCGCGCATTCGTCGTCGCACAGGTGCACGCCGTGGGCGAACACCGAGCGCTCGCCGAGCAGTTGGTAGTGATCGTAGACGTCCAGGTAGCCCTTGCGCTCCGGGAACAATTCCTTGACCCACTGCACTTCCTGCAGGTTCTCGCTGATGTGAGTCTGCATGTACAAGTCGGGGTATTCCCCCAGCAACTGACCGGCCAGGGTCAGTTGTTCCGGGGTGCTGGTGGGAGCGAAGCGCGGGGTCACGGCGTAGTGCAGCCGGCCCTTGCCGTGCCAGCGCTCGATCAGTGCCTTGCTCTCGGTGTAGCTGGATTCGGCAGTGTCGACCAGGTAGTCCGGGGCGTTGCGGTCCATCATCACTTTGCCGGCGATCATCCGCAGATCAAGCTTCTGGGCCACTTCAAAAAACGAATTCACCGATTGCGGGTGCACGCTGCCAAACACCAGTGCGGTGGTGGTGCCGTTGCGCAGCAACTCCTTGACGAAAATATCGGCCACGGCATCGGCGTGGGCCTTGTCGGCGAACTGGCTTTCGCAGGGGAAGGTGTAGGTGTTGAGCCAGTCCAGCAATTGCTCGCCATAGGCGCCGACCATGCCGGTCTGCGGCAGGTGGATGTGGGTGTCGATCAAACCGGGGGTGATCAGTGCGTCCGGGTAATGGGCGATGTCGATGTCCGCCGCCAGGGTCGGCAACAGGTCATGGGCGTGGCCGATGGCGCTGATCTGGCCGTTCTCCACCACCAGCAGTCCGTCTTCGAAATATTCATAGGACGCTTCGATACCCACTTCGGCCGGATCGGCGAGGCTGTGGAGCAGGGCGGCGCGGAAGGCTTTGCGTGTCAGGGGCATGGTCTGTCTCGATAAAGGGATTAACGCTGGCTGCGGCGCGAAGCTGGCAGCAACTTGGCAATGGGTTCGGCGCGCGAGGTGTGCTGGCCGAAATCGGCGTTATAGGTGGCGATGATTTCGCCGGCGATGGAGATGGCGATTTCCACAGGCAACTTGCCTTTGACTTCGCCGATACCCATCGGGCAACGCATGCGTTGCAAGGTGCTGCTATCAAAACCACGATCACGCAGGCGATGCTCGAACTTGACCCGCTTGGTCTTCGAACCGATCAGGCCGAAGTAGGCAAAGTCGTTGCGCTTGAGGATCGCGGCGCTCAGCTCCAGGTCGAGCTGATGGTTGTGGGTCATGACGATGCAGTAGCTGCCGGCGGGCAATTCATCGACTTCATCCAATGGCTCTTCGGTGACGATCTTGCGCACACCATGGGGCAGGTGTTCGGGGAACTCCGCTTCCCGCGAGTCGATCCAGCGCACCTTGCAGGGCAGGCTTGCCAACAGCGGCACCAAGGCGCGGCCGACATGGCCGGCACCGAACACGGCGATCTGCGCCTGGACCTGGCCCATGGGTTCGAACAGCAGCACGGTGACGCCGCCGCAGCATTGGCCCAGGCTCGCACCGAGGCTAAAACGCTCCAGATGGGTGTTCTGCTGGCCGCTGGCGAGTATGTGCCGGGCGATCTCCATGGCCTTGTATTCCAGGTGTCCGCCACCGATGGTGTCGAACGTCTGGCTGGCGCTGATGACCATTTTCGAGCCGGCGTTGCGCGGGGTGGAGCCGAGTTCTTCGATGATCGTTACCAGCACGCAGGGTTCGCCGCGGGTTTGCAGGTCGGCGAGGGCGCTGATCCAGTTGTACATATTCACCTCGACATCTCTGTTGTCTGTTCGGCCGCTATCGCGAGCAGGCTCGCTCCCACAGGGGATTTGTGAACACCGACCCAATGTGGGAGCGAGCCTGCTCGCGATAGCCGCGCCGCGGATTAAAGCGAAGCCGCTTCGGGTTCAGCTTCCTCAGCCTTGACTGCCTTCAACCCACGCATCTGCTCACACCCCCACAACACCCGCTCCGGCGTCGCCGGAGCATCGATGTTGGGTTGCTGCCGGTAATCCCCCAGGCTCGCCACGGCGTCCTTGATGGCGCACCACGCGGCGATGCCGAGCATGAACGGCGGCTCGCCCACGGCTTTTGAGTGGAACACCGTGTCTTCGGGGTTCTTGCGGTTTTCCACCAGCTTGACCCGCAGGTCCAGCGGCATATCGGCCACGGCGGGAATCTTGTAGCTGGCCGGGCCATTGGTCATCAGCTTGCCCTTGTCATTCCACACCAGCTCTTCCATGGTCAGCCAGCCCATGCCCTGGATGAAACCGCCTTCGACCTGGCCGATGTCGATGGCCGGGTTCAGCGAGGCGCCGACATCGTGGAGGATGTCGGTGCGCAGCATCTTGTACTCGCCGGTGAGGGTGTCGACGATCACCTCGGCACACGCCGCGCCATAGGCGTAGTAGTAGAACGGCCGACCACGGGCCTGGCTGCGGTCGTAGTAGATTTTCGGGGTCTTGTAGAAGCCAGTGCTGGACAGCGAGACCTGGGCGAAATACGCCTGCTGTACCAATGCTTCGAAGGTCAGGATGTGATCGCGCACCCGCACATGGCCGTTGTGGAATTCCACGTCCTCTTCGCTGGCCTTGTACTGGCGCGCGGCGAACTCCACCAGGCGCCGCTTGATGGTTTCGGCGGCATTCTGCGCGGCCTTGCCGTTCAGGTCGGCGCCGCTGGAGGCCGCGGTGGGCGAGGTGTTCGGCACCTTGTCAGTATTGGTCGCGGTGATCTGCACGCGGTCCATTTCCACCTGGAACACCTCGGCCACCACCTGGGCGACCTTGGTGTTCAGGCCCTGGCCCATTTCGGTGCCGCCGTGATTGAGGTGGATGCTGCCGTCGGTGTAGACGTGAATCAGCGCCCCGGCCTGGTTGAGGAAGCTGGCAGTGAACGAAATGCCGAACTTGACCGGGGTCAGCGCCAGGCCCTTTTTCAGGATCGGGCTGCCTGCGTTGTAACGACGGATCGCTTCACGGCGCTCGGCGTACTGGCTGCTTTCTTCAAGCTCTGCGGTCATTTCCTCGAGCATGTTGTGCTCGACGGTCTGGTAGTAGTGGGTGACGTTGCGTTCTGTCTTGCCGTAGTAGTTGGCCTTGCGCACCGCCAGCGGATCGAGCCCCAGGTGTCGGGCGATGGCGTCCATCACTTCTTCGATGGCGACCATGCCCTGCGGCCCGCCGAACCCCCGGTAGGCGGTGTTCGACGCGGTGTTGGTCTTGCAGCGGTGGCCGTTGATGGTCGCATCACCCAAGTAGTAGGCGTTGTCGGCATGGAACATCGCCCGGTCGACGATCGAGGCCGACAGGTCCGGCGAGCAACCGCAGTTGCCGGCCAGTTCCAGGGCGATGCCGTGCAAGCGCCCGCGACTGTCGAAGCCGACGTCGTATTCGATGTAGAAGGGGTGGCGCTTGCCGGTCATCAGCATGTCTTCGACCCGGGGCAGGCGCATCTTCGTGGGTTGGCCGGTAAGGTGCGCGATGACCGCGCACAGGCACGCAGGGCTTGCGGCCTGGGTTTCCTTGCCGCCGAAACCGCCGCCCATGCGGCGCATGTCCACCACGACTTTGTTCATCGACACGCCCAGCACTTCGGCCACCAGTTTCTGCACTTCGGTGGGGTTCTGGGTCGAGCAGTAGACGAGCATGCCGCCGTCTTCGGTGGGCATCACCGAGGAAATCTGGGTTTCCAGGTAAAAATGTTCCTGGCCGCCGATGTGCAGCGAGCCCTGGATGCGATGCTCGGCGCTCGCCAGTGCCGTGGCCGAATCGCCGCGCTGGTGGGTGTGGCTGTCGAGCACGAAGTGCCGCTTGCGCAGGGCCTCGACCACGTCCAGTACCGGCTCCAGGTCTTCGTATTCGATGATTGCGGCCATGGCCGCCTTGCGTGCCGTCTCAAGATCCTTGGCGGCGACGGCCAGCACCGGTTGGCCGACGAACTGCACGTCATCGATCGCCAGCAACGGGTCGCCGGGCAGCAGCGGGCCGATGTCCTTCAGGCCGGGGATGTCTTGGTGGGTGATGGCGATGCGCACGCCTTCGAAGGCGTAGCAGGGCGTGGTATCGATGCGCAGGATGCGGGCGTGGGCGCGGTCCGACAGCCGGGCATAGACGTGCAACTGGTTCGGGAATTCCAGACGATCATCGATGTACTGGGCCTCGCCGGATACGTGCTTGGCGGCGCTGTCATGCTTGACGCTGCGGCCCACGCCCGTGGTGAGGTCGCGGGCGAACAGCTCGGCCAGTTCGGCTTGGGTCTTCTCTACGGCGTGATGGTTAGACATAAGCGGTCACCCGAGTCTCGATGTGCGGCGTTTGCAGTTCGATGAAGTATTTGCGCAACAGGTTGCGGGCGCTGAGCAGGCGGTATTCCTTGCTGGCGCGGAAGTCCGACAGCGGCGTGAAGTCCTCGGCCAGGGCGGCGCAGGCGCGTTCGACGGTGCTGTCGGTCCACGGCGCCCCGATCAAGGCGGCTTCACAATGCTTGGCGCGCTTCGGTGTCGCGGCCATGCCGCCGAAGGCCACGCGGGCGTCGCGGACCACACCGTTGTCGATGCGCAGGTTGAAGGCCGCGCACACGGCGGAAATATCATCGTCCAGGCGCTTGGACACCTTGTAGGCGCGGAACGCCTGTTCGGCACTGGCCAGCGGCACGATGATCTTTTCGATGAATTCGCTTTCCTGCCGTGCGGTGACCCGGTAGTCGATGAAATAGTCTTCCAGGGCCAGGGTGCGGCGGGTCTGGCCCTTGCACAGCACGATCTGCGCGCCGAGGGCGATCAACAGCGGTGGCGAGTCGCCAATGGGTGAGGCGTTGCCGATGTTGCCGCCCAAGGTCCCTTGGTTGCGGATCTGCAGCGAGGCGAAGCGTTGCAACAGTTCGCCGAAGTCCGGGTACTCGGCTTTCAGGGCCTCGTAGCAATCGGAGAGGGCGGTGGCGGCGCCGATCTCCAGGCGATCGTCGAAGCGCTCGATGCGCTTGAGTTCGGCGACGTTGCCCACGTAGATCATCACCGGCAGGGTGCGATGAAATTGCGTGACTTCCAAGGCCAGGTCCGTGCCGCCAGCCAGTAGGCGCGCCTGGGGATAGGCGTCGTAGAGTTCGGCCAGGTCGGCCACGGTCAGCGGCACCAGGCAGCGTTTGTCGCCGCTGTTGAGTTCACCGGTCTCGGTGGGAGCGATGGCTTTGAGACGGGCGATGGTTTCGGCCTCGCGGGCGTCGAACTGGTCCGGCTGCTTGCTGCAGCAGGCCTGCTCGGCAGCGGCCAGGATCGGCCGATAGCCGGTGCAACGGCAGAGGTTGCCGGCCAGGGCTTCGTGGGCTTTATGGGCGTCGGGTTGTTCGCTGTTTTTTTGCAGGGCGAACAGCGACATGACGAAGCCCGGTGTGCAGAAACCGCATTGCGAACCGTGGCAATCGACCATCGCTTGCTGAACGCTGTGCAGTTGACCCTGGTGCTTGAGGTCCTCGACGCTGATCAGTTGCTTGCCGTGCAGGGACGAGACGAAGGTCAGGCACGCGTTGAGGCTGCGGTAGCGAATGCGTTCGCGGCCATCCGCCTCTGTTTCCAATTCGCCCACCACCACGGTACACGCGCCGCAGTCGCCGCTGGCGCAGCCTTCTTTGGTGCCGGGTTTACCAACGTGTTCGCGCAAATAGTTGAGCACGGTCAGGTTCGGGTCCAGGGCGTGCTCGCTACGGAGTTCCTGGTTGAGTAAAAACTGGATCACGGAAGGCCTCGCAGACTCATTATTGTTGTATCGACGTGAGCCTGAATTTAGCAGGTCTGACTTTTCGGTCAACGATTTTCTGACTTGGAGGTCAGAAAATCAGCTGCAAGCTGCAAGCTGCAAGCTGCAAGTCAGAAGCTCAAAACTCAAAGCTTGAAGCTCAAAGCTTGAAGCTCAAAGCTTGAAGCTTGAAGCTGCTTTTTTACTACCATCATGCCAAAAACCCGCTGCAGGCCCTGCGCCATGACGTATCGAGTGCGCTACACTGCGCCGCTTGTGCAAATCGAAGAGTTTGAAGGACAACCATGACGTTCAAGGCCCCGGACAGCCTCGCCGAGCAAATCGCCCATCACCTCGCCGAACGCATCATTCGTGGCGAAATGAAACCGGGAGAGCGCATCCAGGAGCAGAAGGTCACGCTGGCGCTCAACGTCAGCCGCGGCTCGGTCCGCGAGGCCTTGCTGATTCTGGAGCGACGCCATTTGATCGCGATCCTGCCGCGCCGTGGCGCCCACGTCACCGAACTCACCGAGCACAAGGTGCGCAGCCTCTGCACGCTGATGAGCGAGCTGTACATCCTGTTGGGCAACGCCGTGGCCCATGGCTGGAAAGAACAGGCCGACATGGCGCCGTTCGTCGCGATCCAGCAGCGTCTCAACGATGCCTACGCGCGCCAGGACATCCGCACCTTCGTCGATGAAAGCTTCAGCGTGATGCGTGCCGCCTATCCCTTTGCCAACAATCCGTATCTGCAGGAAACCGTCGAGAACCTGCAACCGGCCATGAGCCGTGCCTATTTCCTGGCCCTGGACCAGCGCAAGGCGGAAATGAGCGAATTCCTCGACCTCTTCCAGCGCTTGCTCGCCGCCGTGCTGGCCCGTGATTTGCCGCAGATCCGCATCGTGCTCACGGCCTACGCCCAGCGCAGTTGCGAGCTGGTGGTCGCTGCCCTGACGGCGGCCTGACGTGCGGCTCAAGTGCATCAAGTTGGCGGGGTTCAAATCCTTCGTCGACCCGACCACAGTGAACTTCCCCAGTAACATGGCGGCGGTGGTCGGGCCCAATGGTTGCGGCAAGTCGAACATCATCGACGCCGTGCGCTGGGTGATGGGCGAAAGCTCGGCGAAGAACCTGCGCGGCGAGTCGATGACCGACGTCATCTTCAACGGCTCCACCAGTCGCAAACCGGTGAGCCAGGCCAGTATCGAATTGGTATTCGACAACTCCGACGGCACCTTGGTGGGCGAGTACGCGGCCTATGCGGAAATCTCCATTCGCCGCAAAGTGACCCGCGACAGTCAGAACAGCTATTTCCTCAACGGCGCCAAGTGCCGCCGCCGTGACATCACCGACATTTTCCTCGGCACTGGCCTGGGCCCGCGCAGCTACTCGATCATCGAACAAGGCATGATCTCCAAGTTGATCGAGGCCAAGCCCGAAGACCTGCGCAACTTCATCGAAGAAGCCGCCGGCATTTCCAAATACAAGGAGCGCCGCCGCGAGACCGAAAACCGCATTCGTCGCACCCACGAAAACCTGGCGCGCCTGACCGATCTGCGCGAAGAACTCGAACGCCAGCTCGAACGCCTGCACCGTCAGGCCGAGGCCGCGAAGAAGTACCAGGAATACAAGGGCGAGGAGCGCCAGCTCAAGGCCCAACTGTCGGCCTTGCGCTGGCAGGCGCTGAACGAGCAGGTCGGCCAGCGCGAAGCAATCATCGGCAACCAGGAAGTCAGCTTCGAAGCCCTGGTGGCCGAGCAGCGCAACGCCGACGCGGCCATCGAGCGCCTGCGCGACGGCCACCATGACCTGTCCGAGCGCTTCAATCTGGTGCAAGGGCGCTTCTATTCCGTGGGGGGCGACATCGCTCGGGTCGAGCAGAGCATCCAGCATGGTCAGCAGCGGCTGCGGCAGTTGCAGGATGATTTGAAAGAGGCCGAGCGGGCGCGTCTGGAAACCGAATCGCACCTGGGTCATGACCGCACGTTGCTGTTGACCCTCGGCGAAGAGCTGGACAGGCTGACGCCGGAGCAGGAAATCACCAGCGCCGCCGCCGAAGAGGCCGCCGCAGCCCTGGAAGAAGCCGAGCTGACCATGCATGGCTGGCAAGAGCAGTGGGACAGTTTCAACCTGACGTCGGCCGAGCCGCGGCGCCAGGCAGAAGTCCAGCAGTCGCGCATCCAGCAGTTGGAAACCAGCATGGAGCGCCTGGCCGAACGCCAGCGCCGCCTGTCCGAAGAGCGCGCCTTGCTCGCCGCGGATCCGGAAGACGCCGCGATTCTGGAACTGAGCGAGCAACTGGCGACCAGCGAAGCCACCCTCGAAGACTTGCAGGCCAGCGAAGACGCCCAGGTCGAGCGCCTTGAACAACTGCGCCAGGCTTTGCAACTGGCCTTGCAGAACCAGCAACAGGCCCAGGGCGAATTGCAGCGGCTCAATGGGCGGCTGGCCTCGCTGGAGGCCTTGCAGCAAGCGGCGCTGGACCCAGGCACGGGTACGGCTGAATGGCTGCGCGACCAGCACCTGGCCGAGCGTCCGCGCCTGGCCGAGGGCCTGAAGGTCGATGCTGGCTGGGAACTGGCGGTGGAAACCGTGCTCGGCGCCGACCTGCAAGCGGTGCTGGTGGATGACTTCGTTGGCTTCGACCTGTCGGGCTTCACTCAAGGCGATCTGCGTCTGCTCAGCCCGGCCGGCGATGGCGTGCGGAGCCCCGGCAGCTTGCTTGATAAGGTCGAGGCCCAGGTCGACCTGTCGCCCTGGCTCGGGCAGGTCAAGCCGGTGGACAGCCTTGAGCAGGCCTTGGCTCTGCGCGGGCAGTTGGCGGCCGGCGAAAGCCTGATCAGTCGTGACGGGTATTGGGTTGGCCGGCATTTCCTGCGGGTGCGTCGAGCCAGCGAAGCCGAGAGCGGCATGCTCGCCCGCGGCCAGGAAATACAACGCCTGGGCGCCGAGCGCGAAGAGCGCGAGGCCAGCGTCGAAGCCCTGGAAACCGAATTGCAAAACCTGCGGGCGCAACAGCGTCAACAGGAAAACGGCCGCGAGCACCTGCGGCGGCTGTTGCAGGATGAAGCGCGCCAGCAGGGCGAGCTCAAGGCGCAGTTGTCGGCCGGCAAGGCCAAGGTCGAACAACTGGCGCTGCGCCGCACCCGCCTGGAAGAAGAAATCGCCGAACTGGGCGAGCAGCGGGCCCTGGAGCACGAACAGCTCGGCGAGGCGCGCTTGCAACTGCAAGAAGCCCTCGATGCCATGGCGCTGGACACCGAGCAGCGCGAATTGCTGCTGGCCCAGCGTGACAGCTTGCGCGAGCGCCTGGACCGGGTGCGCCAGGAAGCACGCCAGCACAAAGATCACGCCCATCAATTGGCGGTGCGCCTGGGCTCGCTCAGAGCCCAGCACGATTCCACGCGCCAGGCCTTGGAGCGCCTGGAAATGCAGTCCGAGCGCCTGACCGAAAAGCGCGAGCAGTTGAGCCTCAATCTGGAGGAGGGCGAAGCGCCGCTGGAAGAGCTGCGTCTCAAGCTTGAAGAGTTGCTCGACAAGCGCCTGAGTGTCGATGAAGAGCTCAAGACGGCGCAGATCGCCTTGGAGGACGCCGACCGCGAATTGCGCGATGCTGAAAAGCGCCGTAGCCAGGCCGAGCAGCAATCGCAACTGATCCGTGGCCAGATGGAACAGCAGCGCATGGAGTGGCAAGCCCTGACGGTGCGGCGCAAAGCCTTGCAGGACCAGTTGCTGGAAGACGGCTACGACCTCGACGGCGTGCTCGCCACCCTGGTGGCCGGGGCAAACGAGAAGGACGCCGAGGAAGAGCTGGAGCGCATTGCCCAGCGCATCCAACGACTGGGGGCCATCAACCTGGCGGCCATCGACGAGTACCAGCAGCAGTCCGAGCGCAAGCGCTACCTGGACGCCCAGAACGACGATCTGGTGGAAGCGCTGGAGACCCTGGAAAACGTCATCCGCAAGATCGACAAGGAAACCCGCAACCGCTTCAAGGATACCTTTGATCAGATCAACGGCGGTTTGCAGGCCCTTTTTCCAAAAGTTTTCGGTGGCGGCAGCGCCTACTTGGAACTGACGGGCGAAGATTTACTCGATACAGGGGTGACAATCATGGCGCGTCCTCCTGGCAAGAAGAACAGCACCATCCATTTGCTCTCCGGCGGCGAAAAGGCGCTGACCGCGCTGGCCCTGGTCTTTGCCATCTTCAAATTGAACCCGGCGCCGTTCTGCATGCTCGACGAGGTCGACGCGCCGCTGGACGACGCCAACGTAGGCCGTTACGCACGGCTGGTGAAAGAAATGTCTGAAACGGTGCAGTTCATCTACATCACCCACAACAAGATCGCCATGGAAATGGCCGATCAGTTGATGGGAGTGACCATGCATGAGCCGGGCTGTTCGCGACTGGTGGCGGTGGATGTGGAGGAGGCCATGGCCATGGTGGACAGTTAGTTGCGAGCTTCAAGCGGCAAGCTGCAAGTGAGGTGGCTTGTGGCTTTCAGCTTGTAGCTTGTAGCTGCGGGTCATGCTAGTTTAATGTCAATTTTTCGTATGCGTGGGCAAAACGCCATTCAGAACATAGAGTTGGCGCCACGTTTTAAAGCGGTTTGCAAATAGCTAAGCCCCTTATTTTTCAGCATTTTTATAGAGGCACGGGATTACATGGAAATCGGTCTGCGCGAGTGGCTGATCGTCATCGGCATCATTGTCATTGCCGGTATTCTTTTCGACGGCTGGCGTCGCATGCGCGGCGGCAAGGGGAAACTGAAGTTTCGCCTGGATCGCAGCCTGTCGAACCTGCCCGATGAGGATGATAGCGCCGAGCTGCTGGGCCCGCCGCGGGTACTGGACACCCACAAGGAACCGCAACTGGACGAGCACGACTTGCCGTCGATGAGCGCGCCTGCCCGTGAGCCTCGGGAGTCGGGTTCCAAGCGTGGCAAGCGCAACAGCGAGCCGTCCCAGGGTGATTTGAACCTGAACCTCGACCTGGATGGCGGGCCGAGCTTCAGCAGTCGCGACGGTGACTTCCCGGACGAGAGCAAGGCCCCGAGCGCCGATAAAGACCAGGCCCAGGCTGAAGAAGTGCTGGTGATCAGCGTGATCTGCCGCGACCCGGCCGGCTTCAAGGGCCCGGCGTTGCTACAGAACATCCTCGAAAGCGGCCTGCGTTTTGGCGAAATGGACATTTTCCACCGTCACGAAAGCATGGCCGGTAACGGCGAGGTGCTGTTCTCCATGGCTAACGCGGTCAAGCCTGGCGTGTTCGACCTCGACGACATCGATCATTTCAGCACGCCGGCGGTGAGCTTCTTCCTCGGCCTGCCGGGCCCGCGTCATCCCAAGCAAGCCTTCGATGTGATGGTAGCCGCGGCGCGCAAGCTGTCCCAGGAGCTCAATGGCGAACTCAAGGATGATCAGCGCAGCGTGCTGACCGCCCAGACCATCGAGCACTACCGCCAGCGCATCGTCGAATTCGAGCGCCGGGCACTGACCCAGAAGCGCTGATCAATGACACAGGCTCTCCCTGACCGGAGAGCTTTTTGTGGCAGGAGAGCTTTTGTGGCGAGGGAGCTTGCTCCCGCTGGGGGCGAAGCCCCCCAAAAGGTTTAAAAAGAATGAGCAGCCCAGGCTGCTCTTTTGCTTTATGAGAGAACACCCATGAACGCCGTTGAAACCCGCATCCTAGAGCTGCGCACCGAGCTGGATCAGCACAACTACCGTTACCACGTCCTCGACGAGCCGAGCATCCCGGACGCCGAGTACGACCGCTTGTTTCACGAGCTCAAGGCCCTGGAAGAGCAACACCCGGAACTGGTCACCAGCGATTCCCCGACCCAGCGAGTCGGCAGCGTGGCGCTGTCGGCGTTCAGCCAGGTGCGTCATGAAATCCCGATGCTCAGCCTGGGCAACGCCTTTGACGAAACCACCATGCGCGAATTCGACCGCCGGGTGACGGAAGGCCTCGACCTGCCCATGGGCGACTTGCTGGGTGGCGGCGCGGCGGTGGAGTACAGCTGCGAGCCGAAGCTCGATGGCCTCGCGGTCAGCCTGTTGTACCAGGACGGCATGCTGGTGCGCGGCGCTACACGCGGTGACGGCACCACGGGCGAGGACATCAGCGTCAACGTGCGCACCGTGCGCAACATTCCCCTCAAGCTGCAGGGCAGTGGCTGGCCACCGCTGCTGGAGGTGCGCGGCGAGGTGTACATGTCCAAGGCCGGCTTCGAGCGCCTCAACGCCACGCAGATGGAGGCGGGCGGCAAGACGTTTGCCAATCCGCGCAACGCGGCGGCCGGTAGCTTGCGTCAGCTCGATTCGAGGATCACGGCCAACCGTCCCCTGGAGTTCTGTTGCTACGGTATCGGCCAGGTGACGTCGGACATCGCCGATACTCACATCGGTAACCTCAAGCAACTCAAGGCCTGGGGCATGCCCATCAGCCGTGAGCTGAAGCTGGCCCACGGCATCGACGAGTGCCTGGATTACTACCGTGACATCGGCGAGCGGCGCAATGCGTTGCCCTATGAGATCGACGGTGTGGTGTTCAAGGTCAACAGCATCGCTTCCCAGCGCGAGCTCGGTTTCCGCGCCCGGGAACCGCGCTGGGCCATTGCCCATAAGTTTCCCGCCACTGAAGAGCTCACCGAGCTGCTGGACGTCGAGTTCCAGGTCGGCCGCACGGGCGCGGTGACCCCGGTGGCTCGCCTCAAGCCGGTGAAAGTCGCTGGCGTGACCGTGGCCAACGCCACCTTGCATAACATGGACGAAGTGGCGCGCCTGGGCGTGATGATTGGCGACACGGTGATCATCCGCCGTGCCGGTGATGTGATTCCGCAGGTGGTGCAGGTCGTCACCGAGCGCCGTCCGGAAAACGCCCGCCCGGTGGAAGTGCCCCAGCAATGCCCGGTCTGCGGCTCCCACGTCGAGCGCACGCAATTGATCAAGCGCAGCAAGGGCCGCGAGACTGTCAGCGAAGGTGCGGTGTACCGTTGCGTCGGTCGCCTTGCCTGTGGTGCGCAGCTCAAGCAGGCGATCATCCATTTCGTCTCGCGTCGGGCGATGGACATCGAAGGCCTGGGCGAGAAGAGCGTCGAGCAACTGGTGGACGAGGGCCTGGTGGGGTCGCCTGCCGACCTGTATGCGCTGACCTTCGAGCAGGTGGTGGACCTGGAAGGTTTCGCCGAGCTGTCGAGCAAGAACCTGCTGGCCGCCATCGTCGACAGCAAACAGCCGAGCCTGGCGCGTTTCATCTATGCCCTGGGCATCCCGGACGTGGGTGAGGAAACGGCCAAGGTCCTGGCCCGCTCCCTCGGTTCGCTGGAGCGCGTGCAGGCGGCGTTGCCCCAGGTGCTCACCTACTTGCCTGATGTCGGCCTGGAAGTCGCCCACGAGATCCACAGCTTCTTCGAAGACTCGCACAACCGCCAGGTGATCAAGGACCTGTTGCGCCATGGCCTGGAGATCCAGGATCAGGGCGAGTTAGGCGCTGAATTCTCCGCCAGCACGACCCTGGGCGGATTTCTCGACAAGTTGCACATTCCCTCGGTGGGGCCGGGCGGGGCGCAGAAGCTGGCGGACAAGTTCGGCTCTCTCGACGCGGTGATGAACGCCGACTGGCTGGACATGCGCCAGGCCCTGCCGGAAAAACAGGCCAATGCCGTGCGCGAGTTCTTTGCCATCGCCGCCAACCGTCAGCAGGCCGAAGCGGCGGAACAGCAGTTGCGCGACTTTGGCATGCACTGGCAGAGCGAGAAGAAGGTCGTCGAAGGCTTGCCCGAAGCAGGGCACACCTGGGTGCTGACCGGTTCGCTGGAGCTGATGAGCCGCGACGTCGCCAAGGATAAGTTGGAGAGCCTGGGGGCCAAGGTCGCCGGGTCCGTGTCGGCGAAAACCCACTGCGTGGTGGCCGGGCCGGGTGCTGGTTCGAAGTTGACCAAGGCCAATGAGCTGGGGTTGAAGGTGCTCGACGAACAAGCCTTTGTCGATTTCCTGGCGGGCCATGGCATCACGGTCTGAGGGTGATCGGCTTTTGTGGCGAGGGAGCTTGCTCCCGCTGGGTGGCGCAGCCGCCCCAATCGGGGCGACCCAATCCTCCTGATGAATCGCGTTAGCCGGTTTGCGACGGCTGCGCCGCCGAGCGGGAGCAAGCTCCCTCGCCACGGTCCATGGTGTTATGACCCAGCGTTTTGGAACGATCATGAACGTAAGGTGATCTAGTCTTGCAGGCTCCAGGGAGAGATCGCCATGTACCGCTTCTTCGAACAACTGAGCTCACGCATCGCCGCGCCGTTCCTGGGCGATCGGTCACGTAACAGCAAGGTCTGGCCGTGCCGCTGCGGCCAGTCGCTGTTCTTTCGCAACAGCCAGTGCCTGGCCTGTCTGGCGGCGCTGGGTTATCAACCTGAGCGGAGCCGCCTGTCCTCCCTGCAACCCGGTGAGCAACCCGACACCTGGACGCTGGATGCCGATCCGCACGCGGGGCTGTTCCGCCGTTGCGCCAACCTCGACACCCCGGCGGCCTGCAATTGGCTGCTGCCGGACAATGGCCACGATACCCTGTGCATCGCCTGTAGCCTGAATCGCACCATTCCCGACCTGTCGATTCCGGAAAATCCTGAACGTTGGCGCAAGGTCGAGACCGCCAAGCGTCGACTGGTCGCGCAACTGATCACCTTCGGTTTGCCGGTCATCCCGAAAACCGTCAATGAAGACATAGGCCTGGCGTTCGATTTCATCGGCGTCGACCCAGATGGCACGCCGCCGACCACGGGTCACGCCAGCGGATTGATCACCCTCGACATCAAGGAGGCGGACGATGCCCACCGTGAATACGTGCGCCAGCAGATGCGCGAGCCCTATCGCACCTTGCTTGGGCATTTTCGCCATGAGGTGGGGCATTACTACTGGGACCGGCTGATTGCCAACAGCCACTGGCTCGAGGCTTTTCGCGAGCTGTTCGGTGACGAGCGCGCCAGCTACGCCGAAGCCCTGGAGCGACACTACCAGCAAGGCGCGCCGCTGGATTGGCAAACCCGCTACGTCAGTGCCTACGCCACCATGCACCCATGGGAGGACTGGGCGGAAACCTGGGCCCATTACCTGCACATGATGGACGCCGTGGACACTGCCCTGGGCTTTGGCATGAGTGCGCGGGAGATGGATTTCGACTACCAGCCGTTCCCGCCCGAGACCTTGTACGACGCCGAACACGCAGGCGGCGCGGCCTTCCTCTCGTTCGTCAACGCCTGGATCGAACTGGCCGGCATGCTCAACGAACTGTCCCGCAGCATGGGTCAGCCGGATTTCTACCCGTTCGTCGTACCGGCGGCCGTCATTACCAAGCTGCACTTCATCCATCTGGTGATTCAGGAGGAGGGCGGTCGGGCGGATGAGGTGTTGTTGTAGAGGCACAGAACCCCTGTGGGAGTGTTCACCGTCCAGTGTTCACCGCCGTTCTCCTGTGGGAGCGGGCTTGCTCGCGAAAGCGGTGGGGCAGCTTGCATCTATATTCGATGCGGCAACGTCATCGCGAGCAAGCTTTGCTCCCACAGCAAGTGCTTGAACGCCTTCAGTTTTTTAATCCGACACGAACGGTTGTAACTTCTTGCCAGATAGGTACAATGGCGCGGCTCGCCGTCAGGCGGGCGTCGTTATGGTGACCCCATCGGTCCCCCCGCAACGATTACCCGTGAACCTGGTCAGATCCGGAAGGAAGCAGCCACAGCGGGAACATTGTGTGCCGGGGTGTGGCTGGTGGGGTTGCCTCCATAACGCCCAAGCCTTCATTCGCAAGGTTTGCCAAATTCCAAATTTCTTGTTGTTTCGGTTGATCGATATGGATCGGTGCTTTCTGCTGTCCAGGTTTTTGCTGGACAGGGCAAGTGAGCGTCAAAGAGAAGCCGGGCCTGTCTCGCATCGACGGGCCCGGCTTTTTTACGGGTCTGTATCAAGGCTTGGACAAGGCCTGGTCGACCGCCGCAATCAGCTTCCCAAGATCCTTCGGGGTGGCTTTGTGTATGACACCGAACAGGTACGCCCGCTGTTCGTCCTCGTCGGCCATGTCCGCAAAAAAGGCCTTCAGTTGCACATCCAGCACATTGGCAAGCAGGAACAAGGCTTCGACGCTGGGGGTGTAGGTGCCGGTTTCGAAGCGGCTGATGGTTTTAGGGTCAAAACCGGTTTTTTCGCCAAGTTCAGCCTGAGTAAGCCCCGCTACTTTGCGGTAGCGTCTGATGGCTGGACCCAAACTTGAAATTTGCATCGCTTAATTCCCATTTAGAATCAAGAACTTAACGATAGATTTTCGCATTAGGCAACCGCGTGATCCATCACCTTGCTTTGCAAAGTGTGATGTGTTTCGTAGAATCGGCCTTTGGCACGGGTATTTGGTGACCAGCTTTGCGAAGCCGAGGGGTGTGCAAAGACCGGGCCTTGTGTTTCTTGCCACGATACAAGGCAAGGGCTGAGCCCTCCCTGGGCACCGCCAGGGCCCGCGCTCCAGCTTCCCTCAAAGTGTTTGAGCCTAGTTGATTTTCGCCTGTCCTGAAGGCGGTGCAACCGCGCGCGACAAATGAGCCTGACTCATGGATGACTGCTTCGATGGATAAGAAGTACCGCAGGGCCGTTGACGCCGCCGCGATTTTTTCCGAGACCGATCTGAGCGGGCGCATCACTTACGTCAACGATCAATTTTGCAGCCTTTTTGGCTACCGGCGCGATGAGTTGCTGGGGGCGAACCATCGCCTGCTCAATTCCGCTCAGCACCCCGGCGAGTTCTTCAGCGCCATGTGGCGCACCATTTCCCTGGGTCAGGTCTGGAAAGGGGAAATCTGCAACCGGGCCAAGGACGGTACGCTGCATTGGGTCGACACCACCCTGGTGCCGGTGATCGACGACGATACCGGCCAAATCGAGCGCTACCTGGCGATTCGCTTCGATGTCAGCGAAAAGCGTCGCCTGCTGCATTCGCTGCAATGGCGGGTCGGTCACGATGTGCTGACCGGGCTGCCCAATCGTACTTACCTATCGGACTTGCTGGACCAGGCCCTGGAGTTTTCCCGTGCGGAAAACCTGCCCTTGGCGGTGTGCATGCTCGATCTCGATGGCTTCAAGGCGGTCAATGACGGTTATGGCCATGCCAGTGGTGATCGGCTGCTGGTGGAGGTGGCCAGGCGCCTGCGCAGCATCGTGCGTGGCGAGGATGTGGTGGCGCGGCTGGGCGGGGACGAGTTCGTGCTGGTGCTGCGCCATGTGCGAGGGATGGAAGAGTTGCATGCCGCGTTGAACCGGGTGTTGATCGCCGTCTCCATGCCGTATGGCATTGATGGCAAGGACATCAAGGTCTTCGCCAGCATTGGCGTCACGCTGTTCCCGTGGGACAACGAAGACGCCGAGACGCTGCTGCGTCACGCCGACCAGGCGATGTACGTGGTGAAGCAAAGCGGTCGCAATCGTTTCCATTTGTTCGATGTGTCCCGGGACAAAGAGGTACGGGCCACTTACCAGACCGTCGAACGGGTCCGCCAGGCACTGGCCGATAATGAGCTGCGGCTGCATTTCCAGCCCAAGGTCAATATGCGTCATGGCACCGTGGTCGGTCTGGAGGCGTTGCTGCGTTGGAAGCATCCGCAACGTGGCTTGGTGCCGCCGCGGGAGTTCCTGCCCCTCGTGGAGGAAACCGACCTGATCGTTGAAATCGGCGAGTGGGTCATGGAGCAGGTATTGACCCAGTTGCAGCAATGGCAGCAAGCGGGGCAGGGCTGGCCGGTGAGCATCAATATCTCGGCGCGGCATTTCCAGCGGGCGGATTTTGTCGAGCGGCTGCGGCAAGTGCTGGAGCGGCATCCGGCGGTGCCGCCACGCCTGTTGGACCTGCAGATTGTCGAGTCCGTCGCCGTGGAAAACCTAACCCACGTCAGCACCTGCCTCCAGGCGTGCCAGGCATTGGGGGTGGAGTTTTCCCTGGGCGGTTTCGGCACCGGCCACTGCTCGCTAAACGACCTCAAGCACCTGCGCACGCAAACCATCAAGATCGACAAGACCTTTGTCCGCGACATCCTCGATGACCGCGACGACTTGGCACTGACTGAAGCGGTGATCGGCCTGGCCCGGGCCTTTGGTCGCGAGGTGGTCGCCGAGGGGCTGGACAGCCTGGAGCACGGCCAACTGCTGCTGAGCCTCGGCTGCGAGGTGGCACAAGGTTATTTCATCGCCCGGCCCATGCCGCCCGAACAGATACCCGACTGGGTTCAGGGGTTCATCCCGCCGTCCCAGTGGCAACAGCGGCCCGGCGATCAGGGCGAGGGTGTCTCGCTCCTGACCCACGATGTTTCACTGCGGCCGGTGTAAAGCTGGATGATCGCGTCGATTTCCCCGGACGTTTTCATATTCAACAGTGTCCTCAGAATGCGTTGTGCGGGGATGTCCGGATCGTTGCGCACGTAACAGCTCAACTGCTGTTCCTGCAGGACGGCTACCTCATGGAGTTGCCGATCAATGGTATGGCGTTGATTGAACCAGTCCAGCGCCCATTGATTACTGATCCCGTAGCGATAACGCCCGGCCAGCAGTTTCGCCAGCACTTGTTCCTGGCTACGGGCATCGTCGCGGTGCAGTTGACCGGTGTCGAACAAGGGTTGCAGGGTCGGGTAGCTATAGCCGAGCACGGTGCCGATGGCTTGTTGCGGCAGCGTTGCTGGGGTGACGGCCGCCGGTGCGCTGGTCGGGGCGACGAGCAGGTCGCGCTGGAAAAACAACGGGATGCTCCACAGGTAATCGCCATTGTCCTTCACCCAGTCAGGGCTGACATAGCAACGTATATCGATTTCGCCGTGTTTCATGGCTGCGTCGAGCCGGGCGCGGGACAGGACGTGGAATTGCGCCGGCCTTCCCACTTGGGTCGCCAGGCTGGTCATGATATCGGGAAGGATGCCCTGAATCGGGCGGCCTCGTTCGATCTGTACCATGGGCATTGCCCAGCCGTCGGTAATGGCGAAACGCAAGGGGTCTTCTTCGGCGAAACAACCGGTACCCAACAACAGCAAAGCCCCCATGGCTGAGCGCATAAACTCTCCCTGACTGTGTAAAACCGCGTCGACAACCCAAGCTTAGTCAGATTAGACGAGCACACCGGATGCAATTTCGCCCCTGCTCCGCTAGCATTAGCCGCTTATGTTCCTTCGTTGCGACGGTTTTCGATGAGTTATCAGGTTCTTGCACGTAAATGGCGTCCGCGCTCGTTCCGCGAAATGGTCGGCCAGACCCATGTGCTCAAGGCTCTGATCAATGCCTTGGACAGCCAGCGGTTGCACCATGCCTACCTGTTCACCGGGACCCGGGGCGTGGGCAAGACCACCATCGCGCGGATCATTGCCAAGTGCCTGAACTGTGAAACCGGCATTACCTCGACGCCTTGTGGCGAGTGTTCGGTGTGCCGGGAAATCGATGAGGGCCGTTTCGTCGATCTGATCGAGATCGACGCCGCCAGCCGCACCAAGGTCGAGGACACCCGCGAACTGCTCGACAATGTGCAGTACGCCCCGAGCCGTGGGCGCTTCAAGGTCTACCTGATCGACGAAGTGCACATGCTCTCCAGCCATTCCTTCAATGCGCTGCTCAAGACCCTTGAAGAGCCGCCGCCCTACGTCAAGTTCATCCTGGCGACCACTGACCCGCAGAAACTTCCTGCAACGATTCTGTCGCGGTGCCTGCAGTTCTCCCTGAAGAACATGACGCCGGAGCGGGTGGTCGAGCACCTGACCCACGTATTGGGTGTCGAGAACGTGCCGTTCGAAGACGATGCGCTGTGGCTGTTGGGCCGCGCCGCCGATGGTTCGATGCGTGACGCCATGAGCCTGACCGACCAGGCCATCGCTTTCGGTGAAGGCAAGGTCATGGCTGCCGATGTCCGAGCCATGCTCGGCACCCTCGATCATGGCCAGGTCTATGACGTCTTGCATGCGCTGATCGAAGGCGATGCCAAGGCGCTGCTCGAAGCGGTGCGTCACTTGGCCGAGCAGGGCCCGGACTGGAATGGCGTGCTTTCGGAAATCCTCAACGTGCTGCACCGTGTCGCCATCGCCCAGGCGCTGCCTGAAGGCGTCGACAACGGCCACGGCGACCGTGACCGCGTACTGGCCCTGGCCCAGGCGCTGCCGGCCGAAGACGTGCAGTTCTATTACCAGATGGGCCTGATCGGCCGTCGCGATCTGCCCCTGGCGCCGGATCCGCGGGGCGGCTTCGAAATGGTCCTGTTGCGAATGCTGGCGTTCCGGCCAGCCGACACGGCGGATGCGCCGAGGCAAGCGCTAAAGCCAGTGGGGATCAGCCAGGCCACAGCTGATTCCGCCAAGCCAGTGGCTGCCGCGCCCGTCGTTGCGCCGGCAGTGTCGGCTCCGGCCGCGGTGGTGCCTGTCGCCCAGCCGATGCCGGCGCCAGTTGTCGCGACGCCTGAGCCGGAACCCGAACCGGTCGTCGAGACGCTCCCCGAGCCCGTCGCCGAAGAAGTCATCGACCTGCCTTGGAACGACCCGGTCGAGCCGCAAGTGGTCCAGCAACCGGTTGTCGAGCCCGTGTTGGAAACCGTCGCCGAGCAGCCTGAGTTGCCGCCGATGCCGCTGCCGACGCCCGACAGCGTCGTGCCCGATGCGCCAGAGTGGGTGGCCGCGCCGGTGCCCGAGCCGACAGTGGCCGACGTCGATGTCGCCACGCCGGGCATCGACCTGGACGACGAACCGCCGCTGGACGAGGATTACATCGAGCCAGACATGGATTCGGCCTACAGCTACCTGGATGACCTGGCCAGCGAGCACGCCGCTGAACCGGCCCCGGAGCCCGAGCCAGAACCGGCGGCGATGCCGGCCACCGGCCTGGCCCTGCAATGGCTGGAACTGTTCCCTAAATTGCCGATCAGCGGCATGACCGGCAGCATCGCCGCCAACTGCACGCTGATGGCCGTGGAAGGCGACCACTGGCTGCTGCACCTGGATCCAGCACACAGTGCACTGTTCAACGCGACCCAGCAGCGTCGCCTCAACGATGCGCTGAACCAGTACCACCAGCGTAACCTGACGTTGACCATCGAGCTGATCAAGCCAGAGCAGGAGACCCCGGCCCAGGCCGCGTCCCGCCGTCGTGCCGATCGTCAGCGCGAAGCCGAGGAGTCGATCCACGGTGATCCATTCATCCAGCAGATGATGCAACAGTTCGGCGCCGTGGTCCGTCACGATACTATCGAACCTGTCGAGGCCCCGGTCACCCAGGGCTCATAACTGAAGGCGTCGGGCCGAACGGGCCGGGCGCGTTGTTTATCCAAGTACTTTCGAGGTGATTCCCATGATGAAAGGTGGCATGGCCGGCCTGATGAAGCAGGCGCAGCAGATGCAGGAAAAGATGGCCAAGATGCAGGAAGAACTGGCCAACGCCGAAGTCACCGGCAAGTCCGGCGGCGACATGGTGACCGTGGTCATGACCGGTCGCCATGACATCAAGCGCGTCAGCATCGACCCAAGCGTGGTCGAAGGCCTGAGCGAAGACGACAAGGAAATGCTCGAAGCCCTGTTCGCCGCCGCCGTCAATGACGCGGTGCGCAAGATCGAAGCCAACAGCCAGGACAAGATGTCCGGCATGACCGCTGGCATGCAACTGCCGCCGGGCATGAAACTGCCGTTCTGATTCGCCATCCCGCTTGGGATGGGCTACACACAATGCCAGGCATCGCGCCTGGCATTTTTGTTTCTGTCGTAGGGGCGAGCGCTGGCAGGAATTTACCTGAGGGAGCAAGCCTTGCTCCCACAAGTTCCCACAGCATAAACATCGAACGCCGCCCCCTCGGTAATGGTCTGCTTCCTATACGTGTCCGCTCAACGAACAAGGAGACGCATCCATGTCATCGATTTCCAACCAGCGCATCGTCCTGGCCTCCCGCCCCCAAGGTGCGCCCACCCCTGAAAATTTTCGTCTTGAACATGTGACACTGCCGGATCTGGCAGAGGGACAGATCCTGCTCAAGACTCTGTTCCTGTCCTTGGACCCCTACATGCGCGGACGCATGAGTGACGCGCCTTCCTACGCCGCTCCGGTGGAAATCGATGAGGTGATGACCGGCGGCGCTGTCAGCCGCGTGGAGCGTTCGACGCACCCGAAATTCCATGAGGGCGATTTGGTGGTTGGCGTTACGGGTTGGCAAACCCACAGCATCAGTGACGGGCGCAACGTGATGCCCATTCCCTCCGGACTGCCCAGTCCATCAATGGCCCTGGGTGTGTTGGGCATGCCAGGCATGACCGCTTACATGGGGCTGATGGACATTGGCCAGCCCAAGGCCGGGGAAACCCTGGTGGTCGCGGCCGCATCGGGTGCCGTGGGCTCGGTGGTCGGCCAGGTGGCGAAGATCAAGGGCCTGCGTGTCGTCGGCGTCGCGGGCGGCAGCGAGAAATGCAAGTACGTGGTCGACGAGTTGGGCTTTGATGCCTGTGTCGATCACAAGAGCGCCAATTTTGCCGAGGAACTGGCGCGGGCCTGTGACAAGGGCATCGACATCTATTATGAAAACGTCGGCGGCAAGGTCTTCGACGCCGTCGTGCCGTTGCTCAACGCCAAGGCGCGGATCCCGCTCTGCGGCCTGATCGCGTCCTACAACGATCATCAGGCACCGAGCGGCCCGGATCGCTTGCCGCAATTGCAGCGCACCTTGCTGACCAAGCGCGTGCGGATTCAGGGGTTTATTGTGTTCGACGACTATGCTGATCGGCAGCCGGAGTTCCTCAGTGCCATGGCCCCTTGGGTGCGCGATGGCAAGGTCAAATTCCGCGAGGACGTGGTGGACGGCCTGGAAAATGCGCCACAGGCGTTTATCGGCCTGTTGGAAGGGCGCAACTTCGGCAAGTTGGTGGTGCGGGTCGCACAGGATTGAGTATTTGACGCTAATCGGAGGCGCGGGTATAAACCGCGTCTCGTTGTTATGTCGGACATTTCCTCCATGAGCTTCAGCCCTTTGATTCGCCAATTGATCGATGCCCTGCGAACGCTGCCGGGTGTCGGTCAGAAAACTGCCCAGCGCATGGCGTTGCAATTGCTCGAGCGTGATCGCAGCGGCGGTTCGCGCCTGGCCCAGGCCCTGAGCCAGGCCATGGAAGGTGTCGGGCATTGCCGTTTATGCCGCACCCTCACCGAAGACGACCTCTGCCCGCAATGTGCCGATCCGCGTCGGGACGACAGCCTGCTCTGCGTCGTGGAAGGGCCGATGGATGTGTATGCGGTGGAGCAGACCGGTTTCCGTGGTCGTTATTTCGTGCTCAAGGGCCATTTGTCCCCGCTCGATGGCTTGGGGCCTGAAGCCATTGGCATTCCACAGTTGATCGCCCGAATCGAAGAGGCGGGTACGTTCACGGAAGTCATCCTCGCCACGAACCCGACGGTAGAAGGCGAAGCCACCGCCCATTACATCGCCCAATTGCTGAACAATAAAGGCCTGGTCGCCTCCCGCATCGCCCACGGCGTGCCGCTGGGTGGGGAGCTGGAATTGGTGGACGGCGGGACGCTGGCGCATTCGTTTGCGGGGCGTAAGCCGATCGCCTTGTAACAGCCACAATAAATCACCTGTGGGAGCGAGCCTGCTCGCGAAGGCGGTGGATCAGTCAGAAATCATCTGCTGATACTCCGCCTTCGCGAGCAGGCTCGCTCCCACAGGGTTATGCATAGTGACGGTTATTTTTCGCTGAGCGAAAACTGCGTCAGGCAGAACGTCGGGATCCCCATGTCTTCCAGGCGCTGGGAGCCGAGCAGTTCCGGCAGGTCAATGATCGCCGCGGCTTCGTGGACCTTGGCGCCCATGCGGCGGATCAGGTTGGCGGCGGCGATGAGCGTGCCGCCGGTGGCGATCAGGTCATCGAACATCACCACCGAATCCCCCTCGCACAGGCTGTCGGCATGCACTTCAAGGAAGGCTTCGCCGTATTCGGTCTGGTAACCCTCGGCCAGCACATCGGCCGGCAGCTTGCCTTGCTTGCGGAACAAGATCAGCGGCTTGTTCAACTGATAGGCCAGGATCGAGCCGATCAGGAAACCCCGCGCATCCATCGCGCCAATGTGCGTGAACTCGGCCTCGACATAGCGGTGGGCAAAGCTGTCCATGACCAGTCGCAGGGCAGTTGGGGATTGGAACAGCGGGGTAATGTCGCGAAATATCACGCCGGGCTTGGGGAAATCGATCACGGGGCGGATCAGGGATTTGATGTCGAAGGAGTCGAAGACCATCGTGGAAGTGTCCTGGCAGGGCTGCAAACGCGGCAGTATAGCGCGGCTGGGAACATCCCTCAGTCGCGCAGGCTCATCAGCCGTCGATCGAGCCGCCGGCCAGGGCGCAGAGCTGGATCGGGTCGAGAATGTGAATTTCCTTGCCTTCGGCGGCAATCAACTCGTTCTGCTGGAAGCGGGTGAATACCCTGGACACGGTTTCCACCGCCAGGCCCAGGTAATTGCCGATTTCGTTGCGCGACATGCTCAGGCGGAACTGGTTGGCCGAGAACCCGCGGGCGCGGAAGCGTGCCGAGAGGTTGACCAGGAACGTGGCGATACGCTCGTCGGCGGTTTTTTTCGAAAGCAGCAGCATCATTTGCTGATCGTCA
Source organism: Pseudomonas sp. OA65 (assembly GCF_017498305.1). NCBI lineage: Bacteria > Pseudomonadati > Pseudomonadota > Gammaproteobacteria > Pseudomonadales > Pseudomonadaceae > Pseudomonas > Pseudomonas sp. OA65. The sequence goes on from NZ_JAGDEZ010000022.1 coordinate 88,650, forward strand.
CGAATTTCCCGGCTCATGACCCGCATCAACTGGCGGCGCAGTTGCGGCAGCTGTATGGACAACTCGTCCAGGCGATCGAAGGGAATTTCGCACACCGAGGTGGTTTCCAGCGCCTGGGCCGAGACCGGGTGGGACTCGGTGTCCATGCCGGACAGGCCCACCAGTTCGCTGGGCAAGTGGAAACCGGTGAGCTGTTCTTCGCCGCCGTCGCTCAAGTTGAAGGTTTTCAGGGCGCCCGAGCGCACGGCATAGACGGAGTCGAACGCGTCGCCCTGGCGAAACAGGAATTCACCTTTTTTCAACGGGCGACCCCGTTTGACGATGTCGTCCAGCGCGTCCATATCCTCCAGATTCAATGAAAGTGGTAGGCAGAGGGGCGCCAGGCTGCAATCCTTGCAATGGGCCTGGTTGTGGGCGCGCAGTTTGACTGGCTCGGACATTTCTTAAATCCTTGTGGGAAATCACGCATAAGGCGTAAGGGTACCCCAGAGATAGCACTCCGGCCAGTGCGGTGTCGTCGTCAAATTGTCGCGCTCAAATGACCCGGGAGAAACGTTGGCGATTGTGCTGCTCCAGGTAGGCGTCGAACACCATGCACACCGACCGTACCAGCAGGCGTCCCGCGGGCAGTACCTGGATGTGAACATCATCCAATTCGATCAGACCGTCCTCGGCCATCGCCTGTAATTGCGGCCACAGCGGCGCGAAGTAACCGCGAAAATCGACATTGAAACGGTGCTCGATGTCAGCGAAGGCCAAGTGGAAATGGCAGATCAACTGCTGGATCACCGCGCGTCGCAACCGATCGTCGGCCGTGCAGATCAATCCGCGACTGGTTGCCAGTTGCCCGTCGGCGAGGGTGTTCTGGTAATGGTTCAGGTCACTGCTGTTCTGGCAGTACAGATCGCCGATCTGGCTGATGGCTGACACGCCGAGGCCGATCAGGTCGCAATGACCGTGGGTGGTGTAGCCCTGGAAGTTGCGCTGCAACGTGAATTCTTCCTGGGCGATGGCCAGTTCGTCGTCGGGCAGCGCGAAGTGGTCCATGCCGACGTAGCGGTAGCCGGCGGCGGTCAACTGTTCGATGGTGCCTTGCAGCATCGCCAGTTTCTGCTCCGGGTTCGGCAAGTCTTGGCTGTTGATACGCCGCTGGGGCATGAAGCGTTCCGGCAGGTGGGCGTAGTTGAACACCGAGAGACGGTCCGGTTGCAGGTGGATAACTTCTTCTACGGTGCGGGCGAAATTGTCTGGAGTCTGCTTGGGCAGCCCGTAGATCAAGTCGATGTTGATCGAACGGAACTGCAAGGTCCGGGCAGCCTCGACCACCGCACGGGTTTCTTCCAGGCTTTGCAGGCGATTGACGGCACGCTGCACGGCCGGATCAAGGTCTTGCAGGCCGATGCTGACCCGATTGAAACCCAGCTCACGCAACAAACCCATGGTCGACCAGTCGGCTTCCCGGGGATCGATTTCGATGCTGTAGTCGCCGGAGTCGTCGTCGAGCAGGTTCAGGTGTTTGCGCAACGAGGCCATCAGTTGCCGCAGTTCATCATGGCTGAGAAACGTCGGGGTGCCGCCGCCAAAGTGCAGTTGTTCCACACGCTGGGTGGGGTCCAGGTGGCAGCCGATCAGTTGGATTTCCTGTTCCAGGCGCTGGAGGTAGGCGTGGGCGCGGCCACGGTCCTTGGTGATGACCTTGTTGCAGGCGCAGTAGTAGCAAATGTTCGCGCAGAACGGCACGTGCACATACAGCGACAGTGGCCGCCGGGCCTTGCGGCTGTCACGCAGGGCGTGGAGCAGGTCGAAGGTGCCCACCTGGCCGCCGAACTGCGCCGCAGTGGGGTACGAGGTGTAGCGTGGTCCCGCCAGGTCGTAGCGGCGGATCAGGTCTGAGTCCCAACGGATGGCGTCGAGCATGCGGGTGTTCCCCGGATAGGCTGGCATGGGGCGAGTCTAGGGGGATAGGGGCGGGGCGGTTTTGATTTGCGTCAACGGGGCATCGGAGTTGTCGAGGATGATGTCAATCCAGGCAACTCAAAACCCGTGGCGAGGGAGCTTGCTCCCGCTCGGCTGCGCAGCAGTCGCCATATCAGCGAATGCGTTCCATCTGAGGATTGCAGGGGCCTGCTTCGCAGGCCAGCGGGAGCAAGCTCCCTCGCCACAAGGCTGCTCCCAACTATCGAGTCCACGCCCGCCACTGTCTGCGAGCTTGCTCGCGATTGGAGCGACTCGGTCAATGCCCCATGAGCCAATGCTGATGCGGCCCCGGCAGTGTCCATATCCCGAAAATAATCACCAACAAGCCACCGGCGACGCGCACGCTGCGTTTGCGCAGCAGGGCGGTGACGCGCTCGGCTGCCAGGCCGGTGGCGAGCAGCACCGGCCAGGTGCCCAGGCCGAAGGCGAGCATCAGCAGGGCACTGTCCAAGGCATTGCCTTGGCTGGCGGACCAGAGCAGGGTGCTGTAGACCAACCCGCACGGCAGCCAGCCCCACAGGGCGCCGAGCAGCAAGGCCCGGGGCAGACTCGACACCGGCAGCAACCGGTTGGCGACGGGTTGGATGTGCCGCCACAAACCACGCCCCACGCTTTCGATGCGGGTCAGGCCGCTCCACCAGCCCGCCAGGTACAGGCCCATGGCGATCAACAGCAAGCCGGCCAGCACCCGCATGATCATCGCGGCCGGGCTGTTGGACACCGCCCAGCCGGCCAGGCCGATCAGCAGCCCGGCGGTGGCGTAGCTGAGGATCCGCCCCAGGTTGTAGGCCAGCAGCAACCGGAAGCGGCGGCTGCGCTGTTCCTTGGGAATCGCCAGGGTCAGGGCGCCCATCAGGCCACCGCACATGCCCAGGCAATGGCCGCCACCGAGCAGGCCGAGAATGACCGCCGATACCAGCAATGGCATCAGGTCAAGCATGGGGTGGGGCCTTGTCGTCCGGCTTGCGAGCCTCGCCACTGGCTTCGTCCACCGCCGCTTTGTGGTTCGGGTCCTGGTCGTCGAACAGAATGCTGTGGGCCGGGCCGTCGAGATCGTCGTACTGCCCGCTGTCCACGGCCCAGAAGAATATGTACACGGCGATGGCCACGATCAGCAGCGCGGCCGGAATCATCACGTAAAGAGCTGGCATGTCGGAACTCCATGCCCGCGCGGCTCAGGCCGGGAGCGGGCGGGTATCGGGCGTGGCGGCGAACACCTGCGCCTTCGGTTGGCGGGTCAGCCTCAAGGCATTCAACACCACGGTCAACGAACTGATGGACATGCCGACCGCGGCCCACACCGGTGTAATCCAGCCGAGGGCGGCGAACGGCAACATGAGGCCATTGTACAGCCCTGCCCACAGCAGGTTCTCGACGATCACCCGGCGGGTGCGTCGGGCCAGGCTGAAGGCGTGGATCAGGGCCTCGAGGCGGTTGGACAGCAGCACGGCATCGGCACTGGTCTTGGCCAGGTCGGTGGCCGAGCCCATGGCGACACTGATGTCCGCCGCCGCCAGGACCGGCACGTCGTTCACCCCATCGCCGAGCATCAGCACCTTGCGGCCCTGTTGATGCAACTGTTGCAACACGGCCAGTTTGTCGTCCGGGCGCAGCCCGCCGCGGGCCTCATCGATGCCCAGCTCGGCGGCGACGCCGGCAACCATCGGTGAGCTGTCACCCGACAGCAGCAGCGTTCGCCAGCCTCGCGCCCTGCAGGCCGCCAGCAGGGCCGGGGCATCGGCGCGCAAGCGGTCATCGAGGACGAACCAGGCCAGTGGTCCGATCTCATCGCCCAGTAACAGCCATTGCCCGGCTTCGTCCGGCATCTGCGGTACGGGGGCGCCACTCAGCCCGCAGACAAAACCGGGCTGACCGATGCGCAGGCGCTGTTCCGCCACCCAGCCTTCCAGCCCCAGCCCCGGGGTGCTGTGCACTTGTTTGGCGGCCAACGGCGCACGGCCAAAAGCCCGGGCGATGGGGTGTTCCGAGCGGTTTTCCAAGGCCGCGGCCAAGCCCAGGCACTGATCGCTGTCGAGGCCCGCCAATGGCCGAATGGCGCGCAACGCCAGGCGGCCTTCGGTCAAGGTGCCGGTCTTGTCGAAAATCACCGTGTCGATCTGGTTCAGGCCCTCCAGCACATGGCCGCGGGTCAGCAGCAGGCCAAGCTTGTGCAAGGTGCCGGTAGCGGCGGTGAGGGCGGTCGGCGTGGCGAGGGACAGTGCGCAGGGGCAGGTGGCGACCAGCATCGACAGGACGATCCAGAAGGCCCGCGAGGCATCCAGTTGCCACCACAGCAAGCCGATGGCCGCGGCCGCGACCAGCGAGAACAACAGGAACCATTGGGCGGCGCGATCGGCGATTTCCGCCAGTCGCGGTTTTTCGGCCTGGGCCCGTTCCAACAGGCGCACGATGGCCGACAACCGAGTGTCTTGCCCGAGGGCCAGCACTTCGACGGTCAGGGCGCCTTCGACGTTCAGCGTGCCCGCAGTGACCGCATCGCCCATTTGCCGAGGTTGTGGCAGGTATTCACCGGTCAGCAGCGATTCGTCGATGCTGGACTGACCCTCGAGGATCTTGCCGTCGGCCGGCAGGACCGCCCCGGGATGCACCAGTACCCGGTCGCCGGTACGCAATTCGCTGAGCAGGATGCGTTCGCTCTGGCCGTCATCCGCCAGGCGCAGGCACGAGGCCGGCAACAGATTGACCAGTTGGGCGGTGGCGGCAGCCGTGCGTTCCCGGGCGCGGCGCTCCAGGTAACGGCCGGCCAGGAGGAACAGGGCGAACATGCCCACGGCATCGAAGTACAACTCGCCGACGCCGGTGATCGAGGTCCAGATCCCGGCAATGTAGGCGCTGCCGATGGCCAGGGACACCGAAACGTCCATGGTCAGGTGGCGGGTGCGCAGGTCGCGCAGGGCGCCTTTGAAGAACGGCGCGCAGCTGTAGAAGACGATGGGCGTGGTGAGAAACAGGGCGACCCAGCGCAGGATGGTGTGCATCTCCGGGCTCAGGTCGATGTTGAATTCCGGCCAGGTGGCCATGGTCGCCATCATCGCCTGGAACCACAACAGGCCGGCCACGCCCAATTGGCGCAGGGCCAGGCGGTTCTGTGCGGCGAGCTGTTCGCAGGCCTGGTCGGCCTGATAGGGGTGGGCGACATAGCCGATCTGGCGCAACTCGGCGAGCAGCGTGCTCAGCGGCAATTGGGTATCGGCCCAGCGCACGTGCAGGCGATGGTTGGACAGGTTCAACCGCGCCTCGGCCACGCCCGGCAGGCTGCGCAGTTGTTTTTCGATCAACCAGCCGCAGGCGGCGCAACTGATGCCTTCCATCAACAGGGTGGTTTCGGCCAGTTCGCCTTCATGGCGGACAAATGATTGCTGCACGTCAGGGCGATCGTACAGCGCCAGTTCATCGGTCAACTGGACGGGCAGGGATTCGGGGTTGGCCGATGCTTCACTGCGATGCTGGTAATAACTTTCCAGGCCGCCGGCGACAATGGCTTCGGCCACCGCCTGGCAGCCCGGGCAGCACAGCTCGCGGGTTTCACCGAGGACAACGGCGGTGAAGCGACTGCCAGGGGGGACGGGCAGGGCGCAGTGGTAGCAGGGCTGTGGAGTGGTCATGGGTATCGCATGAAGGCCTTTGTGGAAGGAGCTTGCTACAAGTGAGGGCGCTTTTTGTGGCGAGGGAGCTTGCTCCCGCTGGCCTGCGTAGCAGGCCCAAAGCAGCCGACACGATGGAGCCTGATAGCGCCGGGACTCAGGCGTCAGGGCCGCTTCGCAGCCCAGCGGGAGCAAGCTCCCTCGCCACAACAGCAGCCTATTTTTTCAGGTCTTCAGCGCCTTGCAACGGTTCATCGCCGAGCAGGATGGCCTGGTCGTGGTTGATCTGCTCTTCTTCAAACAAGCGCCAGGTCTTGTCGTTCTCCACTCCCAGCAATTCGACAAAGCGCCGGCCTTCGATCTTGTCCGTCAACTGGCCAACGTAGCGCCCCGGTTCGCTGTCGTTGCGGGTCAGGACGACCTTGCGATCCTTCTCCGGCTGGGTCGGTGAGATCAGGCTCAGTTCCAGGGTCTGGGGACGGCTGTCGCCGTTCAGGCGCAGGTTGACTTCGCCGGTCACGTCATCCAGTTGCACGTTGGCATGCAGTTGCAGGGTCTGGGCCAGCAATTCGCGCTCCAGCGAGCGGTTGATGCCCTTGCCGGCTTCGTAATAGTTGTCGTTGACCAGATTGTCGGGGTTGTTCACCGCAATGGTCACCATCGTCAGGCTCAGCGTTACCGAGCAGGCAAGAATCCCGATAATGATCCACGGCCAGAGGTGCTTGTACCAAGGGCTGGTGGCGGTTGCTGCAGGCATGTTCAGTTCTCTCAACGAGTTTGTGGGCCGATGAACCGGCTCTTGGCTTCGACATGTACGCTTTCGTCATCGGCGTCCTTGAGGATGAACGTCACCTCGTTGGTGCTCGATGGCAGTTGTTCCGGTGCGCTGGACAGCTCAACCGGCTGGCTGTAGATCTCGCCGGCCGCGACCTTGATTTCCCGGCGACCTTGCAGCTTGAGGTCGGGTAGGCCAACGGCTTCCAGGACGTACGTATGGTCGCGTTGGTCTTTGTTCATGATCTTCAGGCTGTAGACGTTCTCGATCCGGCCTTCGGCGTTTTCGCGGTACAGCACGCGGTCCTTGCTGACATCGAACCCCACCAGCGAGCGCATGAAGAACGCCGCCGCCAGCAGGCTGATCATGGTCAGCAGCACCAGGGCGTACCCGATCAGGCGCGGGCGCAGTTTATGGGTTTTCTGTCCCGAAAGGTTGTGTTCGGTGGTGTAGCTGATCAGGCCGCGGGGATAATCCATCTTGTCCATGATGTTGTCGCAGGCATCGATGCAGGCGGCGCACCCGATGCACTCGATTTGCAGGCCGTCGCGGATGTCGATGCCGGTGGGGCAGACCTGGACACACATGGTGCAGTCGATACAGTCCCCGAGGCCCAGGGCCTTGTAGTCCACGCCTTTCTTGCGCGGGCCACGGCTTTCGCCACGACGCGGGTCGTAGGACACGATCAAGGTGTCCTTATCGAACATCACGCTTTGGAAGCGCGCGTAAGGGCACATGTAGATGCAGACCTGTTCACGCAGCCAGCCAGCGTTGCCGTAGGTGGCGAGGGTGAAGAAGCCGATCCAGAAATACGACCAGCCATCGGCCTGACCAGTAAAGAACTCGAACACCAGTTCGCGGATCGGCGTGAAGTAACCGACGAAGGTCACACCGGTGACGAAACCGATCAGCAGCCATAGGCTGTGCTTGGCGAGCTTGCGCAGGAATTTGTTGGCGCCCATGGGAGCCTTGTCGAGCTTGATGCGCTGGTTGCGATCACCTTCGGTGACTTTCTCGCACCACATGAAGATCCAGGTCCACACGCTTTGTGGACAGGTGTAGCCGCACCACACCCGGCCGGCATAGACCGTGATGAAAAACAGGCCAAACGCGGCAATGATCAGCATCCCTGAGAGCAGGATGAAATCCTGGGGCCAGAAGGTTGCACCAAAAATAAAGAATTTGCGCTCTGGCAGGTTCCACCAGACGGCTTGGTGGCCGCCCCAATTCAACCACACCGTACCGAAATACAGCAGGAACAAGAATGCTCCGCCCACCATCCGCAGGTTGCGGAACAGGCCGGTGAAGGCGCGGGTGTAGATTTTTTCCCGAGAGGCATACAGGTCGACGCTTTTGTTCGCGTCCTTGGCAGGCGGAGTGACGTCATGTACCGGAATCTGGTTACTCATCAAATGCATCCCACGGCAGTGGAAAAGTGCCGGGGCCAGTACGTGCCGACCACGGTCAGAAAGGGTGTTGCGGTGGCGCAATGATACGCCTGTCGCTCTAGCCCAAGGGTGCGACCTTTGGTCGCGTTGGGGGGCTGCATAGAATGGTGTAGAGGATGTAACAAGTCATGATCCAGATCAATTGACTATAGACAGTCGATGGCGTTGGCGAAACGAAGGCCACGTTCTGAGGGCTCCCCTGTTCGTGGCGAGGAGGCCTTCTGTGGCGAGGGAGCTTGCTCCCGCTCGGCGGCGCAGCCGTCGTAAATCAGGCGGGTGCGGTCTGACCTGGAAAAGCCTGGCGATTTTCTGGGGCGGCTTCGCCACCCAGCGGGAGCAAGCTCCTATCAAACAAAACGCAAGCACTTGATTTTCTAAAACAAATTCCAGGTCAAGGCTGCACGATAGCGAATAGGTTCAATTTCCACGGAAAATGTGGTTGCCCAGAATCTATGG
>NZ_JAGDEZ010000023.1:0-89640 GCF_017498305.1 Pseudomonas sp. OA65
AGATCCTGGCCCCGGCCAAGAGCATCGAGCAGATGCAGCACGTGGTGTTCAACGCCTACACCAACGCAACGCTGACGGTGTTGTTCCTGTTCGTGGTCTTCAGCATCCTGTTCTACGCGCTCAAGGTCGGCATCGCCGCCTGGGGCACGAAGGAACGCACGGACAAAGAAGCGCCATTCCAGGCCTTGCCGGACGCTTGATAGAGGATTGCAACGATGTTCAATGACTTGAGTCGCCTGGGTAAATACCTCGGTCAGGCCGCCCGCCTGATGGTCGGCATGCCCGACTACGACAACTACGTCGAGCACATGCAAACCAAGCACCCGGACAAGCCGATGATGGACTACGAGGCGTTCTTTCGGGAACGCCAAGAGGCTCGTTACGGCGGCAAGGGTGGGCCCAAGTGCTGTTGATCCGCTGATTGCCAGTGGATGATGTAACCCTTGTGGGAGCGAGCCTGCTCGCGATGGCGGAGTGTCAGTCAACATCACCGTTGACTGACACTCTGCCATCGCGAGCAAGCTCGCTCCCACAGTTATTTTGAGGTGGCTTCAGGATTTGCATACGCCAACAATCCCCTGTGGCGAGGGAGCTTGCTCCCGCTGGCGTGCGAAGCAGGCCCCGGCGGTTCTTCAGGCCGACCGCATCAGCCGGTTTGCGCAGCCGAGCGGGAGCAAGCGCCCTCGCCACGGGGTAGTTGCCTGGTTTGATTCCGGTGTCGATCAGTCCGCCAACAACACCGCCGCATCGAAGCCCACCCGCAAGTTGCCCCAATGACGGTCGCCGAAGAAGAACGGTACGTCGATCTCGGTCATGATTTCCCCGGTATCGCGCAGGTAGGTCTGCAGCAGGAAGCGCTGGACGTTGCCCGCCGCGCGCAGGCCGATCGGGTCGTTGAAGATGCGCTTGTTGCGGCACACCGGCAAATCCACCGCGCGGTCGCCGGTCGGCGGCTTCGAGACCCAGCTGTTGTTCACCGGGCAAAAGCCCTTGCTGTCGACCATGAACGAAACCTTGCCCCCCGGCGTGCTGCGGGTGAGTTTGTCGCATTCTTCCTGGCAGACCTGGGCAAAGCGTTCCGTGTAGCTGGTCATGTACTGCTTGGGATCGGTGCCGGGAACTAGCTGATAATTCTGATCGAACAGGTTCAGGCCTTCGCGTTGCAGTGCTTCCAGGCGGACCTGAAGCGTGTCGCGGCACTCGCTGGCGCGGGTGATGGCGGCATCCAGCTTGCCGTGGCCGAGCACGAAGCGACCCAGCAGCGCCTGGACCTTCTCGGCCACGCCAGACAGGTCGCGGGTGGCCGTGGCCGAATGCTGCATGCGCTGGTCGATCAATTGGCTGTCGGCGTGGATCTGGGTGACCCGGTCGTTGATCCCGGTGTTGCTGTCGGCGAACTGCTGGATATGGGTGGCGATGTCCGCCAGCTTGCCGTTGGTGGATTCGAAGTCGACGATCATGCTTTCGAAATGGCCGGAGGCGCGCTCCACCACTTTCTGGGTTTCCCGGGCGCTGTGGCTGATCTGCGTGGTCTGTTCGTGGGTCGAGCTGACTTCATCAAGCATGGCGTCGATGTTGCGCGAGATATCGTCGGTGGCACGGCTGACGTTCTGTGCCAAGGTCCGTACTTCATCGGCCACCACCGCGAAGCCACGGCCACTTTCGCCAGCCCGTGCGGCTTCGATGGCGGCATTGAGGGCCAGCAGGTTGGTCTGGGCAGAGATCTGTTGGATCAACCCGACAATCGACTTGATGCTCGACGAACGCTGATTCAAGGCGCTCACCAGGGTGGCGAATTCACCCAGGCTGCTGGAGATTTCGCTGATGTTGCCAGTCACCTCCAGCAGCTCTGCGTAGGAATCGCGGGCCATGCTCAGGTTCTGCGCAGTGGTGCTGGAGATGCCCTGGGTCTGGCGTGAAACCTCTTCGATGCGGCCCACGGCGGTGTTGCTCTGGTCCATCACTTCCTTGGCGAAGCGCGCTTGATGCGTGGCGCTGTCGCTGGAGTCGCTGATGTTTTTCAGCGAGCGGGCCGATTCGACGGCGATGTGCACGGTTAGCGCCTGGACATTGCTGATGATCTCCCGCTGCTTGGCCAGGAAACGGTTGCAGGTAGCGGCGAGTGTGCGGATCTCGTCGTGGGTCACCAGCGGCAGATCCTTGGACAAGTCGCCTTCGCCGTTGGCGATCTCTTCCAGGGCCTTGGTCATGGTGGTGACGGGGCGCACGATGAGGTGGCGGAAGTACCAGACCATGAAACTGACCATGCCCAGCGTCAAGAGCGCGCCGAAGAGCAGGGCATGGGTGAGACTGTCGAGCCGACCCTCGATTTGCCCCAACAGCGCGGCGTCCAGTTGGGCCGTGCGCAGCTGCAGGAGGATATCGGCGCGGGCGCTGATGGCTACCCAATAAAGCAAGGCACTGACCGCGACCAACAGAAAAAGGCTTGAAAGTTTTTTGGTGAGGGTATCGAAAAATTGCATCTCGATAGACTCATACAAGGCCTTTAAGGTCTGCATCACAGCTCCAGGGAAAAAAAGATTCGATGGCATACATTCGACCGATAGCGGCAAAGCTTTAGCGGATTTGGGCGATTTGACATCACTCTGCGATGCTGATGCGCGTTAACCCTGTCTCTTCGGTGAAACACGATGTCAATACCTACTGTTATGAATTAGACGAAAGTCGTACTAGCGCGTTGCCCGACGACTGCTACGGTTTGAAGTGCAAAACAATAAAAACAAATAGAGGGCGTCTCCATGTCCACTGAAAAGCAACAGGCTGCGCGTGACTACTGGAAGGAAAACCTACGCTGGATGCTGGTCTTACTGGCCATCTGGTTCGTGGTGTCGTTCGGTTTTGGCATCTTGCTGGTCGACTCACTCAATACCATCAGCTTCTTCGGAACACCCCTGGGGTTCTGGTTCGCCCAGCAGGGTTCCATCTACGTTTTTGTGCTCGAGATCTTCTTCTATGTCTGGAAGATGAATCAGCTCGATCGCAAATATGACGTTCACGAAGACTGAGGCCGACGAACATGGATACCCAAACCCTGATCTACCTGTTCGTCGGCGCCTCGTTTGCCCTTTACATTGCGATTGCTATCTGGACGCGGGCCGGTTCCACCAGCGAATACTACATAGCCAGTAAAGGCGTACATCCCGTACTCAATGGCATGGCCACCGGTGCGGACTGGATGTCGGCGGCGTCGTTCATCTCCATGGCCGGGATCATCGCCTTCGCCGGGTACGACGGTTCGGTCTACCTGATGGGCTGGACCGGTGGCTACGTGCTGTTGGCGATGTGCCTGGCGCCGTACCTGCGCAAATTCGGCAAATTCACCGTGCCCGAGTTCGTCGGGGCGCGTTATTACTCGCAGACCGCGCGGGTGGTGGCGGTGATCTGCGTGATCTTCATTTCCTTCACTTACGTCGCGGGGCAGATGCGCGGCGTGGGCATCGTCTTTTCCCGTTACCTGGAAGTGGATATCAATACCGGTGTCATGATCGGTATGGCCATCGTGTTCTTCTATTCGGTGCTGGGCGGCATGAAGGGCATCACCTATACCCAGGTAGCGCAGTACTGCGTGATGATCTTCGCCTACATGGTGCCAGCGATTTTCATCTCGATGATGATCACTGGCAATCCGATCCCGCAGTTGGGCTTTATCAGCGAGGTCGGCGGCTCGGGGCAGAGCGTGATCGAGCGACTCAATGGCCTGGGCGCCGAATTGGGCTTTACTGCCTACACCAACGGCACCAAATCAACCATGGACGTGTTTTTCATCACCATGGCGCTGATGGTCGGCACCGCGGGCCTGCCCCATGTGATCGTGCGTTTCTTCACCACGCCGACTGTGCGCGACGCCCGCAAGTCAGCAGGCTATGCCCTGTTATTCATTGCGATTCTCTACACCACCGCACCGGCCGTGGCGGCCTTCGCGCGCACCAATCTGCTGACCTCCATTCCCAACGTCAGTTACGCCACGGCACCGACCTGGTTCAAGACCTGGGAAAATTCTGGTCTGATTGCATGGGCGGACAAAAACAACGACGGCATCATTCAGTATGGCCCTGGGGCAGCATTGGTCGGCGCGCCGAGCTTCACCGGCGAACGCGGTGCGCATGAGCAACGGTTGCTTAAGAACCAGGTTTCGCCAGTGGCCAACGAGCTCTACGTCGACAATGACATCATGGTCCTGGCCAACCCCGAAATCGCCGGCCTGCCGGGATGGGTGATCGCCTTGATCGCCGCCGGTGGCCTGGCGGCGGCACTTTCGACCGCAGCGGGGCTGTTGTTGGTGATCTCCACCTCGATTTCCCATGACCTGCTCAAAAGCAACATCATGCCCAGGATCAACGAAAAGCAGGAGCTGCTCGCGGCACGCATTGCCGCCGGTGTGGCGGTGTTGATTGCCGGATTGTTCGGCATCTACCCACCCGCATTCGTCGCCCAGGTGGTGGCGTTCGCCTTCGGGTTGGCGGCGTCGTCGTTCTTCCCGGTAATTGTCATGGGCATCTTCTCCAAGCGCATGAACCGCGAAGGCGCGATCGCCGGGATGATCGTCGGGCTGACCTTCACCTTCACCTACATTGTCTACTTCAAGTTCATCAACCCGTCGATGAACACGGCTGAACATTGGTGGCTGGGAGTGTCCCCTGAAGGCATCGGCACGTTAGGGATGGTCTTCAACTTCCTGGCCGCTGTGGTGGTGTCACGCTTTACCGCGCCGCCGCCGGAGCACATTCAGCACTTGGTCGAAGACATTCGGGTGCCGAGAGGAGCCGGTGCTGCCATCGATCATTGACGGGTAGTCCTGGAGCAAGGAAACCAACGAGGGCGCCGGACTCATCATCCGGCGCCCTTTTTTGTGCGCAGAGTCAAGCAGGGAGGTGTTAGAAAGATTTACTGGGAATCATTCTCAAAGTATATTCGCTCTCATTCCTATCCCTCTGTGAGTGCGCGTCTTGAATCGTTCCACCCCTCTCGCTTACCGCAATGCTCTCGTCAAATGTGTTTTACCCGCGCTGTCCTGCTGTTTCATGGCAAGCCCCGTGAGGGCGCAAGACACTCTGGAGCTGCCCACCACCAACGTGCAAGGCAGTCGGATCATTCAGGACGAAGGCTACACGACGTCGCAAGCCAGCACGGCGAGCAAGAGCGATGTACCGATCAAGGAAGAGGCGCAGTCGATCAATGTCGTGACCCAGCAGACCCTGGCGGACTACCAAGTGCGCTCGTTGGACGACGCGATGAAGTTCGTCAGCGGCGTCAGCCAGGGCAACACCCTGGGCGGCTCGCGGGACTCGCTGGTCAAGCGCGGGTTTGGCACCAACGACGACGGCTCGATCCTGCGCGATGGCGTGCGTTCGAACCTGGGACACAACTTCAGCGCCACCACCGACCGCGTCGAAGTGCTCAAGGGGCCGGCCTCGATGTTGTACGGTGCGCTGGAGCCCGGCGGTCTGATCAACGTCATCAGCAAAAAGCCGGAATACACCCAGAGCACCACGCTGAGTGGTTCGGCCTACAGCGAAGGCGGCGGCACCATGGCCCTGGACACCACCGGGCCGCTGGGGGACACCGGGTTGGCTTATCGCCTGATCGCCGAGCGTGGGCATGAGGATTACTGGCGCAACTACGGCGTCAACGAGAGCACCCTGGTGGCGCCGTCCCTGGCTTGGACGGGGGAGCGGGCTTCGTTGAACCTGAGTTATGAGTACAACGAGTATTCCAATCCGTTTGATCGGGGCACGGTGTTCAGGAACGGGCATCCGGTGGACATCGACTATGACAAACGCCTGGATGAGCCTTGGGCAAAGAGTGTCGGTATTCGCGAAACGGCGACGGCGCGGTTTGAGTATGAGTTGAGTGAGGCGTGGAAAACCCGGGTGACCTACGGGTGGAACAATGACCGTTACAGTCTCTCGATTGCGCAGCCCGTCACTTTGACTGGAAACATGTTGAGCCGAAGGGCCAATGGCGCTCATTACGATGATGAAACCCGCTACGCCAGCTGGGATTTCATGGGCAAGCAGGAACTGTTCGGCCAGCGCCACGACCTATTGGTTGGCATTGATAACCAGGTATCCGATCAGTTCCGGGGTAAGACCTACCGTGGAAAAGTCCAGCCTGGTTTCGATGTCACGTCGCCGGTCTATGGCAACCTGCCAGAGCCCAGCCTGGTCAGCTCTACTGACAGTGACCTGCGAAACCAGTTGAATTCCAGTTCGGTGTATCTGAAAGACAACTGGCATTTGGATGACCGCTGGATTCTGGTTTTGGGTGGTCGCTATCAACACTACGATCAGTACAGCGATCAAGGCTTAGGCGGTGATTATGACGTCAATCGTGATGACAATGGCGACGCCTTCGTTCCGTTCCTGGGGCTGGTCTATAAAGCCACGGACGCCCTTTCGCTGTACGGTAACTACAGCCGGTCGTTCAAGCCCAATGATGTAGTCGACAAGGATCGTCGTACCTTCCAACCAGAGGAGGGCCGTAGCTACGAAATTGGCGCCAAGTACGATCCGCTACCGGGCTTGAACATCAACCTTGCGTTGTTCGACATCATTAAAAAGAACGTTGTCACTACCGTTGACGACGTTTCTGAAGCCGCCGGTAAAGTTGGCTCCCAAGGCCTGGAGCTGGACATAACCGGTCGCTTGGCCGACCGTTGGGATTTGATCGGCACCTATACCTACACCCACACCGAAATACTGGATGATCCCAAGGACGAGGGCCATCGCCTCCCCGATGCGCCAAAACACACCGCCAGCCTGTACCTGAGCCACCACCTGAACGTCCCTGCCGAATTCGGTGCCTGGCACGCCGGCGCCGGCGCCCGCTACGTCGGCGAACGCGCCGCCAATAAAGCCAACGAATTCTGGCTCAGCAGCTACACCGTCGCCGACGCCTTCCTGCGCTGGGAATCGCCAGTGTTCGGGCACAAGACCTCGCTGCAACTGAATGTCGACAACCTGTTCGACAAGCAATACTACCCGTCCTCCACCGGCAGTCCGGTACAGGTCAACGTCGGCGAGCCGCGTACTGCCAGGCTGAGCGCCAGCGTGACGTTCTGATTTTGCAGCGCTGAAACACAAAATGCCCGGGACCTGCGTTCCGGGCATTTTTTGTATGGCAGACAGTCAGCGGTTAAGCCGCCGTGCTGCCGACGGGAGTCTGCGTGGCGCCGTATCCAACGCTCGCCCTGAGAGCATGACGAAGCTTCAGCGCCGGTCGCTCAACGCCGTAATACGAAATACAACTCAAGGCGAACGACAACACCAGCACCGCGGTGATGATCAGGCCGCTGTACGCCACCGGCCAGAACGCCCGCAACACATACATCACCACAAAATGATTGAGGAACACGCCGTAGCTGATATTGCCCAGGAACTCATCCAGCCGGTGACGCTTCAGCTTGCTAAGCAGGAACACCGCCGGCAGGCCCAGGGCGATACCTAAGGTCACCTCGGCATTGAAAGGCCGACGGGGAATGATCCCCGCGACGATGGCCAGGAACATCAACGCGGCAACCAGCAGCGTGACGGACACAATCCACAGCCCCTTGGCCTGGGCCCGATACAGATAGCTGCCACACAAAAAAATGAACAGCACCCCCGGCAGCAGGCGGTAGCCGTAGATGTCGGTGTCGAGGTAGCCCAACGAAGCGACCATGAAAACCGCAACGGACAGCGCAAAGGCGATTCCCCGTGTCTTGTAGAGGACCAGGAACGGGATCAGCAAGTAAAAACACATTTCCAGGCCCAGGGACCAGGCCGGTGGCAGGATCTCGGGCACGGTGATGCCGAACATGTAGAAGCCCAGCGGCACGATGGGCAGGCTGGTGGCGATGTTTTCCAGGGTCAGGGCGGCCGCCTGGGGTGTGCCCGGCAGGAGGAAATGAATCACGACGCAGGACAGGACGAAGTACGCCAGGAACTGCGGATACAGCCTCAACAGCCGATCGATATAGAACAGGCCTATCTGGCCCGGGGTGTTGTAGGTCTTCTCGATCAGCGAGGTCATCACGAAGCCGCTGATGATCAGGAAGGACACCACGGCAACGACGCCGGGGTTCAATCCGAGGAAAGTCACGCCCATATGAGAAACGGCCACCAACATGGCCAACAGCAACCGATAAACCCCCAACGCGCATCATCCTTAATCAGAGCCGATCCATTTGCGCGCTACGTTAGGTGGCTTTGCGAGCGGTTAATAGTGGTCCGCGAGGCGATGGCGGGGCAGTGGGGTCAATTGTCACATTTGACACATTTGTTTCAGTGGGATGGCCATCGCGAGCAAGCCCGGCTCCCACAGGGACCGGCGGCGTACACAAATAATGCATACCCCGCAGGTCTTTCTGTGGGAGCGAGCCTGCTCGCGATGGCGATGTAACGGATCAGCGAAACACCGGCACCCAACTGCTGGATGAACAATTCCAGGTTTTTTTTCTCGGCATGGGACAGGCTGTTGTCGCACCAGAAGTCGAATTCATCTGCCACGAAGTAATCATTCCCTCGAAGTTCGGCGTGTCAGCTATCGTTGGACCAAGCCCGGCGTTTTAGCGGTGGGTATTAATTTCCCCTTTTCAGGGCATTTGCCCCTGGCTTCCCGTCTGCATGCACCGATTCGACCCGTTTGTAGCTTGGGCGCACGAAACTGAAATAAACGTTTCAGCCTTCACATCGCTTTTCGTCGCAAAATCGAAAATAAATTTCGCTTTTTTGTCGTTCTGCGATGGTTTTTCCAGCATTGGCTTAATGCACTGCACTTAGGCACAGCCCTTGCTACGACTCCAGAACCCGATAACCAGCCAGAGGTATTCGATACGTAGATAAAACAGGGGGGCGCACGTCATCCGGACGCAAAGGCCTGATCAGAGACCCATGCCGAAGAGGTATTCAAGAGAACCAGGGCTCATAAAAAGGCAAGGCCGCACTGAGTGGAATGACGACGTAATAAGAAATGCCGTGTAGAACGCGGCAGGGAGTTGGCTATGCCCCACGCTTTTTTTAATGAAATGTATGACGCCCAGGGTGACTGCCGCCCGCATTACCAAGCCTTCTCGCGCTGGCTGGCGGACACGCCGCTTGAACTGTTGGAGCAACGCCGCCGCGAAGCCGATCTGCTGTTCCATCGAGCCGGTATCACCTTCACCCTCTATGGGGACGAGCAGGGCACCGAGCGGTTGATTCCGTTCGACATCATCCCGCGCAGCATCAAGGCCAGCGAATGGCAGATGGTCGAGCGTGGCTGCATCCAGCGGGTCCAGGCCCTGAACATGTTCCTGGCCGACATCTACCATGGCCAACACATTCTCAAGGAAGGGATCATTCCGGCCGAGCAGGTGCTTGCCAACGAGGGTTATCAGATTGCGATGCAGGGCCTGGACCTGCACCGGGGCATTTACGCTCATATCGCCGGTGTCGACCTGGTTCGCGACGGTGATGGCAGCTACTACGTGCTGGAGGACAACCTGCGCACGCCCAGCGGCGTGAGCTACATGCTCGAAGACCGCAAGATGATGATGCGCCTGTTCCCCGAGCTCTTCGCCGCCCAGCGCGTGGCCCCCATCGATCATTACCCTAACTTGCTGCTCGATACCCTCAAGAGCTCAAGCCCCCTCGAGAACCCCACCGCCGTGGTGCTGACGCCGGGACGCTTCAACAGCGCCTATTTCGAGCACGCGTTCCTCGCCCGTGAAATGGGCGTGGAGCTGGTGGAGGGTGCTGACCTGTTCGTGCGTGACGACCACGTGTACATGCGCACCACCGCCGGCCCACGGCAGGTGGACGTGATTTACCGTCGCCTTGACGATGCCTACCTCGACCCGTTGTCGTTCAACCCCGATTCGATGCTGGGCGTGCCCGGGCTGATCGCCGTGTACCGCGCCGGCAACGTGGTGCTGGCGAACGCGGTCGGCACGGGCGTGGCCGATGACAAGTCGATCTACCCTTATGTCGACGAAATGATCCGTTTCTACCTCACCGAAGAGCCGATCCTGAAGAACGTGCCCACCTGGCAATGCCGCAAGCCTCAGGACCTGTCCCATGTACTGGCCAACCTGCCGGATCTGGTGGTCAAGGAAACCCAGGGCTCCGGCGGCTACGGCATGCTGGTCGGGCCGGCTGCCACTGCCGCGGAAATCGAGGATTTCCGCGCGCGTCTCAAGGCCCGTCCCGAAGCCTATATCGCCCAGCCGACCTTGAGCCTGTCCACGTGCCCGACCTTTGTCGAGAGCGGCATCGCGCCGCGCCACATCGACCTGCGTCCGTTCGTGCTGTCGGGCAAGGAAACGCGCCTGGTGCCCGGCGGGCTGACCCGTGTGGCGCTGCGCGAGGGCTCGCTGGTGGTGAACTCGTCCCAGGGCGGCGGCACCAAAGACACTTGGGTAGTGGAGGACTAAGACATGCTTTCAAGAACTGCTTCGGACCTCTATTGGATGTCCCGCTACCTGGAGCGCGCCGAGAACCTGGCGCGCATGCTCGAAGTCAGCTATTCGCTGTCGCTGATGCCCCAGGCCGGGCGCAGCGATGGCCATGCCGAACTGGCGATGTCGTTGCTGGCCGCCGGTACGCTGGACGACTACAACGCCCGTTATGACGCGCTCAACACCGAGCGCATGCTGCATTTCTTTGCCCTGGACGAAACCAACCCCGGCAGTATCTACAGCTGCCTGCGGGCCGCACGGACCAATGCCCACGCCGTGCGCGGGCGCATCACCGCCGACATGTGGGAGAACATCAACGCCACCTGGCTGGAAATGCGCAACATCGCCAGCAATGGCCTGGGGCGCTACGGCATCAGCCATTTCTGCGAGTGGGTCAAGGAGCGCTCGCACCTGTTCCGGGGCGCGACGTCGGGCACCATCATGCGCAACGATGCCTACTGTTTCATTCGCCTGGGGACCTTTATCGAACGGGCCGACAACACCCTGCGCCTGCTGGATGCCCGCTATGAGATGTTCGGCGAGGAGTCGGAGGAGGTCAGCGACAACTCTGCCCGTGGTTATTACCAGTGGAGTGCCTTGTTGAGGGCGCTGTCTTCGTTCGAGGCGTTCAACGAGATCTACCGTAACGCGCCGAATGCCGAGCAGGTGTCCGAGATGCTGCTGTTGCGGGCCGACGTCCCGCGTTCGCTGCATGCCTGTATCGAAGAACTGGACCATATCCTCGCCAGTTTGCCGGGCAACAACGGCCGGCCGGCACAACGCCTGGCCGCCGAGCTGAATGCGCGCCTGCGCTATTCCGGGATCGACGAGATCCTGGCGTCGGGGCTGCATCAATGGCTGACGGACCTGATCGGGCAAATTCGCCACTTGGGCCAGACGGTCCATGAGTCTTACCTGGAGGTCGTATGAAGCTGTCCATACGCCACGACACCACCTACAGCTACGCCGATGAAGTCTGCACCAGCATCCAGTTCCTGCGCCTGACGCCTCGGGACACCCAGCGCCAGCGCATCCTGGAGTGGCACTTGGAGCTGCCGCGACTGGTGCGCAGCCAGCTTGATCCTTACGGCAACATCCTTCACGTCATGACCATGGACGAACCCCACGGTGCCTTGGTCTTGACGGCTTATGGCGAGGTGGAAATCCATCAGTCGATAGCGATGGAGCCGGACAGCCAGTCGCCACTGCCATTTTTGCGCACCAGCCACCTTACCCAGGCAGACGACGCCCTCAGTGCCTTCGCCGTCGAGCAATGCGCAGGGCGCCGGGATCGTTCGGCCTTGACCGATCTGATGAACGGCCTGGCCGCGCGGATGCCCTACAGCCCCGGCACGACGGCGGTCAACAGCACCGCCGCCGAGGCGTTTGCCGGTGGAACCGGAGTTTGCCAGGACCATACCCACGCCTTCCTGGCCTGCGCCCGCAGTCTGGGCATTCCTGCGCGTTATGTTTCCGGCTACCTGTGCACCGAAGATGAAAGTCACCTGGCGAGCCACGCCTGGGCGGAAGCCTGGCTCGACGATGGCTGGTACAGCTTCGACGTGACCAACCGCCTGACCCTTCCAGACCGCCACCTGAAACTGGCGGTCGGCCTGGACTACCTCGACGCCTGCCCGGTCCGCGGCATGCGCCGGGGTGGCGGGGCGGAACAGATGCAGGCGCGGGTGCAGGTGAGCTCGATGGTGCAGGTGCAACACCAATAGAAGCCCGCCGAAGCTGGAGGCCTCATCGCGAGCAGGCTCGCTCCCACACTGGGGTTGGAGATGGACACAAAACTTGTGGCCACTCGAGAGCCCAGTGGAGCCCAGTTCAACTGGCTACAGGGTTTTGGAATCTCAACCAAACCCGTTCAACTGGCTACAGGGTTTTGGAGCCTCAACCAAACCCGTTGAACTGGGCACATGGTTTGGAGCCTCAACCCAACTGCCTTTGTGGCGAGGGAGCTTGCTCCCGCTGGGCTGCGCCGCAGCCCCAAAACCAAGCACCGCTCAGTGTCAGGCAGATCGCATGCACTTATTGGGACCGCTTCGCGCCCCAGCGGGAGCAAGCTCCCTCGCCACAGGATTGGGTGCTCGGCATCAGGTTTGGAAACACCCGAGAACTCTGTGGGAGCAAGGCTTGCCCGCGATGACGGTTGCCCAGCCAGCATCACCGCTAACTGACCCACCGCCATCGCGAGCAGGCTCGCTCCCACAAAAAAATCCGCCAGTCACTCCAAGCCTGGACATCTCCCTGGTCTCTCTCAAATGAAGCTTTCATGACAAAAGTTCGGTAGCACATCGCCATTCCCGTCATGCCTGTGTGACGTGTTCGAGGGGACCTTTCAGGTCGTTTGGAGCCGGGGCGCGAAGCCGGGAGTGAGGCGATGGGGACTATGGAACGTTATTCGAAAGTGGGCATGCAGGAGCTTGACCAGCGGCTGTCGAAGATCGTCGAGGCGGCGCGCAAGCAGCCGGTCTCGGTGTATCGCTACGGCGCACCGTGGGTCTGGATCGTTTCCCAGGATGACTGGCAGGGCGCGCTCAAGGAAGTGTCCAGCTACATTCCGCAAGGCCATTCACTGGTCTTGCTGCGTCCGCAGATCGACGACCTGCTGGACGACCATCGCGATGTGCTGCTGGGCCTCAATGCCAGCGCCCAAATGCTGATCGCACCGCAAACTGCCATGCACATCCTCCTGCTGCAACTGCTCTATTCGGTGCCCAGCGAGCAGCAACTCTACGAACAACTCAATTACAACCTGCTGTTCCGCTGGTTCGTCGGCCTGGACCTGAACCAGAAGGTCTGGAGCTTCAACGTCCTGAGCAAAGACCTCGCCACGCTGCTGGGCGATGCGCGGGCGGTGCGGCTAATCCAGAAAATCATCGGTGAAGTGTTCTGTGGCGCCTTGCTGCAAATGCCGGAGTTCTCCTTGAACTTCGCGCTGCTGCACACCTGGCTGGCCCGGCACGCCACGACATCGACTGCAAGCAATTGAGCCGTACTTTGAATTCAGGGGGTGGTGTGGAGCATTTCTTCAAATCGCGGCCGGCGCTGTGGGGCTGGCTGCTGTTGGCGGTCGGGGGACCGTCGGCAATCGCCGCCGAAGGAGGGCAGGAGGCCGAAGCGGCGCCGGCGCGCCTGGTGGACGTGAACGAGTATTTCGTGCGCGGCAACACAGTGCTCGATGCCCGGGCCATCGAGGAAGCGGTGTACCCGTTCCTCGGTCCGCAAAAGGCCTTGAGCGACATCGAGGGCGCCCGGGAAGCCCTGCAGAAAGCCTATCAGGCACGTGGTTATCAATCGGTCTTCGTCGAGTTGCCGGAGCAGAAAGTCGAAGACGGCATCGTCTACCTGCAAGTCAGCGAGACCAAGGTCGGCCGGGTCCGTGTGGTGGGAGCCAAGCACTATTCTCCGGTGGAAATTCGCGAGGACGTGCCGGCGCTCAAGGAAGGCGAGGTGCCGGACTTTGCTCAGGTTCAGACCGAACTGGCGCAACTGAACAAAACCCCGGGACGCCAAGTCATGCCGCTGGTGCGCGAAGGCCAGCGCCCCGGGACGATGGACGTGGATCTGCAGGTTGAAGACCAGGACCCCTGGCAAGCCAGCCTGGGCCTGAACAACGACTACAGCGCCGACACCGAAAAGCTGCGTACCGTCGCGAGCCTGGGCTACAACAACCTCTGGCAGTTGGGCCACAGCGTTTCCCTGACATTCTTCACCGCGCCCCAGGACACCGAAAACGCCAAGGTCTGGTCAGGTTCCTACACCGCGCCGCTGAGCGAGCGCTGGAGCGTTCAACTCTCCGGTTACCAATCCGACAGCAACGTGGCCACCGTCGGCGGCAGCAACGTATTAGGCAAGGGGCATTCCTACGGGGTGTCGGCGATCTACAGCCTGCCGTCCACGGGCGCATGGGCCAACAGCTTTTCGGTCGGGGTGGATTTCAAGGACTTCGAGGAGGAACTCAACCTCGGCGGTGCCAGCGACAAGGCGCCGCTCAAGTACGCGCCGTTCACCTTCGCCTATAACGGCTTTCGCTACACCGAAACCAGCCAATTGGGCCTCGGCCTGAGTCTGGTGGCGGGTACCCGCAGCCTGCTCGGCTATGGCAGCTCCGACGAAGAGTTCGATTACAAGCGCTATCGCGCCAGCCCCAGCTTCGCCGTGCTCAAGGGCGACGGCAATTACACCTTCACCTTCGGCAATGACTGGCAGACCGCCTCCAAGGCTGCCTTCCAACTGGCGTCAGGGCCGCTGGTTTCCAACGAACAGTTTTCCGCCGGTGGCGCCACTTCGGTGCGTGGCTACCTGGCCGCCGAGCGCACTGGCGATGACGGCTACCTGCTGTCCCAGGAGCTGCGCACGCCGTCCCTGGCCAAGTTCCTCGGCAGCTACGTCCAGGAGTGGCGCTTCTATGCCTTCGCCGAAGGCGCGCAGCTGTATTTGCGCGACGAACTGCCCGACCAGGAAGCCGACTACAGCCTCGCCAGCGTCGGCCTCGGCACCCGCGCGAGCCTGAGCAAATGGCTGTCCGGCAGCCTCGACTGGGGCTATCCGCTGCTCGACGGGCCGAACACCTCGAAACAGGAATCGCGCCTGCACTTCAACCTGCAAGCGACGTTTTGAACCCAGGAGTCATGTCCATGCAACGCTTATTGCTTTCCCTGTTTATCTGCCTGGGGCTGGTGCTTCCGGCGACCGCCAACGCCTGGTGGCAGGACGATTGGCACTATCGCAAACAGATTTCCGTGGACACCACGCCCCAGGGTGCCGCCATCGCCCAGGCCTTGGGCCGCACGGCGCTGCTGGTGCGCCTGCACACCGGCAACTTCACCTTCGACGGCGTCAAGGACGATGGCTCGGACCTGCGTTTCGTCAGCGCCGATGACAAGACCGTGCTCAATCACCAGATCGAAAGCTTCGACCCGCTGATGGGCATGGCGCTGATCTGGGTGGATGTGCCGAGCGTGGAGGGCGGTCAGCGCCAGGACCTGTGGATGTATTACGGCAACCAGAAAGCACCGGCCACGGGCAGCGGCCAGTTGACCTTCGATCCGGACTACACCGCGTTGTACCACTTCGACGGCGCCACCGGCGTACCGCCCCGGGATACCACGGCTTACGGCAACAACGCCCAGGGCGCAACCGGCGTGAGCATCGACGGGGTGATTGGGCGTGCGTTGCAGTTCAACGGCCAGCCGTTGTTGCTGCCGGCCAGCCCATCGCTGCAACACAATGCCGGCGCGGCGTTCACCTTCAGCACCTGGCTGCGCCAAGACCAGGCCAGTGGCGAGCAAATCATCCTGGCCCGTCGCGAAGCGGCTACGAGCCTGTTGGTGGGTGTCAACCAGGGGGTGCCGTTCGTAGCGATCAACGACCAGCGCGCGGTCTCGACCCAGCCGTTGAACCCCGGCCAGTGGCAGCACTTGGCGGTGACAGCCTCTGGCGACCGGATCGTGCTGTACGTCAACGGGCGTGAGACCGCGAGTCTCGCCGTGCCGATGCCAGCGTTCAGCTCGCCGATGGCCCTGGGCGCTGATGTTTCCGCCGGGGCCTTCGCGCCTTTCAGCGGCGCCATGGACGAAGCGCGCCTGTCCAAAGTCGCCCGCCCGGCGCCGTTGCTGTTGGCCGACGCCAATGCCCAGGGCGCCGAGTCGAAACTGGTGGCCTACGGCGTCGATGAAGAGCAGTCCGGCTTCGGTTTCGGCAGCCTGGGTTTCCTGCTCAACGCGGTGCCGCTGGATGCGTGGGTGATCATCGGCGTACTGGTGCTGATGATGTTCCAGTCGTGGATCATCATGATCCGCAAGAATCGCATGGTCAGCCGCCTCAGCGCTGCCAACGAAGCCTTCCGTGAGCAATTCGCCCGGATCGGCACGCGCCTGGAAATGTTTGCCGATGACCAGGAGCTCGCCCAGCGCCTGCAACACTCGTCGCTGTGGCGCTTGTACCTGGTGGCCGTCAAGGAAATCCGCACCCGCCGCGAGCAGGGCGCCGATACCTCGTCGGTGTCGGCGGCCACCATCGAAGCGATCCGCTGCTCGATGGATGGCGTGCGCACCCGCGAGAACCAAGCGCTGAGTTCGAAACTTTCCTCCCTGTCCAACGCCATCGCCGGCGGTCCGTACATCGGCCTGCTCGGCACTGTGCTGGGGATCATGGTGGTGTTCCTCGGCACCGCCATGGCCGGTGACGTGAACATCAACGCCATCGCCCCGGGCATGGCTGCGGCCTTGCTCGCCACCGCCATGGGCCTGTTCGTCGCGATCCCGGCGCTGTTTGGCTACAACCGCCTGATCACCCGCAACAAGGAAGTCAGCGCCGACATGCGGGTCTTCGTCGACGAGTTCATCACCCGCTTGGCGGAGATGCACGGCGAAGGCCAGTCCGGTGAAGCGGCCCATCGCCGCGGTCATCACGTCCAATCGTCCGTACCGGCCTGAGGGAGTCGCCATGGCTAGCGTAAACGCTTCACACGATGACGACGATGATGCGGCCGTCGACAGCATCAACATCACACCGCTGGTGGATGTGCTCATGGTGGTGCTGGTGATGTTCATCCTGACGGCCACGGCCCAGGTGTCGGGTATCCAGATCAACCTGCCCAAGGCCAGCGCCTCGGTGTCGTTGTCCGAAGCCAAGACCAAGGCGATTTCGGTGAACGATGGCGGCCAGGTGTTCCTCGATGCCTATCCGGTGACCCTGGCCGAGCTGGAAGAGCGCCTGCGCATCGAAAAAGCCCAGAGCCCGGACTTCCCGGTGATCGTGCGCGGCGACGCGACGGTGCAGTACCAGAAAGTCATTGAAGTGCTGGACCTGTTGCGACGCCTGGAACTGTCCCAGGTCGGCCTCGTGACCGGCAAACCGAGCCAGGGCTGATCATGACCGCCAGACTTCCCATCGATCCGCCCCCGGTGAAGACCGTGCCGCTGCGCCTGCTCAAGTGGGCCGCCGGCCTGCTGCTCGGCGCCGTGGCGGCCTGGCTGCTGTGGCAGTGGGCCAACGACATGAGTGGCGTTCGCCGCGAAGCGCCGAAGGTGCCGACCATTATTCCGTTGCCACCGCCGCCCCCGCCGCCGCCGGAAAAACCCAAGGAGCCGGAGCCCCAAGTCGAGGAGAAGGTGGTCGAGCCCGAACCGACCCCGGAACCCGAAGAGGTCAAGCCCGAAGAAGAAGCGCCGCCGTCGCCGGTCGATGACCTGGCGAACCCAATGCAGATGGACGGCGATGCCCAGTCCGGCAACGACGCTTTCAACATCGGCGCCGGCAAGGGCGGCGGCATGGCCGGGGCAGGGGGCGGCCGTCTGGGTAATGGCACCTACAGCCAGTTCCTGGCGTTCACCTTCCAGCGTTTGCTGCGGGAAAACCCCGACTTGCGCAGCCTGGCGTTCTCGCTGCAGGCCGATGTCTGGCTCAGTGCCGTGGGCGAAATCACCCGGGTCGAGCTGGTCAAGTCCAGCGGCAACCCGCAGGTGGACGAGCAAGTGATTTCCGCCCTGCGTGCCGCGCCCCATTTGACCGAGCGACCGCCGGCCTCCCTGACCTTGCCCGTGCGCCTGTCCTTGCAGGGACGGCGGCCGGGTTAACCGACTATTTGACAGTTTGCCAACAGGAGTTGTGTGCAGATGATTTCCAATGTGAATCGATTGTCGTGGGCAATCGGCCTGGTGGTCTTGAGCCTGGCTGGACACGCGGCCGCCACCCCGGCGCCGTCGGAAAACGCCACGATCAATCTGATCCGCCTGCTGGTGCAGCAGGGTGTGTTGAAGCAGGACCAGGCCGATGGCCTGATCGCCCAGGCCGAACGCGAAGCCGTGCAGGCCCGCCAGGCGGCCACGGCAGTTGCCGCGACGCCGGCCGGTGCGCCGGGGGACGTGCGTGTGCAATACGTGCCGAATATCGTGCGTGAGCAGATCCGCGACCAGGTCAAGGCTGAAGTCATGGCCACGGCCAAGCAGGAAAACTGGGCCCAGCCCAACACCTTCCCGGATTGGGTCTCGCGCATCAGTTTCGACGGCGACATTCGCCTGCGGGATGAGTCGCGCTATTACTCCGGCACCAACAGCAACGAGATCGTCGACTTCGCCCGGCTCAATGATCGAGGGCCTTACGACGTCAATCCCAACAGCAGCTCCAGCCTGCCGCCGTTGCTCAACACCCGCGAAGACCGGGAAAACCTGTTCCGCCTGCGCGCCCGCCTGGGCATGAAGGCGGTGATTGCCCCGCAATGGACGGCGGGCATCCGCATCGGAACCGGCTCGGACAACAACCCGGTGTCCACCACCCAGACCCTGGGCGGCGGCTTCGGCAAGAAAGACATCTGGCTCGACCAGGGTTACCTGATCTGGAAACCGTCGGATGAATTGACCCTGACCGGCGGGCGTTTCGCCAATCCGTTTTTCTCCACCGACCTGCTGTATTCCGGTGACCTGAACTTCGATGGTGTGGCGGCGAATTTCAATCACAAGCTCAATCAGGACTGGGGCCTGTTCGGTACGGTCGGCGCGTTCCCGGTGGAGTACACCAACGACACCAGCACCAGCAATGGCAGCGACAAGGAAGAGAGCGACAACAAGTGGCTGTACGGTGCGCAACTGGGGGCCAATTGGGCGATCAACGACAGCAACCGGATCAAGGGGGCCATGGCCTATTACCGCTTCGACGACATCGAAGGCCAGCGTTCCTCGCCGTGCGAGCCCTGGGCCGGTGATCCAGGCTGCGACAGCGACGGTTCGCGGGTGGCGTTCATGCAGAAGGGCAACACGGTATTCCTGTTGCGCGACATCACGCCCAATCCCCTCAACCCGTCCACCACGCCGCAGCCGCAATACGTCGGCCTGGCCTCGGAGTTCAACCTGCTGGACCTGAACGTCGCCTGGGACACCGATTTGCCTGAAGACCTCAAGCTGCGCAGCCAGGCCCACTACGTCCACAACCTCGGCTACGACGAAGGCGAGATGCGCAAGCGCTCCGAAGGGCAGTTCGCCAACAACCTGGACGAAAACGGCGAGGTGGAAAGCGGCGCCAACGCCTGGATGCTCCTGTTCACCCTTGGCAACTCCCTGGAACTCAAGCGCGAGGGCGACTGGAACCTGTTCGCCGGCTACAAGTACATCCAGCCGGACGCCTTGCCGGACGGCTTCAACGATTCGTCATTCCACTTGGGCGGTACCAATGCCAAGGGTTATTTCCTGGGCGGCAACTATGGCCTGGCGAGCAACGTCTTCGCCACCGGCCGCTGGTTGAGTTCCGAAGCGGTGTACGGCGCGCCGTACGACATCGATGTCTTGCAGCTTGAAATCAACACGCGCTTCTAAGCGCTGGGAGGCCTCATGAAAAGGCGAGCCAACTACCCATGCTCGACTGCGTTGCTGATGCTGGGCTTTCTGCTCAGCGGCATGGCTCACGGCGAAGGTCTGGAAGAGCGGCTGCGGGCGCAACTGCGCAGCACCACCGCCCAGTTGCAGGCCCTGCAAAGCGAGCAGGCCCAGGCCAGCGTCGCGCGTCAGGCTGCAGAGAGTCAGGCCAAGGAGGCCCAGGCGCAGATCAAGCAATTGACCGCGCAACTGACCAAGGCCCAGGCCCTGGCCGAACAACTGGCCGGGCACCAGCAAAGCCTGCAAAGCCAGACCCAGGCCCAAGTGGCGGCCAGCAACGAGCAGGTCGGTAAGTTCAAGAAAGCCTATGAAGAACTGCTGGCCCTGGCCCGTGGCAAAGAGGCCGAGCGCGCCCGCCTGGAAGGGCAATTGACCGAGCGTGACACACAAGTGCAGCAATGTTCGGTCAAGAATCAGCAGATGTACGAAGTCGCCAAGACGCTGCTGCATGCCTACGAAACCATCGATGTGACCGACATCGTGAAGATCCGCCAGCCGTTCGCGGCCAAGGCCCGGGTGCGTTTCGAAGAGCTGGCCCAAGGGTTTGGCGATGATCTCTACAAGAACCGTTTCGATGCGCCCCAGGCCTCGATCACTCACTGAACAGCACAAGGAAGAACCGAACATGACCGCAATGATTGAATACGTCGGCGCAAAGTCCCTGACCGAGTTGTTGCAGGCCGCCGGCTATCGGGTCAACGAAACCGAGCAGAACGGCATCGTGCAATTGCTCAGCGCCAGCCAGGGCATCGGCTTTGCCGTGCGTTTCGGCAATCCTGCGCCGACGGTGAGCGAATACCTGGACTTCACCTTCAGTTGCGCCTTGCGGGTGCAGGGCGAATTGCCGGCCGGGTTGGCGGAGCTGTGGAACGCCTCGCGACGCTTTGCCCGGTTATCGCTACAAGGGGAATTCCTGGTGATGGAAATGGACGTGGTGGTCGCGGCGGGCGTGAGCACCGATCATCTGCGCAGCCACTTGGAACTGTGGGACCGCCTGTTGCAGGAGTTCATTGTCTTCCTGCGTGAATACAGCCAGAACGCGGCGCGGGTGCAAACCGCCGCCGAGCCCACCGAGGCACCGTTGGAGGAGGCCGTTGCATCGTGAAAAAGCCGACCTTCGTCATCAGCGCCGCTGCGCTGGGCCTGATCGCCGTGGCGCTGGTGCTGGGCCTGCGACCGGGCAGCGATCCGGTCGCGGCGGTGCAGAGCGCCAGCGTCGTTGCGGCCGACTCGCCGAGTTTGGCCCGGTTGGGCAACCAGCAGGTCAGCCCTGAAGAGGTCAAGAGCTTGCTGGCCGCGCTGGCCCCCGAGGTGCGCCAGCAGATGCGTGGCAATCGGGCGGCGCTGGAGGGCTGGATCCGTGCGCGACTGGCGGAAAAAGCCGTGTTGGAGCAGGCCGATGCCCAGGGCTGGCGCCAACGCCCCGAGGTGGAGCGCCAGACCCGAGCGGCGGCTGAGCAGATCGTGTTTCGCGACTATTTGCAATCGGTCAGCCAGGTGCCGGCCGGGTATCCCACTGAAGACGAGTTGAAGCAGGCTTACGACGTCGGGAAAGCCAACTGGACCGCACCGGCGTTGTACCGCGTCAGCCAGATTTTCCTGGCGACCACCGAGCCGCAAACCGTGGAGGCGGTGCGTCGGCAAGCGCTGGAGGTGAGCAAAAAGGCCCAGGCATCACCCGCTGAATTTGCCGCCCTGGCCAGCCGTTATTCCCAGGACCGCAGCAGCGCCGAGCGTGGCGGTGACAATGGTTTCCAGCCGTTGCAGCAACTGGTACTGCCGGTGCGCGAGGCGGTGGCACGCTTGAAGGTCGGCGCGGTGTCGGACCCGGTGCAGAGCCCAGCGGGGTTCCATGTCATCAAGCTCACTGAACAACAACCGGCCCGGGAAGCGACCCTGGACGAAGTCCGCGAACGCCTGACCCAGGCCTTGCGCGCCCAACGCCAGGAGCAAATCGCCAAGGCCTACCTGGACGGCATGCTCGACACGGCGACGTTGAGCATCGATGGCGCGCAGTTGAGCAAGGTGCTGGAGGAGGGGCTTTAGTGAGGTCCATACCTAACTCGTGGCGAGGGAGCTTGCTCCCGCTGGGCTGCGTAGCAGCCCCACCGAAATGACCGCGATCTTTCAACAAGAATCGGGGACAGGTTTTTGGGGCTGCTGCGCAACCCAGCGGGAGCAAGCTCCCTCGCCACAGGGGAGCTTGCCTGGCTGAAGACCCCACGCAGCCCCACGCATTCGTACCACCGACAGGGAGTCACCCATGACCTTCATCGAGCCCGCAGGACGCCAGGCTGTCACCGCATACCGCACACCGTTGCTTGCCCCCGACCCGTGGCTGGCCATGGCTAGCGGTATCGAGCCGCAGGTGGCGCAGTGTTTCCTGGTCAGTGCCCGTTGCGGCTGCTTCATGCAGGCGGCTCGCAGCCTCAACGTCAAGGCGACCTGGCTGCGCAAGCAGTTGGCGCAGTTGGAGGTGCGGCTGCAACGATCGTTGTTCAGCTTCCAGGGCAGCGCCTTGACCCTCAGCCGCGAAGGCCGGCAGTTGCAGGCGCGCTTGATCAGCCTGGCCCATGAAAGTGCGCCGCCCCTGACCGATCAGCCCTTGATTCGCCTGGCCGTGGCCGAGTCGATTCTGCATGACATCCTTGGGCGCGATCTGATCTCGTTGTTACGGCGCAACGCCAGCGTGCGATTGCAGATCATCACCCTGGACAGTGAACTGGCGCTGCAAGCCGTCAGCGCCGACCTGGTGCTGTGGTTGAGTGATGCCCAGGCGTCGGCGCCGGGGCCGAGCTTCGCCACATTGCCTGCGGATCGACTGGCGCGGTTGGATTATCTGCCGCACATCGCCAAACGCTATTCACGACCCGCCACGCGCCCGGACAGCCTGGACGACTTGAATGACTACATGCTGGTGCAATGGCAGGCGGACCGACACGTTGACGGCTTCGCCCCGTGGAACACCTTGATAGATCAACGCCGGGCCGGTGTGGTGCAGGTGCAGTCCTACGAACTGATGCTGGAAATGATTCGCTGCAGTGCCTGCATCGGCCTCTTGCCACAGTACATGAGCCGCTTCGACCGAGGCCTGGTGGCGCTGCCGGACGTCTTCGGCCTGCCGATGCAGCGGCATTTGTGGACGGCCGTCAATGCCCAGGCCGAAGGCTCGCCAGAGGTGCAAGTGCTGCGTGAGCTGATCCATCACACACTGGATGAGCGCCGGGATTGGTTCCAGGCCTGACTGGCATCACGCTAATCCTGTGGGAGCGAGCCTGCTCGCGATGAGGCCAACATATCCAACACCTCCGTAACTGACCCACCGCCTTCGCGAGCAAGCCCGCTCCCACACTGGATTTTCGGCAGCCACAAATTCATGTGCACCCCTGTCCCTTGTGGGAGCGGGCTTGCTCGCGAAGAGGCCGGCACATTCAACACTTCATTGACTGATACTCCGCTTTCGCGAGCAAGCTCACTCCCACAGGTTCCCCCTATAAGCTGGCGTGGCTTATAGTGATCGGCCTTGCCACGCTCCAGGGAGGAGCCACATGTCCGAGTCTTCAATCACCCTCGAACGTTTCACCGAAACCCACATCGCCGGCGTCACCGCGCTCTACAACGACCCGGCGGTGACGCGCCAGGTGCTCCAAATGCCTTTCCAGTCCGCCGAAGTCTGGCGCAAGCGCCTGGCGATGGATGACGAGCGCTTGTTGAAACTGGTGGCCCTGCACGAGGGTGAAGTCATCGGTAACCTGGGGCTGGAGCAGTTCACACGGGTGCGCCGAGCTCATTGCGGCAGCCTCGGCATGGGCGTGGCTGCCGCCTGGCAGGGCAAGGGCGTGGGGTCGAGGCTGCTGGCCGCCGCGCTGGATGTCGCGGACAACTGGATGAACCTGCGCCGGGTCGAACTGACGGTGTACGCCGACAACGAAGCGGCCATCGGGCTGTACCGCAAGTTCGGCTTTGAAGCCGAAGGCTTGCTGCGCGACTATGCCGTGCGTGACGGTCGCTGGGTAGACACGCTGGCCATGGCACGGTTGCGCTGAAAACCGCACCGGAGCAGGCAAAAAACCGCCCATTGGCTATACCTGTAGTTCCGGCCCCGCCTCGTGTGGCTTACAGGAGTGACAGCATGAAGTTTTCGTCCATGATCGGCTGTGTTTGCATCGCCTCGCTCGCCTTGGCGGGTTGCTCGAGCAAAGTGACCCAGCCGGATGAGTATTCCGGGTTCCTCGGCGATTACAGCCGGCTCAAGGAAGAGAAGTCGCCGTCGGGGGCCGTGGTCATGCGTTGGATCGATCCGAAGATCGATCCGGGCAAGTACACCCATCTCTACATCGAGCCGACGCAGCTTTACCCCAAGCCGCAGCCGACCGTGAAGATCCCCCAGGCCACGCTAGCCGGCATTACCGCGTACTACGATCAGGCCCTCAAGCGGGAAGCGGAAAAATCCTTGCCCCTGGCGACCGCTCCGGGGCCGGGTGTTCTCGTGGTGCGTGCGGCGATCACGGCTGTCAGCAGCAAGACCGAAGGCTTGAAACCTTATGAGGTGATCCCGATTGCGCTGGTGGCGGCGGCTGTCAGCACCGCCAGCGGTATTCGCGACCAGGAAACCACCTTGGGCACCGAAGCGGTTTTCCTCGACGGTGGCACTCACGCGGTGGTCGCGCAAGTCGTGCGCAAAGGCACCGGCAAGCCGCTGTCCAACGAGTCCCAGGTCATGAAGGCCGATGACGTCAAAGGGGTCATCGATGGCTGGGCGTCGGATTTGCACCAGTCGTTTTTGAAACTCAAGAACAAATAGGTGCGGCGCCAACACATAACGGCGATGCCATGTCTTTTTATGTCTGGCCATAGGTCGGGGAAGCATTTCGTGGTTAACTCCGGCCTCACCATTTTCAAACCTGTCAGAAGGAATCCGTTCATGGCTCAAGTCACCCTCAAAGGCAACCCGGTCCAAGTCAACGGCCAGTTGCCACAAGCCGGTTCCAAGGCGCCAGCCTTTTCCCTGGTTGCCGGCAATCTGTCGGACGTTTCCCTGAAGGACTTCGCCGGCAAGCGCAAGGTGCTGAACATTTTCCCTAGCGTCGACACGCCGACCTGCGCCACCTCCGTGCGCAAGTTCAACGCCCAGGCCAACGAGCTGAACAACACCGTGGTGCTGTGCATCTCCGCCGACCTGCCATTTGCCCAGGCGCGTTTCTGCGGCGCTGAAGGCCTGGAAAACGTCCAGAACCTGTCCACCCTGCGTGGTGCCGAATTCATCCAGGACTACGGCGTGGCGATTGCCGACGGTCCGCTGAAAGGCCTGACCGCCCGTGCCGTGGTGGTGCTGGACGAAAACGACAGCGTGCTGCACAGCGAGCTGGTCAAGGAAATCGCTGAAGAGCCGAACTACGACGCGGCCCTGGCCGTCCTGAAATAAGTGGATTGAAATAAAGTATTTATTACAATTGTTAACGGCCTGGCCCTGTCCAGGCCGTTTTCTTTTGTGCTTCAAGGCGTTAGCCGACTATCCGAAAGGTAAGCTCAAGGTAAATTGCCGGTAAAGGCGCTTTGCTAAATACCCGCCAGTGCTTATCGTTCAGCCTCCCGTAAAAGAAGCCCTCGCGCCCAATGGTTGATCACTCCATGCAATCCTCTGTTTCCCGCAATTCCCGTCGCTGGCTGTTTGGCTTGTTCGTCCTGCTGGTCGTCGCAGCGCTGGCCTGGAAGTTTTGGCCCAGCGGCTCGACCGAAACAAATGGGGCAGGGGAGAAAGCCGCCGCGGGGCATGTGGGACGCTCCGGTAGCATGCGGCCGGGGTTCGGTGGGGCGACGGGGGCGATTCCAGTGCGGGTGGCGCCTGCAGTGACCGGGGACTTCCCGCTGTACTTCAAGGCGCTGGGTACCGTCACGGCCCTCAACACCATCAACGTGCGCAGCCGCGTGGGTGGCGAGCTGGTCAAGATCGCCTTCGAAGAGGGGCAAATGGTCAAGGCCGGGGACTTGCTGGCCGAGATCGACCCACGCCCGTACCAGAACGCCTTGCTTCAGGCCGAAGGCACCTTGCTGCAGAACCAGGCCCAGCTGAAAAATGCCCAGGTAGACCTCGAGCGCTATCGCGGTCTGTACGCCGAAGACAGCATTGCCAAGCAGACCCTAGACACCGCCGCGGCGCTGGTGGGCCAGTACCAGGGCACGGTCAAGACCAATCAGGCGGCGGTCAATGACGCCAAGCTCAACCTGGAATTCACCAAGATCCGCGCACCGATCACTGGCCGCGTAGGCTTGCGTCAACTGGACGTCGGCAACCTGGTGTCAGCCAACGACACCACGGCCCTGGCGGTCATCACCCAGACCCAACCCATCAGCGTCGTGTTCACCTTGCCGGAGAACAACCTCGACACGGTGCTAGCCCGTTACCGCAGCGGGGCGAAACTCCCCGTCGAAGCCTGGGATCGCGGCGACGTGAAGCGCCAGGCCAGTGGCGTACTGCAAAGCCTGGACAACCAGATCGATGTCACCACCGGCACCCTGAAGTTCAAGGCTCGTTATGAGAACCGCGACCAGTCGCTGTTCCCCAACCAGTTCGTCAACGTCCACCTACTGGCCGACACCCTCAAGGGCGTGACCCTGGCGCCGACGGCCGCCATCCAATTCGGCACCAACGGCACCTTCGTCTATGCCCTGGAGGGTGACAAGAAGGTCACCATCAAGAAGCTGAAGATCGGCGCCAGCGACGGCACCAACACCGTGGTCACCGAAGGCCTGGCCGCCGGCGACCGGGTGGTGCTCGAAGGCACCGATCGCTTGAAGGAAGGCAGCGAAGTGGAAGTGGTCAACGACAGCCAGGACGTGCCCACCACGCCGACCGAGCACCTGCAAGGCAAGTCCGCGGCCACCACTGAACCAGCCGCGGTCGACAAGGCGAAAAAGGGCGGCGCATGAATATCTCGCGGCTTTTCATCCTTCGCCCGGTCGCCACCACCCTGAGCATGCTGGCGATCATCCTGGCCGGCTTGATTGCCTACCGGTTGCTGCCGGTGTCGGCGTTGCCCCAGGTCGATTACCCGACCATCCGCGTGATGACCCTGTACCCGGGCGCCAGCCCCGATGTGATGACCAGCGCGGTCACCGCGCCCCTGGAGCGGCAGTTCGGGCAGATGCCGGGCCTGACGCAAATGGCCTCCACCAGCTCCGGCGGCGCGTCGGTGATTACCCTGCGCTTCAACCTCGACATCAACATGGACGTCGCCGAACAGCAGGTGCAGGCCGCCATCAACGCAGCCACCAACCTGCTGCCCACGGACCTGCCGGCGCCGCCGGTGTACAACAAGGTCAACCCCGCCGACACCCCGGTACTGACCCTGGCCATCACGTCCAAGACCATGCTGCTGCCCAAGCTCAATGACTTGGTGGACACCCGCATGGCACAGAAAATCGCCCAGATCAGTGGCGTCGGCATGGTCACCATCGCTGGCGGCCAGCGCCAGGCGGTGCGCATCAAGGTCAACCCCGAGGCGCTGGCGGCCAACGGCCTGAACCTGGCGGATGTGCGCACGCTGATCGGTGCGTCCAACGTCAACCAGCCCAAGGGCAACTTCGACGGCCCGACCCGGGTCTCGATGCTCGACGCCAACGACCAACTGACGTCGCCCAAGGACTACGCCGAACTGATCCTGGCCTACGCCAATGGCGCGCCGTTGCGGCTAAAGGACGTGGCACAGATCGTCGACGGCGCCGAAAACGAACGGCTTGCCGCCTGGGCCAACGAGAACCAGGCCGTGCTGCTGAACATCCAGCGCCAGCCCGGCGCGAATGTCATAGAAGTGGTGGACCGGATCAAGGCCCTGCTGCCGAGCATTACCGACAACCTGCCGGCCGGCCTGGACGTCACCGTGCTGACCGACCGCACCCAGACCATCCGTGCCTCGGTCACTGACGTGCAGCATGAATTGCTGATCGCCATCGCCCTGGTGGTCATGGTGACATTCCTGTTCCTGCGTCGCGTCAGTGCCACGATCATTCCGTCGGTGGCCGTGCCGTTGTCGCTGATCGGTACCTTCGGCGTGATGTACCTGGCCGGTTTCTCCATCAATAACCTGACCTTGATGGCCCTGACCATCGCCACCGGTTTCGTGGTGGACGATGCCATCGTCATGCTGGAGAACATCGCCCGTTTCATCGAGGAGGGCGACAGCCCAATGCAGGCCGCGCTCAAGGGCGCGAAGCAGATTGGCTTCACGCTGATTTCCCTGACGCTGTCGCTGATTGCCGTGCTGATCCCACTGCTGTTCATGGCCGACGTGGTCGGGCGCTTGTTCCGTGAGTTCGCCATCACCCTGGCGGTGGCGATCCTGATCTCCCTGGTGGTGTCCCTGACCCTGACGCCGATGATGTGTGCCCGCTTGCTCAAGCGCGAGCCCAAGGAAGAAGAGCAGGGCCGTTTCTACCGTGCCAGCGGCGCCTGGATCGATTGGCTGATCGCCGCCTACGGGCGCAAGTTGCAATGGGTGCTAAAGCATCAGCCACTTACCCTGCTGGTGGCCGTGGGCAGCCTGGTGCTGACGGTGGTGCTTTACCTGGCCGTGCCCAAGGGTTTTTTCCCGGTACAGGACACCGGGGTGATCCAGGGCATTTCCGAAGCGCCGCAATCGATCTCCTTTGCTGCCATGAGCGAGCGCCAACAGCAACTGGCAAAGGTGATCCTCGCCGACCCGGCGGTGCAGAGCCTGTCTTCCTACATCGGCGTGGACGGTGACAACGCCACGCTCAACAGCGGACGCTTGCTGATCAACCTCAAGCCTCACAGCGAACGGGATGACAGCGCCACCGAAATCATTGCCCGCTTGCAGCCACAACTGGACCGGCTGGTGGGTATTCGCCTGTTCATGCAGCCGGTGCAGGACCTGACCATCGAGGACCGGGTCAGCCGCACCCAATACCAGTTCAGCCTGTCATCGCCCGACGCAGAATTGCTCAGCCTCTGGAGCGGGCGCCTGGTCAACGCCCTGAGCCGCCAGCCGGAACTGACCGACGTCGCCAGCGACTTGCAAGACAAAGGCTTGCAGGTCTACCTGGTGATCGACCGCGACGCGGCGTCACGCCTGGGCGTCTCGGTGTCGAACATCACCGATGCGTTGTATGACGCCTTCGGCCAGCGGCAGATTTCCACCATCTACACCCAGGCCAGCCAGTACCGCGTGGTGCTGCAAGCCCAGGCCGGCGAACGGATCGGGCCGCAGGCGCTGGACCAGATTCACGTCAAGACCACCGATGGTGGGCAGGTGCGGCTGTCGAGCCTGGCCCGGGTCGAAGAGCGTCAGGCTCAGTTGGCGATTGCCCACATTGGTCAGTTTCCCGCAGTGATGATGTCGTTCAACCTCGCGCCGGGCGTGGCGCTGGGGCATGCGGTGGAGGTGATCGAAAAGGTCCAGCAGGAGATCGGCATGCCGGTGGGCGTGCAGACCGAATTCCAGGGTGCGGCCCAGGCATTCCAAGCGTCGTTGTCGAGTACCTTGCTGCTGATCCTGGCGGCCGTGGTGACCATGTACATCGTCCTGGGCGTGTTGTACGAAAGCTACATCCACCCGATCACCATCCTTTCCACCTTGCCCTCGGCGGCTATCGGCGCCTTGCTGGCGTTGATCCTCAGCGGCAATGACCTGGGCATGATCGCGATCATCGGCATCATCCTGCTGATCGGCATCGTCAAGAAAAACGCGATCATGATGATCGACTTCGCCCTCGATGCCGAACGCAACCAGGGCATGGACCCGCAAACGGCGATTTACCAGGCGGCGTTGCTGCGCTTCCGCCCGATCCTGATGACCACCCTGGCGGCGTTGTTCGGTGCCGTACCGCTGATGCTCGCCACCGGTTCCGGCGCGGAACTGCGTCAGCCCCTGGGCCTGGTGATGGTGGGCGGGTTGTTGGTGAGCCAGGTCTTGACGTTGTTCACCACGCCGGTGATCTACCTGTATTTCGATCGACTGGGGCGCCGGTTTGCCAGGCCTGAGGCGGATGAGGTGCGGGTATGACCGCTTCCCTGGAATGTAACGGGCTTTTGTGGCGAGGGAGCTTGCTCCCGCTGGGCTGTGGGAGCAAAGCTTGCTCGCGAAACAGACGCCTCGATTCTGCGAGACTGCATCGCCTTCATCGCGGGCAAGCCTTGCTCCCACATAGCGGGAGCAAGCTCCCTCGCCACAAAAGCCTGTCCATTGAAGCAAGGGGCTGTCGCCCATGAACCTCTCCGGTCCCTTCATTCGCCGCCCCGTAGCAACCATGCTCCTGAGCTTCGCCATCATGCTGCTCGGTGGCGTGTGTTTCGGCCTGCTACCGGTTTCGCCGCTGCCGCAAATGGATTTCCCGGTGATCGTGGTCCAGGCCAACCTGCCAGGGGCCAGCCCCGAGGTGATGGCGTCGACCGTGGCAACGCCTTTGGAACGTTCCTTCGGCGCCATCGCCGGGGTCAACACCATGAGCAGTCGTTCCAGCCAGGGCTCCACGCGGGTCATCCTGCAATTCGACCTGGACCGCGACATCAACGGCGCGGCCCGGGAAGTGCAGGCGGCCATCAATGCCTCGCGCAACCTGTTGCCCAGCGGCATGCGCAGCATGCCCACCTACAAGAAGGTCAACCCGTCCCAGGCGCCGATCATGGTGCTGTCGCTGACCTCGGATGTATTGGAAAAAGGCCAGCTCTACGATTTGGCGTCGACCATCCTGTCCCAGAGCCTGTCCCAGGTGTCGGGCGTGGGTGAGGTGCAGATCGGTGGCAGCTCGCTGCCGGCGGTGCGCATCGAACTGGAACCACAGTTGCTCAATCAATACGGCGTGGCCCTGGACGATGTGCGTACCGCCATTGCCGACAGCAACGTGCGCCGGCCCAAGGGTTCGGTGGAGGACGACCGGCGCATGTGGCAGGTCCAGGCCAACGACCAGTTGGAAAAGGCCAAGGACTACGAAACGCTGGTCATCCGCTATCAGGACGGCTCGGTGCTGCGGCTCAAGGATGTGGCGAAAGTCACCGACAGCGTCGAGGACCGTTACAACAGCGGTTTCTTCAACGACGATGCCGCCGTATTGCTGGTGATCAACCGCCAGGCTGGCGCCAACATCATCGAGACCGTCAACGAGATCAAGGCGCAACTGCCGGCGTTGCAGGCGGTGCTGCCGGCCAGCGTCAAGCTGAACCTGGCGATGGACCGCTCGCCCGTGATCAAGGCCACCCTGCATGAAGCGGAAATGACCTTGCTGATCGCCGTGGCCCTGGTGGTGCTGGTGGTGTTCCTGTTTCTCGGCAATTTCCGCGCTTCACTGATCCCGACCCTGGCGGTGCCGGTGTCGCTGGTGGGCACGTTTGCGGTGATGTACCTGTACGGTTTTTCCCTGAACAACCTGTCGCTGATGGCGTTGATCCTGGCGACCGGGTTGGTGGTGGACGACGCCATCGTGGTGCTGGAGAACATTTCCCGGCATATCGACGAAGGCGTGCCACCGATGGAGGCAGCGTACCGGGGGGCCGAGGAGGTGGGCTTCACCTTGCTGTCGATGAACGTCTCGCTGGTGGCGGTATTCCTGTCGATCCTGTTCATGGGCGGCATCATCGAGAGCCTGTTCCGCGAATTCTCCATCACCCTGGCGGCCTCCATCGTGGTGTCGCTGGTGGTCTCGCTGACTCTCACGCCGATGCTCTGCGCCCGCTGGCTCAAGCCCCATGTGCCTGGGCAGGAAAACCGCCTGCAGCGCTGGAGCCAGAGGGTCAATGAACGGATGGTCCGTGGTTACGCCACCAGCCTGGACTGGGTGCTGCGTCATCGGCGCCTGACCTTGCTGAGCCTGCTGGTGACCATTGGCGTGAACGTCGCGTTGTATGTGGTGGTGCCGAAGACCTTCATGCCGCAGCAGGACACCGGCCAACTGATCGGTTTCGTGCGTGGCGACGATGGGCTGTCGTTCGGCGTGATGCAGCCGAAGATGGAGATTTTCCGTCGCGCCGTGCTCAAGGACGAGGCCGTGCAAAGCGTTGCCGGCTTCATCGGCGGCAACAACGGCACCAACAACGCGTTCATGCTGGTGCGTCTCAAGCCGATCAAGGAACGGAATATTTCCGCGCAAAAGGTCATCGAGCGCCTGCGTAAGGAAATGCCCAAGGTACCCGGTGCCCAATTGATGTTGATGGCCGACCAGGACCTGCAGTTCGGTGGCGGTCGCGAGCAAACCACTTCCCAATATTCCTACATCCTGCAAAGCGCCGACCTGGCGTCGCTGCGCACCTGGTACCCCAAGGTCGTGGCGGCCTTCCGGGCCTTGCCGGAACTGACCGCCATCGACGCCCGCGACGGTGGCGGGGCGCAGCAGGTGACGCTGGTGGTAGACCGAGACCAGGCCAAGCGCCTGGGCATCGACATGGACATGGTCACGGCGGTGCTCAACAACGCCTACAGCCAACGACAGATTTCCACCATCTACGACAGTCTCAACCAGTACCAGGTGGTGATGGAGGTCAATCCCAAGTATGCCCAGGACCCGAGCACCCTCGAACAGGTCCAGGTGATCACTGCCGATGGTGCGCGGGTGCCGCTGTCGGCCATTGCCCATTACGAGAACAGCCTGGAGGACGACCGGGTCAGCCATGAAGGCCAGTTCGCCTCCGAGGGCATCTCCTTCGACATGGCCGAAGGCGTGACGGTGGAGCAGGGCACCGCGGCCATCGAACGGGCGATTGCCAAGCTTGGGATGCCCGAGGATGTCATCGTGAAAATGGCCGGCACTGCCGACGCGTTCGCCGCCACCCAGAAGAGCCAGCCGTTCATGATTTTAGGCGCGCTGCTGGCGGTGTACCTGGTGCTGGGGGTGCTGTATGAAAGCTACATTCATCCGCTGACCATCCTATCCACCTTGCCGTCGGCCGGGGTCGGCGCATTGCTGTCGATCTACGCGCTGGGCAGCGAGTTTAGCCTGATCTCGCTGTTGGGGCTGTTCCTGCTGATCGGCGTGGTGAAGAAAAACGCCATCCTGATGATCGATCTCGCCTTGCAACTGGAGCGTGCCGGACAGACGCCGCTGGAGTCGATCCGTAGCGCTTGCCTGCTGCGGCTACGGCCGATCCTGATGACCACGCTGGCGGCGATTCTCGGTGCCTTGCCGTTGCTGCTCGGCACCGCCGAAGGCGCGGAAATGCGCCAGCCACTGGGCCTGACCATCATCGGTGGCCTGGTGTTCAGCCAAGTGCTGACGCTCTATACCACGCCGGTGGTTTACCTTTATCTCGACAAGCTGCGCCATCGCTTCAACCGCTGGCGTGGTGTGCGCACTGATGCTGCCCTGGAAACTCCGCTATGACCGACCGTTTGCCTTCCAATCTTGCCGCCGTGCTGGCGACCGCCCGTGGCTCGCGGGTGCTGAGCCTGGCGCTGTGCGTGGCGATGCTCAGCGCCTGCGCCATCGGCCCGGATTACCAGCGTCCCACGGCCGCCGCCCCGGTGCAGTACAAGGAGGCCCAGGGCTGGCGCCAGGCCAACCCCAGCGATGCGATGGCTCGGGGCGCCTGGTGGGAGCTGTACGGTGATGCGCAGCTCAATGGCCTGGTGGATAAGCTCAACGCCTCCAACCAGACCGTGGCCCAGGCCGAGGCCCAGTACCGGCAGGCCCGGGCATTGGTACGCAATGCCCGGGGTGCCTTTTTCCCCACCGTGGACCTGACCGTTGGCAAGACGCGCTCCAGCCAGGGCACCGGTAGCAGCAGCTCGAGCCTGAGCAGTTCGTCCAGCGGCATTCGCGACACCTACAGCGCCCAGGCCGGTGTCAGTTGGGAAGCAGACGTGTGGGGCAAGTTGCGCCGCACCCTGGAAGCCGACGAGGCGAGCGCGCAAGCCAGTTTCGCCGACCTGGCGGCGATGCGCCTGAGCCAGCAGTCGGAACTGGTGCAGAATTACTTGCAGTTGCGGGTGATCGACGAGCAGAAGCGCTTGTTGCAGACCACCGTCGACAACTACCAGCGCTCGCTGAAAATGACCGAAAACCAGTACCGCGCCGGGGTGTCCGGCAAGGACGCGGTGGCCCAGGCGCAGAACCAGCTCAAGACCACCCAGGGCGACCTGATCGACCTGATCTGGCAACGGGCCCAGTTCGAAAACGCCGTCGCCGTGCTCATCGGCCTGCCACCGGCCGAATTCAAGCTGGCCGAGACCCAAGAC
The DNA here is from genome assembly GCF_017498305.1 of Pseudomonas sp. OA65. NCBI lineage: Bacteria > Pseudomonadati > Pseudomonadota > Gammaproteobacteria > Pseudomonadales > Pseudomonadaceae > Pseudomonas > Pseudomonas sp. OA65. The sequence continues at coordinate 33,999 of NZ_JAGDEZ010000023.1, forward strand.
ATCCCGACACTGCCACAGATCCCGGTGGCGCTGCCCTCGCAACTGCTCGAACGCCGGCCAGACATCGCCTCGGCAGAGCGCTCGGTGATGGCCGCCAACGCCAACATCGGCGTCGCCAAGGCCGCGTACTACCCGGACCTGACCCTGAGCCTCAGCGGCGGCTACAGCAGCAGTACCTATGACAACTGGGTGAGCGTGCCGAACCGCTTCTGGTCGGTAGGCCCACAACTGGCGATGACACTGTTCGATGGCGGCCAACGTTCGGCGGAAGTCGACCGCACCGTCGCCGCCTATGACCAGACCGTTGCCACCTACCGCCAGACCGTGCTTGACGGCCTGCGGGAGGTGGAAAACTACATGATCCAGCTCAAGGTGCTGGAAGACGAAGCCCGCGTGCGCCAGGAAGCACTGGACGCCGCCCGGGAATCCCTGCGCCTGACGCAGAACCAGTACAGGGCCGGACTGATTGCCTACCTTGACGTGGTCACCGTCCAGGCCACCGCGCTGAGCAACGAACGCAGCGTGCTGAGCCTGCAGCAGAGCCGGTTGATTGCCAGCGTACAGTTGATTGCGGCGCTGGGCGGGGGCTGGGATGGGCAGTTGCAGGCGGAGGAGAAACCCTGAGTGATTGGGTAGCGCCGCAAGATGCTTTTGTGGCGAGGGAGCTTGCTCCCGCTTGAGTGCGCAGCGCTCATAAAGTAGGGGACTGCTACGCAGTCCAGCGGGAGCAAGCTCCCTCGCCACAGAGTTAATGGCTGTCAAACAGTCCCGCTTTTGGCCGATGCACTGCCTACGTCCCGTCGCGATGGCTTGTTATAGTTCAGGCCTCTTTTCAGCCGGTAAAGGATCACTGCCATGTCGCAATACCAAGCGTTCAACGTCGAACTTGCAGACAACATCGCCCATGTGCAGATCAATCGGCCGGACAAGATCAACGCGATGAACGCTGACTTCTGGCGCGAGATCATTGAGATCTTCCAATGGATCGATGATACCGATGAAGCGCGGGTGGTGGTGCTCAGCGGCACCGGCAAGCATTTTTCCTCCGGCATCGACCTGATGATGCTGGCAGGCGTGGCCAACGAACTGGGTAAGGACGTGGGGCGCAATGCGCGGTTGCTGCGGCGCAAGATTGTGCAGCTGCAAGCCTCGTTCAACGCCGTGGACAATTGCCGCAAGCCGGTGCTCGCGGCCATCCAGGGCTATTGCCTGGGCGGTGCCATTGACCTGATCTCTGCTTGCGACATGCGTTATGCCGCCGAGGACGCCCAATTCTCCATCAAGGAAATCGATATCGGCATGGCCGCCGATGTTGGCACATTGCAACGCTTGCCGAGGATCGTCGGGGACGGCATGCTGCGTGAACTCGCTTATACGGGGCGCACTTTTGGTGCCGACGAAGCGCGCAGCATCGGCCTGGTCAATCGTGTCTACAGCGACACCGCCAGCCTGCTCGACGGTGTGATGGGCATTGCCCGGGACATCGCCGCCAAGTCGCCGATTGCCGTGACCGGCACCAAGGCAATGATCAGCTACATGCGCGACCACAGCATCGATGACGGCCTGGAATACGTCGCCACCTGGAACGCCGCCATGTTGCAATCGACCGACCTGCGCGTGGCCATGGCCGCCCATATGAGCAAACAGAAACCTGAATTTCTGGATTGACTGACCATGATTTCACGCTGGACCACCGCAGTACTCGACACCGACGTTCCCGGCGGCTGGGCCGTGGCCCGTAGCCCGGAAGGCTTTCTGTTCGATGACAACGGCGCGCTGTTTCCCCGCGACTGGCTCAAGCGCCAGGACCTGTCGATCCTCGCCGAACACGGCATCGGTCACCTGGATGGCGAGCCGGTCTACCTGCTGGAATTGCACAGCCCGCTGGACATCCCTGGTTGTAACTGGAAAGGCCTGCGGGCGTTCATGCTCGAGGACGACCACACGCTGTACAAGGTGTTGGGTTATGCGGCGCAGATCGGCACCTGGGCCCGGGAACATCGCTTCTGTGGCAGTTGCGGCAAAGCCATGAGCCAGATTCCACTGGAGCGGGCGATGTATTGCGATGCCTGCGACCTGCGCCATTACCCGCGGATTTCACCGAGCATGATTGTGTTGATTACCCGCGGCGATGAAGTCCTGCTGGCCCGTTCACCGCGGTTCGTCACGGGTGTCTACAGCACCCTGGCGGGTTTTGCCGAGCCCGGCGAGTCGGCGGAGGACTGCCTGGTCCGCGAAGTGCGCGAGGAAGTCAGTATCGAGGTGAAGAACATCCAGTACATGGGCAGCCAGTGCTGGCCGTTTCCCCATTCGATGATGCTCGGTTTCCACGCTGAATATGCCAGCGGTGACATCGTGCCCCAGGAGGATGAGATCGAGGACGCCCAATGGTTCAACGTCTACGACCTGCCACCGCTGCCGGCCTCGCGCTCGATTGCCCGCTATCTGATCGACCTGTATGTGGCGCGGCGCTTAGGCCACGCTGAACCAGTGCTGCCAGGCTAGGCGCACGGTCAAGCCCAGCACCACGGTGATGAACACCGGTCGGATGAACTTCGCGCCGCCGCTGATGGCGGTGCGAGCGCCGAAGAACGCGCCGACCATCACCGACAGGCCCATGCTCAGGCCGATGACCCAGTCTACCTGCCCGGAAAAGATGAACACCGACAGCGCCGCGATGTTGCTGACGAAGTTCATGCTGCGGGCCACGCCACTGGCCTTGACCAAGTCGATGGGGTAGAGCAGCAGGCTGCTGACGGTCCAGAACGCACCGGTACCCGGCCCGGCCACGCCGTCATAGAAACCCAGGCTGAAACCCTGGGATGACTGCCACGTCTTCTTGATCGGCGCATCGCTGTCCAACGGCGCCTTGGGCGTGCCGCCAAACAACAGGTACAGGCCGCAGGCGAAGACGATCACCGGCAACATCTTGTTCAGCCACTCGGCTGGCAGGTAGTGGGCGACGACGGCGCCGGTCAGGGCTCCGACCAATGTGCCGACGAGGGCATGGGTCCACTGCCCTGGGTGGAACAACTTGCGCTTGTAGAAGGTGAAGCTGGCCGTCGCCGAGCCGAAGGTCGAACTGAGTTTGTTGGTCCCCAGGACCAGGTGAGGTGGCAAACCTGCAGTCAGCAGCGCCGGCGTGGTCAGCAAACCACCGCCACCAGCAATGGCATCGATGAAACCGGCAATGAAGGCGACAACGGCGAGGATAGCGAGGGTAGTGAGGTCAACGCTGAGTTCGAAAGGCATGGAATGGCTTATTTGGCAGGACGCAGAAGGGCTGCGGGAAGGCCGGTATGTTACCCATAATGGTGCAGGGCTGCGACTGTCTAAGGCCTGTGACTTTCCGTGGCGAGGGAGCTTGCTCCCGCTGGGCCTGTAGGAACCGTGGAGCTGTCGAGTGCAACGAGGCTACGATCTTTCCCCATCCACTTGAATCTCAAGCGAAAGATCAAAAGATCGCAGGCTTCGCCAGCTCCTACAGCCAGCGGGAGCAAGCTCCCTCGCCACAGGTTCGATCGTCACTCCGGCCGGAACACCGCTCGTAAACAGTTCTGCGTCTTCTCCTTGAACATCGCATAACCTTCCACCGACTGCTCCAGTCCCATCGGATGGGTCAGCAGATAGGACGGGTCCAACTCACCTTTCTGGATGTGCTCGAACAACCGTCCTACGTAACGCTGTCCAGGCTGTTGGCCGGAGCGCAGGGTCAGGGATTTGTTGACGATGGCCCCCATGGGAAATTTGTCGAGCAGGCCGCCATACACACCGACCACCGAGACAGTGCCGCCTTTGCGGCAGGCGCGGATCGACTGGCGCAGTACCGTCCCGCGTTCGGTGTGCAGACGCATCATTTGCTTGGTCTTGTCGTAGAAATAATCGATCTCTGTGCCATGGGCCTCCATGCCCACGCAGTCGATGCAGCGATCCGGGCCCCGGCCACCGGTCAGTTCCAGCAAGGCGGCATGCACGTCAGTGGCTTCGTAGTTGAGGGCGATGGCACCGGCTTTTTCTTCCGCCAATTGCAAGCGATCAGGCAGGCGGTCGATGGCAATCACCCGTTCGGCCCCTAGCAGGTAGGCACTGGCAATCGCCATCAACCCGACCCCGCCACAACCCCATACCGCCACGGTATCGCCCCGTTGGATATCGGCGTTATCGGCGGCGAAATAACCAGTGGGCACCGCGTCTGAGACGAATACCGCCTGTTCGTCAGTAATGCCCTCGGGGATCTTGAATAGGTTGACGTCGGCGAACGGCACGCGGATATAGGTCGCGTGACTGCCGGCGTAACCGCCAAACGCATGGCTGTAGCCGATGATGCCGCACGCCGGTTGGCCGTAGGCGATGTCCGTTGCGCTGGGATTGGGGTTGGAGTTGTCGCAGCAGGAAAAATCCGAGCGCCTGCAATGTTCGCATTCGCCGCAACCGATGATCGACACGGTGACAACCCGGTCGCCTTTGCCGAAAGACCTGACGGCTGAACCGATCTCCACGACTTCCCCCATGAATTCATGGCCAATGATGTCGCCGGCCTGCATGGTCGGCACGTAGCCGCCCAGCAGATGCAGGTCTGACCCGCACACCGAGGACATCTGTACCCGCACGATCGCGTCCCGGGGGTTGAGAATGGACGGATCATCGACGGTTTCAACTTGTAGCTTATTCGGGCCTTGCCAAGTCAATGCACGCATCAGGCGTTACCTCCGGTGGAAGGCTGTGAGGACGGTGTTTGAGGGGCCTCTGTGGCCGGATGAACGAACAGAAAGTCCTTCGTACCAGAGGCGTGCAGGCGGTTGGTGCTCACCTCGCCGGTTTCCAGTTGTTGCTTGATGCTGCGCAGCAGGTGCAGCAAGGCTTTGTCCGAGAACTTGGAAATCGCCGCGGCCAAGGCATAACCGGCGGCACCGAGGGGCGCCTGGCAGGCGACGATGACTTTCAACTGCGTGCCACGGCCGGCCGGCGCATCGCTGAAGTGCATCTGGATGTCATGCTTGAATCGCGTATCCGGGCCGGCAGTCCAGTGCAGCTTGCGGCCGTCCTTGGGCTCGTCCTGTTGGATGTCACAGTGCAGGGTCTTGTCCATCGGGCCGTGGGCGACCCAGCGGTAAGTACCTTCAGCGGTTTGTTCTATAGCGTCGACCCAGGGCACCAGCGCACCCAGGTTGCCCGGGTTGCGACAGAACGCGAAGACCTCATCCCTGGGTTTGCCCACGGTAATGCTGCGAGAAATCACTTTGCTGCCGCTCCAGTCCCGATCCTGTTCAAAGGCTCGTTCGAACGGACTATGGGTCAGTGCGCGCTTGATCCTGCAGGTGCCTGAATAGCCGCGCCAGGCGGCACAGGCGCCGAGCAGCACCTGCGGCCAGCCCTGGAGCCCGCCTTGGCGCAGTCCGTTAGCGATCAACAAGGTGCCGGCCAGCAGCGATACGGCACGTTCCGGCGTGCCAAGATTAGGGTGCGACGGGGTCGGCACCGCAGCCCGGCTCGCAACCAGTTGGGGTCGTTCAGACATGATGGTTTCCTCATTCTCCAGGGACGACATAAGGAATGAACCGAGGGGAGGCGCGGTTGTTCCATCAACGTGGGGGCTTTCCGATGAGGCGAATCCTGGCGATACGGTTCAAGCGTTCGCCAGGGCAGTCCGGGATTCGCCGGCAGGTTTGGCCAGGGAAGGGCAGGCCGACCGTTCGACGATTTTTTTTTGAAATCAAGGGGTTGTCAGCCTAGGTAAATGAGTACATAATTGCGCCCATCGAACGCACTGGGACGTAAAAAATCTCAATGTTTTCAAGGAGATAGCGCTGAGTAAGCGCACTGTTTCCTGATCAGGTTTGTACTGCGGTTGATGTAGCTGCATCGCATCAAGCGTCCTTGAGGCCGAATAGCAAAATGGTTATGCAGTGGATTGCAAATCCACCTACGCCGGTTCGATTCCGACTTCGGCCTCCACTTTTAAAAAGCTCTGTAGATCTATGATTTACAGAGCTTTTTTATTTGCGAAGCATTTGAAAGGTTTTGTCTTGAAAAGGGCATGAGCCACCTTGCTTCACAGGGGAGGGATGTATATATTCCCACCTCTTGCTGCACCAGCCAGGGCATCGGTCATCAGCTTCTGCCGACGTTCCCATGGCTAACCGCGCTACCGCCCGAATGGCGAAACTGGTAGACGCATGGGACTTAAAATCCCCCGCTCGTAAGGGCGTGCCGGTTCGATTCCGGCTTCGGGCACCATCTAAATAAAATCAAGGGTTTGCGGGCGGAAGCTAATGCAAGCCCTTGTTTGTTTCTGCTGCTGAAAGCTGCCGAAGAAACGGAGCCCAGCCTCCGGGTAATTTCATGGGCAAACCTCTACACTCGGCGTTGAGATTAGCGAGGTGTGGCTAGGCGGTAGCTTCCGTCCAGGCCAGCCCGGTGCGCTAATCCTTTGACCATGGAGAGGTATCAAGTGAAAAAAATCGCAACGATGAGCCTGTTGGCCTTGATGAGCAGCGGCGCCGCATACGCTGGGGAGACAACGTCCGCCGATGGGAAAACCCTTGCCGTTAACTTTGGCGCGCCGACCGTCAAGCAAGTGCTGCACTATCGGAAAATGTACGACAAGAAGCCATTTCCCGATGCGGAAATTTATTACTACAGCAACGGTTTGTACAAAATCATCTCTCAGGGAGAGAACCACTACGGCGTCTACGTCTTGCAGGGTCAACACACTGACGAGACCTACACGGTGAAGTTTATCTCGCTGCCTTCCCCGGACTGGGGAAATAAAACTGCGTTTCACCAGCTCACCTTCATTCGAGGTGATGGGCAGAACGTGTTTATCCAGAACGCGATTGTCGACACTGGCGAGGCCATAGCGCAGCAGAACGGGACCTATACGCAGGAAAAGAACACGGTGGTCAATCCCATCAGTACCGCTTGGCGCAAGAAGTGAATCCGTCGTACAGAGTCTGACAATTATCAGGCTGAACAATAGGTTGTGTGAGTATGCTCATGCAGCCTGTCAGGTATAACCCATCGGTGCCGGCGTTCACAATCGTCGACGAAATGCCTCGAGAATATCCCGCATGCCCTTTTTCATTTGCAGTTGGGCAATGGCATCCAGCGGGTGCCAGAGGCAATCGCTGATTTCATTCTGTGGCCTGGCCGCCGTCAAGTCGCTGACCGACGCTTCGAATACGTGATGTTCGGTTTGCCCATCATTGATTCGCATCAGGTAGAGCAGGTTCTCGACATCCAGGCCCGTTTCCTCGGCTAATTCCCGGACAGCGGCCCCGGCATGGGTTTCGCCGCGTTCTACGGTGCCGCCTGGCAGTGCCCAGCGGCTATTGGATTTGCGGACCAGAAGAATATGGCGATTGTCCTCGCAGATGACGGTCGCTCGAATTTTCATGGCGGTACTCGATCTGTGACTGTCATTAAACTGAAATATATCTGCAATATTTGAGCCTGGCATTATCTGCGCGTTCAAATATGTTTTTTCAGAGCCTTATCAGTACGACCGTAGCGCGGTGGAAAAGACTGAGTTCATTTGGCCTGTCATCGTCCTGATCGGCCTGTTGGACCGCCAGCGCCAGGCTTTCGACCGGTTATCGCCTCAAATTGAATCAGCTGCTAAAAAATGAATCCATGTTGGGTGCAATGGCTGGCCCCGGAAGGGGAAGGACAGACAGATGACCACCGTTGAAGACTTCAAGATCAAATCCCATGAACTCCTGGTGGAGCTCGATACGGCGACAGCGGAAATGATGAAGCTCATATGTGTCCATCAAATGAGCGGATCGACCTGGGATGAGGCGGTCCAGCGTCAACATGAGGCCTATGAGCAATGGGTCTCTTATCTGAATGAGCGAGAGTAGATGCCACGCCCGCCTGGGCGAAAATTCTTTGAACGGCGCTTGAACGGCTGTGCCTAATCCTTAAATCGCCAAGAGGATTGAGCCATGTCTGAATTAGCCAGTTACTTCTGGATCGCTGTCGCGGTGCTTCTGCTGCTCGTGGACCTATGGGCAATCATCAGCGTGTTTCGAAGCGACAAGTCAGCCGGAACCAAGGCTGGCTGGGCGCTGCTGCTGATCATCCTGCCAGTGCTGGGTCTGGTCATCTGGGGCGTGGCGGGGCCGCGCGGCGTCAAGGAGCCACCCTCGTCACCGGAGCACAGCAAGGGCTAGCAAGAACGCTGTGCTGCGTGGCCGGCGCCCGTCACCGGTTCTTCCACTCGCCGCCGGTGGTTTCGCAGTCTTCCTGGGCCTGCTGCACCTGCTCGACCCCGTAGTAGTACCACGTCACTTTGGCGTTGTCGGGAAGGTTGGCTGAGCCACCGCTCTTGTCCTTGCTGGTTGAGCGCGGGTTGGCCAACGCTTCCTGGGTCAGCCTGGCTTGGCATGTCGCCACATATCCCTCGTCACAACGCTCGACTTTGCGTTTCTGGGTACTGACCGTTCCCTTGCTTTCATTGCTGCAAGACCAGTCCAGGGTTTCGGCGGGTACGCCTTTGTATTCGTAGCAGCTGTGGCTTTCGATCACCGGAACCGACTGGCTCTGGGACCGTGTGACGACGTCGCAGCCTTGGGCCAGGACGGTGGCGGGGCTCGCACAAGCGATCAATAGCAGGATTCTGGCATTCATGTGGTTCTCCCTTTGCGGTTTTTGCACCAGTGCCTATTGATTTCGAGGCGCAAAAATTGCCCGCGTTCCATCGGCTTTCCAGCCGGTAGAACTGATGGGGAAACACGTCTGACGCGGGGCGTCAGCGGAACTTGGGCAGTGGCGGTTCGGCAGGCTTTAGTGAGGTCAGTGCGCTCTGGATCGACGGGGCGTCCTTGTCGATGTCGTTGAGCCGGTCTCGAATGCGCACGGCGGTGGGGTGCCCGCCTTGGTGGTCGACCCAATCGGCGATTTCCTTGCAGGCTGCCGTGAGCCTGGCCTGACGCGATTCCAGCAAGGTGAGCAGGGTGGTGATGGACTCTTTTTCGGACATGTCACACCTCCATTCAGGGTTGATGAGGCAGCACAAGAACCCGCCAGGGGCGGGTCTTGCTGTGGTTTAAGCGTAGTTGAGTTATTTCGGATCTGTCGAAGAAACCGGCGCCCGGTCAGACAACCGGCGCGCCGGAAACGGTACACGATATTTCAGCCGGACTCCTTGACCCAGGCTGGCGCGACGCTTGCCCGCCAGCGCACGTCGGTAATGCCGTATTTTTCCGCAAGGGGCTTGGAAACCCGCTTGACCTTCTCCCTGCCGAATTTCGGTATGCGCCCGACCCCCGCGTCGCAACTGGCCCAGTGCCAAGCTTCGGAGTTATTCATCACTTCTGCGCGAATAATGAATGACTTGGGTTCGCCATGAAGCATGTAGTCGATGATGTAAAGCGATGGCCCGCCCATAAATCCTCCCTAATTAGTCCTATACGGATGGATACAAAGGCATTCGGAAAATTCCATCGAATTTCCAGACGGTCAAATTTATGCCACCGAGGCTCAAGCGCGGGGCAAGCGCAAACTTTGCGAGCAGCCATTGTTCACAGCAAGGAACCAAACCCGGTTACCCTTCTCCAAGGTGGGCTTCAACACCGTCGGCCAGGGATCTAAGGCGAGGCAACGCGGCATCAACTAAAGGCAAAACATGAAAAACATCGCCAGGGTGCTGTTCATCGCAGCCCTCGCCATCGGTTTGTCGGGCTGCATTGGCGCCCCCATCGAACTGACGCCGCAAACCGAGCAACGCTTGCGTGAACAACCCCCGATCCGTTTCCTGCTGACATTCGATGATGGACCCAGCGCATCGTCTTTCTGGAACCCTAGCCTGGCGGTGCTGGACGCCCTGGCGGACAACCCAGTACAGCCCGGCATCAAGGCAGTGTTTTTCCTGCAGACTCGCTCGCCACGCGCCGGTGGCAGCGATATTGGCCGCTCGATAATGCGTCGGCAGCAGGAGGAGGGCCATGTGTTGGCCTTTCATACGGCCACCTACTGGCACACCAATCACCGGTTCCTGGGCCCTGATGAGCTGGAGCAATCGCTCACCCACGGTGGCAATGATATTGCCGCCATGACCGGCGCGGCGCCGTCCCTGGTCAGGCCGCCGTTCTGGAGCTTCGACAGGCGCACTGCGGCAGCTTATCGAGCACACGGCCTGCACGTTCTGCTGACCGACTTGAGCGCAAATGATGGCAAGGTCTGGGGCATCACGATGAGCCCCCGGCGACGGATCAACCTGGTTCGACAACTCTCCGAAGTGCGCGAGCGCATCGCGGCCGGGCAACTGCCGGCGGTGGACGGGGTGATCCCGGTGGTGGTGACGTTTCACGACATCAATCGTTATACCGCCCGGCATGCTCGCGAATACCTGCAAATACTGCTCGACAGCGCCAACGCGAGCGGCATGAGGACCGCCGCCAGGCCATTCTATGATGACCGCCAGGCGTTGGAGCGAGCGGCGCTGGCTCGGACGGTCGATCACAGCACTGAGCCCGTACGTTTGCCGGGGCTGTGGGACTGGTTGTGGGATTCCGACGCCCACTGAGGTCGCTACCGACGTCCGGTCGATACCCATGGACAATCAGCGTGTATGGTAGGCCGTGCACCCTTGGTTGAAGTCGGAGGTGACTATGAGTACTGCGATGATGACGAAAATGCACATCAATGGTTATGACGTGCTCAGCGTAAACAGCGGTCCGTGGCGAGTCTGCACCCAGGCTGACCGGTTGGGTTCCTTCGCTTCCCGCGAAGAAGCGCTGGCCTACGCCGCCGCATTGCCCACCCGGAGAACCCGTAGCGGCCGGCCTGTAAACACTAAATAGGTGGATGCTCACCAATACTGTTCAGGCGACAAACCCGTGGCGAGGGAGCTTGCTCCCGCTTGAGTGCGAAGCGCTCACAAAAGGGGCCGCTACGCAGCCCAGCGGGAGCAAGCGCCCTCGCCACAGGGGACGCGTTTTTCTCCGACACAGTCAGGTACGCGCCAACGCCAACGGTATCTCCAAGGTAAATAGCGCACCTTGCCCCGGTCCATCGCTGTGGACGTGCAGGCGGCCATTCATTTCTACCGCCGCCAGGGCGCAGCTGTGCAGGCCAAACCCATGGCCGTCCTTGCGTGTCGTAAAACCGTGATTGAAGATGCGCGCCAGGTTCTCCGCGGAAATGCCTTCGCCCCGGTCCTTGACGCTCAGGCATAGCGTCGTTTCGTCGGCAATGCGGATTCCCAGGGTCATTTCCCGCGGATGCCCGTCGGTGTGTGACATCGCGAACTTGGCGTTGCTGATCAGGTTGATCAGGATCAGCAACAGCCTGTGCTTGTCGCCCATGATCATGGGAACGTCCTGATAATCCTTGATGACAGTGACGTGGTGCCGGCTGAGAGCGCCCGAATTCATTCGCAGCGCGTCTTCGAACAGGTCGCTGACCTTGAGCGGTTCGATCAGCCTGGCGGCGCCCGCATAGGTTTGTTGGGTCGTGACGATTTCCTTGATGTGATCGATGCTCTTGGTCAACTGCGCCAGTTCATCAATAAGCAGTTTCTGTTCGACGGCAATAGAGTCGACCAGTTCGTTGAAGTAACGCGGCAGCAACCGGCCTTTTTCATCGAGGGTAATGAACTGGCCAAGGTCTTCGGCATGTTCATTCATCATGGTTACCGCTTTCGTCAGCCCAAGCGTCTTGCTGTGCCTCAACTTGCGGGTTACCACCTCGGCTGAAATATTGACGCTGTTGAGCACATTGCCGACGTTGTGCAGCACATTCGTCGCTATTTCAGCCATGCCCGCCATGCGGGCCGCATCCACCAATTCGCGTTCGGCCTCCTTCAATTCGCGGGTGCGCTCCTGCACGCGCTCTTCCAGGCGTTCGTTGGACGATTGCAGCGCCTGGTTGATCTGGTTGATCACTGCGTAGCTGCGAACCAGCCGCACCGCCAGGTAGATCATCAACAGCGCCATCAGGCTGGCGCACACGGCTAGGTAAAGGTGGTATTGACGGTCAGTTGCGGCGGTCCTGCGTTGTGTCTCGTTCAACAGTTCACTGATGCTGTCCAGTTCCTGAGCAACCGGAATGACGCTGATGCGGTCAAGCAGGTCGTTGACGACCGGTTGTTCCTGGACGATGGTCTTGACGTGCTGGATCAGGGTTATGAAGGGAGCCTGGTCAGTCGCAGGCAATCGTTCGATGTAAGGCTCCAGCTCAGTTAACTTGCCTTGCACCTCCCTGGCTTTGTCCGTCGTGACATAAAGCGCGAACTCCAGAGTTGTCAGGGTCAACTCAAGCACATTGGACGCCACGCTCATGCGCTCCATCGTGCTTTCGATATTCATGTCCTTGAGCCGCGTTTGTATCTGGTCTTCAACTTGCGGCAGCGCATCCAGGGATGTACGTAGATAGGCGTTGTGCTGTTCGAATTGCTCCACCAGCAAAGACTTGTTCTTGATGGCTTCCACATAGCCATGGCGGCGGGACATCCAAAGTGTCGCCAAGGGGCCGGTGTTGTTGAGCTGTTCCAATTGCTGCCAGCGACTGTCGGCCTCCGGTGGCGGGGCCAGGGAGAGGTTGTTGTTGAGGCCGATCTTTTTCCTCAGGATCTTGCTATTCCAGTTCGCATCGGATTGTTTGAGTTGGCGAATGAAGTCGCGGGATTCGAAGTAGGTCGATGAGTCGTACGTGTATGACTTGATCAGAAAGAATATCAGCGCAGAAAACACAATAAGCGCGACGGCCAACAGGGCAGGCCATTTATATTTTTTTATAAGCGTGGTCACGCTGTTCTCCTATGCAGGATGCTGATCGAAGGCGTGGGGGATTCCCGAGGCGGGAGATGCTCAAGGCTTGAGCCGAAGGGGAGGCAGCGTGATCGTCGTGCAGTGGGTCGTGTCGGTCTGCTTTTGCCTGGATGCACGTTGAGCTCCCTGCTAACGATGAACGTCGGATTCATTGCCGAGTGTAGCGCTAACGAGCGGGATGATGTCTGTCGAGGGCGCTCCGGGATGGAGCAGGCGCGGCCAGGCAGGCCGCGCCGATGGCGTTACTTGATGTCGATGAAGGGCAGGGCGCTGTTCGGCAGCACGGTGGTTGGCAGCACGCCATTCCAGCGCTCGGCCTTGGTCAGCTCCACCAGATTCTGGTTGCTGGCCAGGGCCTGGGCCCGCGCCTTGATGGCCTCGGCTTCGGCTTTGCCGCGCAGCTCGGTCGCCAGCGCGTCTGCCTTGGCCTGGGCCACTTGCGAGTCAGCTTCCGCCTGGGCCTGGGTTACGCGGATCTGCGCCTGGACCTGCTCGGTGGCGAGCTGTTGTTCGCGGGTCTTGACTTGGACTTCCGCGGCCATGCGCGCTTCGATGGCCTTTTCGTAGGCGTCACTGAAATCGATGTTCTCGACCTGGACACTGTCGATGATGACCGGACCGGTAATGGTGGCCTTGATAGCCGTGGAAATATCGTTGACCAGTTGGACGCGGTTCTGCACGGCAGCCACGGCGTTGAACTTGCCAAAGACGTTCTCCACCTGGGTCGGCACCTGGCGGCTGATCATCCGGTCGCGGATGCCTTCCAGATCCTTGAACTGGGTGTAGACCTTCGCCACATCGGAAGGCGCGATATGCCAGGACACGGACACCTTGAGCTCGGCTGACTGTTGATCCTTGCTGTAGGCCTGCAGGTCTTCGTAGGCCGTGACCTGGCTCTGGACGCTGATCATGCGCACGGTTTCGATGAATGGCGTCTTGAAAGACAGGCCCGGTTCAACCACCCCCACCAGCGCCCCGTTGCGTAGCAGTACACCGCGCTCGGTCTCGTCGACCGTGTACCAGCTGCCGAACAATACACACAACAGGACGACGCCCATGATTGCAGCAACGATGGAGCCGATGGTTTTGCTGGTCACTTTTCTTTCCTTGAGTGGCGGGGTGGGGTTTGCCATAGCGTTGTCCAATGCTGAAGCTGCGATAGGTATTCTGAATGCCGGACACGAAAAAGCCCTGATAAATCAGGGCTTTAACGTTAAAAGATGGCGGAGGCGATGGGATTCGAACTCATGGACCTGTTACAGTCGACGGTTTTCAAGACCGTTGCCTTAAACCACTCGGCCACACCTCCGTATTGCGTTGCGGGCGCCATAATACCCGAATGAAACACACTGTCAAACTCTCTACGTAGCTTGTTACAGAGCGTCTGTTATGATCCTTGCCACTGAATGTTTCAAAACCGGAGGAGTGTCGCCATGCGCGAACAGGATTACGCAGTGAACAACAGCGTGCAGGCTGAGCAGCTAGAGGTTAGCCGCGTCCTGCGCAACACTTATGGCCTGCTGGCACTCACACTCGCTTTCAGCGGTGTGATGGCCTACGTCGCACAACAGATGCGGGTGGGTTACCCGAACATCTTCGTCGTGCTTATCGGTTTCTATGGCCTTTTCTTCCTTACCAACAAACTCCGTGATTCGGCGTGGGGCCTGGTGTCGGCTTTTGCCCTGACGGGCTTCATGGGCTTCCTGCTCGGCCCGATCCTCAATCGCTACCTGCAAATGCAGGGCGGCGCCGAAGTGGTCAGCTCGGCCTTTGCAATGACCGCCCTGGTATTTGGTGGCTTGTCGGCCTACGTGTTGATTTCCCGCAAGGACATGAGCTTCCTCGGCGGTTTCATCACCGCTGGTTTCTTCGTCCTGCTGGGCGCGGTGCTGGCCAGCTTCTTCTTCCAGATCAGCGGCCTGCAACTGGCAATCAGCGCCGGCTTCGTGCTGTTTTCCTCGGTCTGCATCCTGTATCAGACCAGCGCCATCATTCATGGCGGTGAGCGTAACTACATCATGGCGACTGTCAGCCTGTATGTATCGATCTACAACCTGTTTGTCAGCTTGCTGCAGCTGTTTGGCCTGATGGGGCGTGACGACTGATTGCATTTTTGATGAGTGAAAGGTCCGCTTCGGCGTGATGCTGTTCACATTAAAAAAGCGGCGTTTTTCAGAGATGAAAAGCGCCGTTTTTTTTGGGTGTTTTTTGGATGGCGTGGAGGGGTGTGTATATCCGTTTCTTCGGTCACGGCTACTTAGGGTTCCGCCCTACGGCGGCTCACTTTTTTTCAAACGCCAAAAAAAGTAAGCAAAAAAATACTTGCCCCACCACTCGGTGCCTCGCCTAGGCTCGGTATTCCCTCACTCTGGCATTGCTCCGTGGGCCCGCCGCGAAGGGCGATCCATGGCCCGGCGCGGCTATCCCGGCATCCTTGCCGGGATGCCCACTCCAAAATGCCTGCGTTCGGCGAGCGTGGTTAACGGGGCCTCCAGATCAAAAGCAAAAGCGAGGCGGCCTGATAGCCGACCTGGCTCTTTCGGTCGTACACCATCCGAGCTGTGGGAGCAAAGCTAGCTCGCAATGAGGCCGGCACATCCAACATCATTTCAAACTGACACACCGCCTTCGCGAGCAAGCCCGCTCCCACAGGGAGTAGCCGTTACCGAAAAACGGATATACACATCACACCCCGGAACGAAGTGGCCTACCCCGCGATTCAGAATCATGGCCAATCGCCAACAAAAAGCCCAAAACTGATGGCACCTTTGCATAAATGATCTACACCTATGACAAGGGATTGCACTGCCAAGGTCGGCATGCGGCTGGTCGTTCGATCACCGCGCGAAGTCTTCGCCACACTCCCTCGACAACGCTCGCATTCGGCTAACAGAGCCAGGTTTGAGCGTGCCCACTTACTGGGTGCAAAGGAGGTGTATCACTTCACTGAACGCCACCGTGGACCGTGAACAAGCTTGGGCATTGTGCCGAAGCCTGATAACAGAAGGAGACCCTGCGCATCGCTCAGCAATTCGATGGGACGGCAGGCGTCTCTCTATAAGGAGATATCGATGAAGCAGCCTCAAGGAAAGATTATTGCGTGGCTGGCCCTGACGGGGGCATTGTCCACCGCTAGCGTCCATGCCGGAGTCTTCCCCGATTTCGGTTACGCCCCGCCCAAGAGTGAATACTCCGGAGCGCCGTTCCAGCTCAGCCAGGATTATCCGACGGTGGCCCCGGGCGCATCCTCGATACCGGGATTCTTCCAACATTTACCCAAGTCATTCTCCAATGACTTTGAAACCTGGCGCCCGTACATGGAGGAAGTGAAAAAGTATTGCTTGGAAGGCAATACTGAAATCGGCTGGAAAGTACAAAAGAACAAGATTCGCCAGTGGTATCACATGCCTTGGCAACATTACGGCCCCAACGGTCGTGAAGGCATCAGCGGGCTGACCAAGGAGGCACCGATTCAGCCCGGGCAACTGGCAAGTGCGCAGACCGGCAGCGGGCAGACCTACGCGGTGGGTATCTATAACGACATAGGGGCCTACACCATCGGCCAGGTCTGGAAAGACCCGGATAATCCAGACCCAAGCCAAACCTCGAAACCCAAGAGCTTTGCCAACGGTACGGTGGTCTGCAAGGCGCTGTTTGCCGATATAGACGTCAAGACGGTGCCGTTCCTCGCGAACCCATTGCTCTGGAACGCCTACACCACCGAAACCTTCGACTCGACAAACCGGTCCGTCACCAAAGTAGCACTGATTCAGATGGACATTGCCGTGCGCGACACCCGCGTGAGCGACACCGGTTGGTTGTTCGGCACGTTCCAATACAATGGCGCCATGACCGGCAAGGCGAACTGGAACAACCTGGTGCCGGTGGGGATCATGTGGGGCAATGATCCCCAGGAAATCGGCAATGACTATACCAACCCCAAGCCGGTGGTCACCAAGATCAACCCGGCCCTGAAACAGACCGCAATCAACGCCAACACCCAAGAGCTGCCACCGACTCACCTGGGTTGGAACGGACGACTCAATGGGCCGGTGGACAACCCCCAGGCGTCCTGCCTGAGTTGCCACATGACCGCCGAGTATCAGCAATTGGCGATCATGAACCCGACGTTCCAGGCCAACCCGCCAGCTGTGGGAAGTGATCTCTGGATGAAATGGTTCCAGAACATTCCGGCTGGTCAACCGTTCAGCCCGGGCACCCAAAGCACGGACTACAGCCTGCAACTGTCTGGAGCCCTGGCCAACTTCTACGACTGGAAGTGCAACCACAGCGGCGTCTATGCAGATGGCGTCAATGCCTGCGCCAAGCTCCAGACGCTCAAGTTGATCAAGGCGAGCAACGCGCCTGAGGAACAAGTGCACAAAGTGCAACGCAGTCCCGAGTTGGAGGAGCTCGAGTAACACCCTTTTCCGGCCTCGGACGATCCGAGGCCGGTTTCCACTCACGCCATCGGCGGCAACCGCCGCTTGACCGGCGTTTTCTTGACAATGGCGGTATTGGTCTCGGCATGGACATTGAGCTTGTCCAGCAAGGTATCGAGCTGTTCCATCGAGCGCACGTGTAGGCGCGCGATGAAGCAGTCGTCGCCGGTGACCTTGTCGCATTCGGTGAATTCAGCGATGGCCTGGATCTGCCGCTCCACTTCCTGCAACTGTCCCGGCAGCGGGCGGATACGCACGATGGCCTGGAGTTGATAGCCGAAGCACTTGGGGTCCACCTCGACGGTGTAGCCCCTGAGCACACCACGTTCCTCGAGCCGGCGAAGGCGCTCGGCGACACTGGGGGAGGACAAGCCGCTGAGGTTGGCCAAGGCCTTGAGGGAGCGTCGGGAATCTTCCATCAGGGCGCTGATGAGGATCTGGTCAATGTCATCAGTCATTTTCAGCTCCGTTAGGCAAATCTGGGAAGTTGCCTTGATAAAAAAGGTCGAAACGCAGTTTAGCCTTTTTCCGGCCATGGAGAAGGCCCCGGTTTGCTCGGCATACTGTGCCCACTTGCTGAAGGAGACTGAAGATGGACAAGACCTTACGCCGCGGTTCGCTGGAAATGACCGCCGCCATGCTGATTTCCGGAACCATCGGTTGGTTCGTACTGGTATCCGGCTTGCCGGTACTGGATGTGGTGTTCTGGCGCTGCGTATTTGGCGCCGTGACCTTGTTGTTGATCTGCGCCGGTTTTGGCTTTTTGCGCCCCGGCATCCTCACCCGTACCACCTTCCTGCTGGCGGTGCTCAGCGGTGTGGCGATCGTCGGTAATTGGGTGTTGTTGTTTGCCTCTTATTCTCGCGCTTCGATTGCCATCGGCACGGCGGTGTACAACGTCCAGCCGTTCATGTTGGTAGGGCTGGCGGCGTTGTTCCTGGGGGAGAAAATCACCGCGCAAAAACTGTTCTGGCTGGCGGTGTCGTTCCTCGGGATGCTGGCCATTGTCAGTGCCCATGGTGAACAAGGGCAGGGCGGCGGTGACTATCTGCTGGGCATTGCGTTGGCGCTGGGGGCTGCGTTGCTGTATGCCATCGCGGCCTTGATCATCAAGCGCCTGACCGGCACGCCACCCCATCTGATCGCGCTGATCCAGGTCAGCACCGGCGTGTTGCTGTTGGCACCCTGGGCGAACTTCTCGGCGTTGCCGCAACACGCCCAGGCCTGGGCCAGCCTGTTGGCCCTGGGCGTGGTGCACACCGGGGTGATGTACGTGTTGTTGTACAGCGCCATCCAACGGTTGCCGACCGCACTGACCGGGGCGCTGTCGTTCATCTATCCGATCGCGGCGATCTTCGTCGACTGGTTCGCCTTCGGCCATCGCCTCGAACCGCTGCAATGGCTGGGCGTGGCGGCGATCCTGCTGGCGGCTGCCGGCATGCAACAGGGCTGGGGGATCAAGTGGCGTCGTCCAGCCCTGTCGTAGCCCGTCGTTTGGGCGTGATCAGAAGATGTAGTCCGTGGTCAGGAAGTTGGAGTCCCGCTCACGGATGATGTCGCTGATCAACGCCTTGTTGTTTTCCTGGAACTTGGTCGCCACCAGCGTGCGGATGGAAAAGGTGCGCAACGCATCGTGGACGGACAAGGTGCCCTCCGCCGAGTTTTTCCGGCCATTGAACGGGAACGTGTCCGGGCCACGCTGGCACTGGGCATTGATGTTGATGCGCCCGACCTGGTTGGCGAAGGTGTCCACCAGCTTGCCGACTTGCGCCGGGTCAGTGCCGAAGATACTGAGCTGCTGGCCAAAATCGGACTCCAGCACGTAATCGACCACGGTATTGAGGTCGCGGTACGGCACGATAGGCACGACCGGGCCGAATTGTTCTTCGTGGTAGACCCGCATCGCCGTGTTCACCGGGTACAGCACCGCCGGGTAGAAGAACGAGTTTCGCGATTCGCCGCCGTGGGCATTTTTCACTTCGGCACCTTTGGCAACCGCATCGGCAACCAGCGCATGCAGGTAATCGACCTTGCCCGCTTCGGGCAACGGCGTCAGCGCCACGCCGTCCTCCCAGGGCATACCCGGTTTGAGGCCGGCGAGCTTGGCGTTGAATTTTTCGATGAATGCCGGTGCCACGTCTTCATGGACAAACAGGATCTTCAGTGCTGTGCAGCGCTGGCCGTTGAAAGACAGCGAGCCGGTCAACGCCTCGCTGACCGCGTTGTCCAGGTCCACGTCCGGCAGCACCAGCCCCGGGTTCTTCGCATCCAGCCCCAGGGCGGCACGCAGGCGGTGCGGACGCGGGTGGAGTTTCTTCAGGTCACTGGCCGCCTTGTTGGTGCCGATGAAGGCGAAGATGTCGATCTTGCCGCTCGCCATCAGCGCGCTGACGGTTTCCCGGCCGCTGCCGTAGATCACGTTGATCACGCCCGCCGGGAAGCTATCGCGGAAGGCTTCCAGCAGCGGTCGCACCAGCAGGACGCCGAGCTTGGCCGGCTTGAACACGACGGTGTTGCCCATGATCAAGGCCGGAATCAGTGTGGTGAAGGTTTCGTTCAGCGGATAGTTGTAGGGCCCCATGCACAAGGCCACACCCAGGGGAACACGGCGGATCTGCCCGAGGGTGTCTTGTTCAAGCTCGAAACGGCTGGAGCGGCGGTCCAGTTCCTTGAGGGCGTTGATGGTGTCGACGATGTAGTCACAGGTACGGTCGAATTCCTTCTGGGAATCCTTGAGGTTCTTGCCGATCTCCCACATCAGCAACTTGACCACGGCCTCGCGCTGCTCGCGCATGCGCGCCAGGAAGGTTTCCACGTGGCGGATACGCTCGGCGACGCGCATCGTCGGCCACTGGCCCTGGCCGCGGTCGTAAGCCCGGACGGCGGCGTCCAGGGCGGTAAGGGCGGTCTCGGCATCCAGCAGTGGCGTGCTGCCGAGAATCACTTGTTCATCGCCAAGTTCACCGGTCAGGTAGACGGGGCTGCGGACGAGGGCCAGCGGCCCTTGCCAGCTTTCCAAGACGCCGTCGACCAGGTATTCACGCTGCTCGATCCGGCCTTCGAGACGGTAGGGGGCGGGGATGTCGGCAGCGGCGGGGAACAGGTTGGCGAGGAAGGGGGCTGTGGTCATGTCGTTACTCCATCAATGAAATGAGCCAGGGTCGGACGGCTTGCAGGGACAAATGCTTTTAGCGTTATACGCCTTAATGGAGGTGTTTTTTAAGTGGCGGCAGATTGCTCGCGCCGGGCTACGTTGAGCTGTCGAGCGAAGCGAGGCTGCGATCTTTTCCCAGGCGCTTGAATCTCAAGCGAAGATCAAAAGATCGCAGCCTCGCTTCGCTCGACAGCTCCTACAGGTCAATCGGCGATTGGATATCGATAACTCACCAACGCATCCGCACCCCCATGCTGGTAATGACGCCGTTGAGGTCGTTGTCGTCGACGTCACTGCTGTAATCGGCGCTGACATACAGGCTGACCGCCGGCGTGACCCGAGCTACCAGCCCAAGGCCGACTTCGACGGTGGAGGATTTTCGGCTGCTGCTGATCTTGTCGACCTTATCCAGGGATACGGTACCGGCGCTCTGGACGGTGTGCCACAGGTTCGTTCGAACGTAAGGTTCCACGCCGAGACCATTGACCTGATAGGTCCCTTTCAGCCGTGCGCCAACACGGCCGCTCCAACTGCTCAGTTCATCGCCGGAGCCGCTTTCGGCGTTCGGCGTGTCCAGGGTGACGCGCTGGTTGATCAGTTGCGCCTGGGGTTCGACCACCCAGTGGGTGCTGATCCCGATAGGAAAGCCACCTTCGACTGACAACGTCATTGCGTGGCCTTCGGCGGCCTGGCGCTGGCCTTGTTCGGTGCGACTGTAGCCGTTGACCCGGCCGCCGCTGGCACTCAGATCGACGTGCCAGCCCGCCGGGCCGGTCAGGCTCCAATAGGCGCCGAGGCTCGAGCCTTTCAGGTTGAGGGCATCTTTTCCCGGGTCGGCCAGGGCTGGCATCACCAGCAGGCCGCCGCCGGTTGAAATGACTTGGTGTTGCCCACTGATCAGCCCCATGCGCTGGGTATGGCCGCTGTCGTTTCGTAAGGTGAACAGGGCGGGGCTCTTGCCGGTAGTCGGCTCGCTTGCAAAGTGTGCAGTATCGAGCTGGGTAGACGGTGCTCGGCCATACCAAGGCTGCGTCGTCTCCTCGGCAGGCCAGGCCTGTACCTCCATGGATGAAAGCAGCAGCAACGACGTCGAGACGGTATGAAGGGTTGTGGAGAGTTCTTGCGCACAGTGGGACGTTTTCATGGGGGCCTGCCTTGCAATCGCATGCGTTTCTCGCTTTTTTGGCGTCTCTCCTACCCCGAATGAGGGGCGACCGAATGGATTGGGGCAAACCTCTGGCGGCCCGTCTCGGCGGGTTCCAGAGGCCTGCCCCTGACTGTGTTTCCGGGGGTAGTACGGTGTAGTCAAGAAGACTGATGGTGGTGCGTCAAGAAAATGAACGACGAATGGCAAGATGAAATCAGCGCAAATAACACGCTGATTTCAATTGATTATTGAGGAGGATATTTCGGCGTCAAAGGCCCGTCGCGGACGCCTGCCTACCAACTGATTCGTACACCGATATTACCTCTGACGCTGTGTTGCTGGTTGCTGTCGAGGTTTTGGTTGTAGTCGGCAGCGGCGTATACGGCGACGGCTGGCGCCAGGCTCACGATGACGCCCACGCCCAGGTCCCCGCTGGACGACTGTTGTTGGGTTTCGACCCGCTCGGTATCGTCGAAGGTCACCGAATCGGTGCCGGAAAAAGTGTGCCAGAGGTTGGCGCGCAAGTACGGTTCCACGGGCATGCCGCTCACTTGGTAGCGCCCCTTGAGGCGAGCGCCGAGACGGCCGGTCCAGGCGCCGTCGGAATCGAATTCGACTTTGGAAACCCCATCGTCTTGGGTGTCCAGGGATACCTTTTGGTGGATGATCTGTGCCTGGGGTTCGAACACCCAGTCGGAGCTCACCGCGAACGGATAGCCGGCCTCCGCTGAAACGGTCAGGGCATGCCCGCGGTTGTCGATTTTCAAGCCGCGTTCGGAGCGGTTGTCGCCGTTCAATCGTGTGCCCATCACCACGGTGTCGACGTAGCCGCCGCTGGGATCGGTGAGGGTCCAGTAGAGCCCGTAGCTGTCGCCGTCGAGTTCGATCTTGCCAGCGTGCCGGCCTTCGAAACCGAGGTTGAAGCCCTTGATGTCACCATTCAATTCCGTATGCCCGACGAAAAAGCCGATGCGCTGGGTTTGGCCGCCGGACAGTTGCGAGCTGTACAGATCGTTGCCCACTTGGAACCCTTTGATCGACCCATCGAACTGCGGCGCCACCGTGCCGGCCCAGGTTTTATTCAGGTCTGTGCCGTAGACCCGGCCCCAGCCCGCGCCGAACGCGCCGGTTTCCGTGAGCAGTCGCTGATCACCTTGACGGTCATGGAAGGTGCCGAGGGCCATCAGTGTTAGCTGCGCGGCAGCCGGCGGCAACACCGACCAGGTTGGCACTTCCGGGCGATACAACGGGATGGGCGCGGCGCCGGGCACCGCGGTTGGCAAGGGCGGCAGCGTCGGCACCGGTGGCGCGCCCGGCGCGGGAGGCACCGTCGGGATAGGCGCCGCTACCGGTCCGGCGACCACGGTGGAGCGCAGGTACCAGTTGTTTTCATTGCCAGTCACGCCGCCCTTGAACAGACGGTAATCGAACGCGCCGGCCGAGACGGACTGCGCCAGCGAAAAAGCATTGACGTCACTGACCGCGCCGCCCTGGGCCTGGACCACTTCGATGCCGTCCTGGGTCGTTAAACCGCCTGTGCCGTCCAGGTTCGTGACCGTGATGGCGGTACTGCCGGAGAGTCTGCCGCCATTGACCACCAGTTTGTCACTGGGCGAGTCGTCGGCTCCCAGTACCGTTTGCAGGCGCAACTGACCACTGTTGCCGACGTAGTTGCCTTGAACGGTGAGGGTATCGTTGGTGCGGGTGTTGCCCTGGGTGAGGTCCACCGTGCCGGCGTTGTTGAGCGTCGCCAGTTGGCCGGCTGTAAACGGGGCGATGACGCCTTGGGTCGCCGTGAGCGTGCTACCGCTTTCGATGTTGAGCGTCCCGGTGGCAGTGGCGCTGTCCCCCAGGGCCAAGGTGTCGTTGAGGTCCAGTTGTGAGCCTTGGGTGAGGTTGACCGTTTCCCAGTTGAGGTATCGGGCGCCGGTGCTGGAGGTGCTGCCACTGAAGGTCAGAACGTCCTGACCCAGTCCGCCGTCCAGGCTGGGGGTGGTGGAGAGCAGGGTCTCATCGAGGTTGCTCAGCGATGCCGTGTCGTTGCCTTCCTCCATCAAAATGGCAGAGCGAATGACGCCGCCACTCCATTGCAGTTGATCGTTGCCAAAACTGGTTCGGACTTCGCCGACAATTTCGCCGCCGCTCACGGTGACGCGGTCGTCGCCGCCGCTGACACTTACGTTGCCACCAATGCGCCCTGCGGAAAGAATAATGGTGTCTTGGCCAAAGCCGGTTACCAGGTTGCCTAGAATCTCGCCGCCGGACATATCGAAGAGGTTGTCATCGAGTTTCATGTTGACCCGGCCGATTGTGCCCCCCGTCATTTTGGCTTCGTCGCCATCTTCGAATGCACCGATGATCCTCCCGCCGGTCATCAGGAACGTATCGAGGCCGTCGCCCTGGGCCAGCGACCGGATGCTGCCACCGGTCATGACGAAGTCATCAATGCCCGAGCCCTGCTCGACGTCCCCGTCAATCACCCCGTTGGCGTTGATCACGAGGCTGTCGACGCCGGCGCCGAACGTGACGTCGCCGGTAATGACGCCGCTGCCATTGGCAGGCATGGTCAGGCTGTTGTTACCCGAAAGGTCTGTCAACCCAGGACTGGTGCCGCTGTCGCAGACATAGGCATCATCACCTGCGGTTGGCGTCAGCGTACAGGCCGCCATGGCAGCGGGTGCGGAAAACAGGAAGGGAGCCGATATCCACAACGCGTTGAACAGCCGATTGAATCCTTTATCGTGCCGAATCATGTGCTATCCCTCTGCATCGGCATCCCCGTGGACACCGGTTCCAGCATCGGTTGCGCAACAGATGGCACACAGGGCCTGGCAACGCTCGCTGTATGGGATGGCACCCTAGCAACGAATAAAACGCGTCGCTACTGTCAGAACTTACAGGTCGACGCGCAGAAAGCCCGAGGGAAGGCCCGTCCTACAAGTGCACTTCCACCGAAAGGGGCAGGTGGTCGCTCAGGTGGGTCCAGGGTTTATTGCCGAGTATTTGCGGGGAATGGCTGGTGGCGTTGCGCAGGTAAACGCGGTCCAGGCGCAACAGCGGGAAGCGAGCCGGGTAGGTCCTGGCGGGACGGCCAAGGTGGTGCTCGAAGGCTTCGTGCAGGTAACCACGGCGGGCGAGGGCGAGGTTGCCGCGCAGTTGCCAGTCGTTGAAGTCACCGGCGATGATCACTGGCGCATCCTCGGGCAGTGAATCGAGCAATTGGCAGAGCAGTTTGAGCTGTAACTGGCGATGGCTTTCCAACAGGCTCAAATGCACACAGATGCCGTGGACCGCGGCGTGGCCCGGTACATCCAGCACGCAATGCAATAACCCGCGGCGCTCCGGTCCGGTGATGGATACGTCGAGATTGCGGAACTGGCGGATCGGGTATTTGGAGAGCAGGGCATTGCCATGGTGGCCATCGGGGTAGACCGCATTGCGGCCGTAGGCGAAGTCGCTCCACATGCTGTCGGCGAGGAATTCGTACTGGGACGTCTGGGGCCAGTTCTCGTAGCGTGACGCGTGGCGGTCATGTTCACCCAGTACCTCTTGCAGGAACACCAGGTCGGCGCCGGTACTGCGTACCGCTTCGCGCAATTCGGGCAGGATGAAGCGTCGGTTGAGGGCGGTGAAACCCTTGTGGGTGTTGACCGTCAGGACCCGCAGCCGATGAACCGCCGCAGGTGCGTCCAATGGCATGGGTTCGACGGCTCGCCAATCGGGATCTTGAGTCACGTTCGCTCCTGAATCAGACGTACTTGTTCATGCGACTGATCCAAGGCATCGGCAGTTCCGGATTTTTCATCTCCTTGCTGAGCGCCATCGCGAGCAAGCTCGCTCCCACCGTTTTTTCTGCTTTCACTCCTGATCATTCCAACCAACACACCGCTCTTGTGGCGAGGGAGCTTGCTCCCGCTGGCCTGCGAAGCAGGCCCCAGCACTCCTTCAGGCAGACCGTATCGTCCGGTTTTGCGGCTGCTGCGCAGCCGAGCGGGAGCAAGCTCCCTCGCCACAAAAGCGTTCAAGCCATCACGCCCAGCGGTAAACCCTGTGGAAGCGAGCTTGCTCGCGATGGCGGTATATCTGCTTTCACAGGTGTGTGTTCAGACAAAGACAATTTCATAGGGCAAACCCATCCGGTCAAGGATGACCCTGGGCAACAGTGGGGCGATGCCGCTCGCCGGTTCGCCGCTGAGTTGGCTGACGTAGGCGTGCATGGCGTGACGCTTGCGGGCGGTGGTCCAGACGTCGAGGCGCAGCTTGCGGGCCCGGTGCCAGGGAATTTTATTCTGCTCGCGGACCGGCCAGTGCCAGGCCCACACCGGCAGTTCGTTGAACGCCACTCCGATCCTGTCGGCGGCCAAGGCCCCGGCGCGTCCCACGGTGTCGTGGTCGCTGTCGCCGTCCTGGCGCCAGGTGCTGAACACCACGTCGCCGGGGCGCAGGTGACGCGCAATGAAGGTGGCCAGATCAGCTTCGTGTTCCATCAGGTCTTTTTCCGGAAAACCGCCGCGCACCCATTGCAGGCCATGGGTGGCGATGCCCAGGCGGTGCAGGGCGTCGACGCTTTCCTGGGGATGAGGGCGGTGCGTACGCAGGCGCTCGTCGGTCCACAACGGTGAGCCGGGATGGGCCAGGGCGCCATCGGTGATCGAGATCAGCAACATGGACTGTTCGAGGTTGCTCAGCAGTTGCAGCAAGCCGCCACAGGCCCCGACCTCATCGCCCGGGTGCGGGGCGAGGATGACGGCACGGGCGCCGGCGGGAATGAGCGTCTGGGTGCTGATGATTGGAATATCGGCCAGTTGCGCAGCACTGTTCCAGATTTGCGGGTGCTGCCGGCCAGGCAAGCGAGACGCGGGCTTCATAAGCGACATCCTTGTTTGTGTTCAATCTTTCAGTCATGCACCGGGCCTACTGTCCGATGGCACCGATGTGGGCATGACCGCGATTCACAGCGCTCCGAATCCTGGAGACTACCGCAGGGGAAGTATTGACCATGTCAGCCGATTCGTCTCGTGACATGTGCGTCTGAGCTGCATTTTTTTCTTCAAACTGGACGGTGTGGAATGAAAAAAACCGCGTCCTTGCGGTCCCCATGGATTAACTGCGAATCGTTCAATCCTCCTCTTCGCGTTGCAGCTCGAACAGCAGCAGTGAGCGCCCGGTGACGGAGTACTCGGATTCGAAATCGAAGCGCTCCTGTCCACGAACGGTCGGCTGGTTGGTGTCGACCATGCAGGTCCAGAAACTGCCCTCGGGGACTTCCGGCAAGCGGAAGTTGACGATGTCATGGTGCGCGTTGACGACCAGCAGCAGCGTCGCATCGCCACCTTTGCGTCGAATACCGGTTTCCTGGGCGCGGCCGTCCATCAGCATGCCCAGGCAGCGACCATGGCTGTCCTGCCACTGCTCGATGGACATCTCGCTGCCATCCGGGGCCAGCCAGGTCACGTCCTTGACGCCGATGTCCTCGTTGTAATTGCCCACCAGGAAGCGTCCACGACGCAGGATCGGGTAGGTCAGGCGCAACTTGATCAGGCGTTTGACGAACTTGAGCAGCGCCGCGCCGTCCTCGCTCAGGTCCCAATTGACCCAGCCGATCTCACTGTCCTGGCAGTAGGCATTATTGTTGCCGTGCTGGGTACGGGCGAACTCGTCGCCGGCGACGATCATTGGCGTGCCTTGGGCCAATAGCAGGGTGGCGAAGAAGTTGCGCATCTGTCGATGACGCAGCGCGTTGATCTCCGGATCATCCGTCGGACCTTCGACGCCATGGTTCCAGGACAGGTTGTTGTTGCTGCCGTCCTGGTTGTTCTCGTCGTTGGCTTCGTTGTGCTTGTCGTTGTACGACACCAGGTCGTGCAAGGTGAAACCGTCATGGGCGGTGACGAAGTTCACCGAGGCGTACGGACGCCGGCCACGCTGGTTGAACATCTCGCCGGAAGCCGTCATTCGGCTGGCGAAATCGGCGAGCTGGCCGTCGTCACCCTTCCAGAATGCACGCACGGTGTCGCGGAACTTGTCGTTCCACTCGACCCAGCCCGGCGGGAAACGTCCTACCTGGTAGCCCCCTGGGCCGCAGTCCCAAGGCTCGGCGATCATTTTTACCTGGCGCAGCACCGGGTCCTGGCGGCAGGCGACGAGGAAGCTGTGGCGCTCGTCGAAGCCGTCATGGTAACGGCCAAGAATGGTCGCCAGGTCGAAGCGGAAGCCGTCGACGTGCATTTCCGTGGCCCAGTAGCGCAGGGAGTCGGTGACCATCTGCAGCACGCACGGATGGCTCAGGTCCAGGGTATTGCCGGTACCGGAGTCGTTGATGTAGTAGCGTTTGTCGTCGGGCATCAGCCGGTAGTACGAGGCATTATCGATGCCGCGCATGGACAGGGTGGGCCCCTGTTCATTGCCCTCGGCGGTGTGGTTGTAGACCACGTCGAGGATGACTTCCAGGTTGGCCTCGTGCAGGTGGGCGACCATTTCCTTGAACTCGGCGATCTTGCCGCTGGCCAGGTAGCGCGGGTCGGGCGCGAAGAAGGCGATGCTGTTATAGCCCCAGTAGTTGGTCATGCCTTTGTGCAGCAGGTGCTGGTCATTGACGAACCCGTGGATGGGTAGCAGCTCCACCGAGGAAACCCCGAGCTTGCGGATATGCTCCAGCACATCGTCGACCATCAACCCGGCGAAGGTACCGCGCAGGTTTTCGGGCACCGAGGGATGGCGCATGGTGAGGCCGCGTACGTGGGTCTCATACAGGATGGTCTTGTCCCAGGGCACGCTGACGCGATGGTCGTGGCCCCAGGTGTGCGCGGGGTCGATGACTTTGCACTTTGGGACGAACGGGGCGCTGTCACGCTCATCGAAACTGAGGTCGCCATCGGGGTGGCCGATGGTGTAGCCGAACAAGGCTTCGGACCACTTCAATTGACCGACCAGTTGCTTGGCGTAGGGGTCGATCAGCAACTTGTTCGGGTTGAAGCGGTGGCCGTTCGCTGGGTCGTACGGGCCGTAGACCCGGTAGCCATAAATCAATCCCGGATGGGCATCCGGCAGATAGCCGTGGTAGATCTCGTCGGTGTATTCCGGCAGTTCGATGCGTTCGAGTTCGACTTCGCCGGCATCGTCGAAAATGCACAGTTCGACCTTGGTGGCGTTGGCTGAAAACAGCGCGAAATTGACCCCGAGGCCATCCCAGGTTGCACCCAGCGGAAAAGGCAGCCCTTCACGAATCCGCGAAGCCTCGATAATGGGCGGCGGCGTGGTTTTGTTTGGACGGGTCATAGTTGCTCCTGCAAAAAACAGACAGATACAGCGATGCGATTTACTTGAAAAGGAGAGCGATGCCCTTCACCTGTGGCGACGGAATTTATCCCCGCCAGGTGGGACAACGCTGCTTCTCTGTGGGAGCAAGGCTTGCCCGCGATGAGGTCATGCGCTCCTGCAAGCATTCGAGGCGCTCGTTTCGCGAGCAAGCTTTGCTCCCACCCAGCGAGGAGACCGATAGGACGAATCAAACCGCCGGTGGCTTGCGCGGTGCCCGGGGCTTCTTGTCGGTTGCTTTATTGGCCGGTGGCACTACCGCTGCTGTCGCCGCGGAAGGCTTGGCCGCTGGCTTGACCTTGGGCGTGGTGTTCTTCGCGCTGGTCTTGGCCGTGGTGCTCTTGGCTGCCGCAGGCTTGGCGCCATCGGTCTTGCTGGCGGCCGATTTGCTCGCCGCCTTGGGTGGCTTGCTGGGGGCTAGCGCTTCGGCTTCGGCCAGTTTGCGCGCCATCTCCCAGTGGCGTTTTTCCTGCCCGGTGGGTTTACCCTCGGACTCCCAGATCTGATAGGCGAATTCACGAATGCGTTTATCGTCGGTACTCATCGCAGTGCTCCTGATTCAACTCAAGATTGGATAAAGACATTGACCGGGAAATTCCCCAGCGCGGCGCTGATCAGCAGCTCCCTTTGGGGTGTGACTGTTGCGCTTGAAAAAAGTCCCTTCAGTTTTTCATCCTTGGCGGCGAACGGTAACGACACGCGGGTATCGCCCCAATCCGACGCAGCCACCAGCGGCACGGCACTGTTTTCCAGCAACTGCGCCACATGGACAGGTACGACAATGATCGCTCGCTGCTGCGAGTCCTCACGCATGAAAGCCAGCACCCGGTGGGCCTGCTCGCCGAGCACTTCCAACGGCTGGTAGCGACCCTGGCGCCATAGCTGCGGGTACTCGGCCCGCCTGGCCAACGTCTTGGCGATCAATGCCTGTTTGATCCGGCCGTCACGCCAATCGCGTACCAGCGCGGCCGGCGTGTCGTCGGCGTGCATTGCCTCGCGGCGCGCTTGGTAATCCACCGGGCGGCGGTTGTCTGGGTCCACCAGGCTGAAATCCCAGAACTCGTTGCCTTGGTACAGGTCCGGCACGCCGGGTACGGTCATGCGCAGCAAAGTTTGCGCCAGACTGTTGAGCGCACCCGCCGGCGCCATGGCGTGGACCGCCTCGGCGATGGCGCTGCGCAAGGGCAGTCCCTCATCACCCAGCAGCAGGCGTTCGAGGAACATCTGGGTGGCTTGCTCATAAGCATCGTTCACTGCCGCCCAACTGCTTTGCAGCTTGGCTTCGCGCAGGGCCTTGCGCTGCCATTGCCAGAGGCGCTCGTTGTATTCGGCCAGTGCCTTGTGGTCCTGGAGGTCGAGGTCCAGCGGCCAGCTGCCGAGCAGCGCCTGGTAGAGGATCAGCTCGTCACCGGCCGAGGGCGCTGCCGGATCGCTGTGCAGCGAAGGCGAGAGGATGCGCCATTGCTCGACGCAGGTGGCGTACCAATCGGCGCGCTCGCTGAGTACGGCCAGCCTGGCACGGGTATCTTCGCCGCGCTTGTGGTCGTGGGTGGCGGTGGTGATCAGGTTGTCAGGAAAGTGTTCGAGGCGTTCTAGGCACGCCTGGTGGAACGCTTGCACCGGGGCACTGAAGCGCTCGGTGTTATAGCCGACGTCATTGCGCGACAGCAGCACCGCCGAGCGATAGAGCGCGGTGTCCTCCACGGCCTTGGCAGCGGCTGGCGAGGTTAGTTGCTGGAAGCGCACGCAGGCGTGGCGCAGGCGTTTACGCTGGCTGCCCCGCGGGCGATGCCGCCAGGGCATTCCACCGAGCCAGTCGGCCAGGCAATCGAGCACCGGCCAGTCTGCTTCGCTGAGGGTTTGCCGGGCTCCTTCCAGGGCTTGGTTGAAAAACACCTCGTCTTCAGCGGAGCGCCCCATGGGCGTGATGTAGGTGCGGTACACCGGGAAATGCACGATCAACGCCTGCAAGGCCCGCCGAATCGCGCCAAGGGTCAGGTCGCGGGTCATCACATCGTCCCGGGCCACTTGCAGCAAGGCCTGGGCGACACTTTCAAAATCCCCGGCCAAGGAACCATTGAGAATCTGTTGGCGAGCCAGGCGGGCTTCGTCGATGAAGTGTGCCGGCCGCTCGCTGTGCCGGTTCCAGAATTCGGCGAGGGGGGCGGCACCGGCCGGGTCGTGCTGCAGCAGCGAGACCTGGTTCATGAACTCATAGCCGGTACTGCCGTCGATGTTCCAGTCCCGCCGCAACGTCTCGCCATCACCGAGGATTTTCTCGACAAAAATCGGCAAGTGCCGCGACGGCGACAACGCGTCAAGTCGTCTGCGTAATTTGCGGCAGTAACCGCGAGGGTCGGCCAGGCCGTCGATGTGATCGATCCGCAGGCCGTCCACCAGCCCTTCGCCGATCAACTCGAAAATCTTGGCATGGGTGGCTTCGAATACCGCCGGACGCTCGACCCGCAGGCCGCCCAGTTCGTTGACATCGAAAAAGCGCCGCCAATTGATGTCGTCCGCTGCGGTGCGCCAACTGGCGAGCCGATAGCTCTGGCGCTCCAGCAACTGATGCAGGCGTTCGAAACCCTCGGGCTGGGTGGAATCGTAGGCACCCAGGTTTTCCTCGATGGCGGCAAGGATGCCGGCGTGTGCCGCCAGGCCCTGCAACTCTGTTTGCAGCGGGCGGGCGAGGGTGTGGGCATCGGTCTGGTAATTCAGTGTAGTGAAGCGCTCGGCCAGGGTCTTGAGCGATTCGGCCTGTTCGGCAGGCAGGGTTTCGGCGGGTTTGAGCAGCTCGCCGTAGTGCATCGGGCAAATCGGGAAGCGGTGTTCATAGTGCTCGACGTAGAAGCTGCCGTGAGCGGCATCGAAGCGCAGCTGCAAGGTGCCTTCTTGCAAAGCCACGCCGTAGTCGCTGCCCAGGAACGGCAGCAACAACTGGCCTTCCATCAGCGGGTCCGGGGAATGCCACTGGATGTCGAAAAACTCGCCGTAGGGGCTCAGGCGTCCCCATTCCAGCAAATCCAGCCACCAGGGATTGTCGTTGCCGCCGACGGCCATGTGATTGGACACGATGTCGAGAATCAAGCCCATCCGATGCTCGCGCAACGTTGCAACCAAGCGCTTGAGTGCGGCTTCGCCACCCAGTTCGGGGTTGACCAGGGTCGGGTCGACAACGTCGTAGCCGTGCATGGAGCCGGCCCGGGCCTTGAGCAGCGGCGAAGCATAAATATGGCTGATGCCCAGCGAGGCGAAGTACGGCACCTGGGGGATGGCATCGTCCAGGGTGAAGCCTTTATGGAGCTGCAGGCGTAACGTTGCCCGCAGGGGTTGGATCAACGTCTGTTTCATCGGTCACGCTCGTTCGCCTGAAGTCGCGCACAGGCGAGTATTTCCAGGCGCCGGGCGGCGTCCGGGTGGTCCAGCAGCGCCTGGCTCTGTTGGGCCAGGCGGCGGCGCCAGTTGGGGTGGGTGTCGATGGTGCCGGGCAGGTTGGCTTGCTCCTCGATGCCCAAGGCATCCTCGAGTGGCAGCAATACCAACGGCGCGCGGGTGTGGCCGAGGAAGCGCACGCTGGCATCGAGCACCTGGTCGGTCTCGCGATGTTCTTCGCGAAAATTCTGCGGGTCCTGGTTCAGCACTTGGCGTAGGCCTTCGCGTTCGCGCTCGCGGTGTTTGCGCCAGTCCATCTCGGTGGGGGAATCGATCAGGTCCAGTCGGGCATTCCAGTCGATGTCATGACCATGCCACCAACCGTTGAGCGTCGGCAGGTCATGGGTGCTGGTGGTCGCCAGGGCGTTGTCGGGCCAGTCGAGGATGGGCTTGAAGTGGGTGTTGTCCTGTTCGAACAACAGTACGCGCATGCCCAGGATCGACCGGGCGATGAGTTTGTCCCGCAGGCCACCCGGCACGGTACCGAGGTCTTCGCCGAGCACGATGGCCTGGTGGCGATGGGATTCCAGCGCCAGCAGGCGCAGCAGGTCGTCCACTGGGTAATACAGGTAGGCACCATCGCTGGGTGGGGCGTCGTTAGGGATCACCCAGAGCCGCTGCAAGCCCATCACATGGTCGATGCGCAAGCCGCCGGCGTGGGCGAAGTTGGCCCGGAGCATTTCAATGAAGGCGCGAAAGCCGTTGCGCACCAGGCCTTCCGGGGAAAACGCCGAGATGCCCCAGCCTTGGCCGGAGCGGTTGAGGATGTCCGGCGGCGCGCCCACCGTCAGCGACGCGAGCAGTTCGTCCTGACGGCTCCAGGCCTGGCTGCCGCCACCGTCGGCGCCCACCGCCAGGTCGGCGATCAGGCCGATGCCCATGCCGCTGGACTTGGCGGCGCTCTGGGCGCGTTCCAGGCAACGGGCAATCAGCCATTGGCAAAAGGCGTAGAAGCCGATCTCATCGGCATTTTCCTCGGCGAAATGGGCCAGGGCGGCGCTGCGTGGATCACGCAGTGCTTCCGGCCACTGTCGCCAATCGAGGCTTTCGCCCCGGGCCTCGCGTTCGGCCTGCAAGGCTTCGAAGCGGCAATGGTTTTCCAGGGCTTCGCCGCTGCTGTGACGAAAACTGCTGAAGTCTTCGTGCAACGGGTGCGCGCCCTGGCTGAAGCCGTCGTACAGGGCACGGAGGATTTTCTGCTTGGCCTGAGCGGCGACCGGCCAGTCGATCAGCGGCTGCTCTTCCAGGTTGCGCAGTTGATTGGTCAAGCCGGTGGCGTCGATGGCGGTGCGCAGGGCACGTTCACCGAGGATGGTGCCGGGCGCGGCGTACAGGCTGTTGAGAAACAATCGGCTGGATGGCGAATAAGGGCTGTAGCGTCCGGTGTCGCTGCTGAACATGGCGTGCATCGGGCTGATGGCAATGGCCTCGGCACCGCGTTCGCCGGCTACCCGGGCCAGCTCTTCCAGGGCCTGGGTATCACCAAAGCCGCCGTCGCCGGGGCGCCGCAGGGCGTACAACTGCGCACTGAGGCCCCAGGCCCGTGGTGTCGGGTCGTCCACTGCATCGGCCACGCTGTAGCAGCGGGCCGGCGCGACGGCCAGGGTGAAATGTTGGTTTTGGATATGGACGTGCTGATAACCCACCGGGACCATCCCCGGTAACTTGGCCTCGGCATCGAGGTTCAGGTGCAGTGTCGCGCCGTCTTCGAGTTTGATTTCGCAGGGCGTCCCGGCCTCGAAGTAGCGGCTCAAGTCCAGGCTGGCCCCTACATCGGCAGTGATCAGCGGTGGCAGTTGATGGTTCTGTTGATCTTCCTGCAACTGCAACAGGCTGGCGTCGATTTCCTGGGCGCTGCCGGCGGGATGGCCCAGGCCAGTGAGAACCGAACGCAAGACGGCTGGCGAGACTTTCTGGGGCCGGCCATTGGCATCGATCCAATCCACCGCCAGGCCTGCTCGGCCGGCGAGGATTTCCAGTTGCGCGTCGCTCATTGGCGCTCTCCAGTGATGTTGGGCAAGGTTGTCGCCTGCGTCAGACTGACCAGCGCGCTATAGGGCGCAAGGACGCCCTTTTGCAACAGACCCATGGCCTGTTGCGGATGTTCGAAAAGAATGCGTACCTCTTCCGGGGCCTGGTGGTCGATGGGCTGGTCGCCAAGGTTCAGGTCGATGCGCAACACACTGCCATCGCCCAGTCGCCAGCGTGCGCTGACGGCGCCATGGCCCAGCACATCGGCCCCGAGAGCCTGAGCGCCGGGCAGGCGCGGGACGATCTCTTCACGGCGGATTTTCAGCAGTTGGCGATACAGCGCCTCGCTGGCCTGTTGCTCCGGCCCCTGCGGTTCCAGGCTCGGGCGTGACGCCTCAAAGGTGCCGGCGGCGTTGGGATCGGGAATTCGCGCGCGTTGCTGCGGATCGGCGAAGGCACTGAAGGCCTTGAACTCGTTGCGTCGGCCTTCGCGCACGAGTTCCGCCAGCTCGCCATGGTGGCTGGTGAAGAACAGGAACGGTTGTTCAGCCGCTGCTTCATCGCCCATGAACAGCAGTGGGATCATCGGTGACAACAGCAACAGGGCCGTCGCTGCTTGCAGGGCCTGGGGGGCGGCGAGCTGATGCAGGCGTTCACCCAGGGCACGGTTGCCGATCTGGTCATGGTTTTGCAGGAACAGCACGAATGCGCTCGGCGGCAGGTGACCACTGGGCTCGCCCCGGGATTCGCCGTGGCGATTGATGTGACCCTGGAAGACGAAACCCTGGCTGAGGCAGCGTGCCAGTTGTTCCGTCGGCTGCTCGGCATAGTCGGCGTAGTAGGCGTCGGTCTCGCCGGTCAGCAACACATGCAAGGCATTGTGGCCGTCGTCGTTCCACTGGGCGTCGTAGCCCTGTTCCAGCAGGCTGGCCTGGTTGTGTTCGTTTTCCACGGTCAGCCAGACATGCCGGACCGGGTCCACCTGTTCGCGCACCCTGGCCGCCAGTTCCTGGAGAAAGTCCGGATCTTCGATGGCATGCACCGCGTCGAGGCGCAGACCGTCAAAACGGTATTCCAACAGCCACATCAGCGCATTGTCGATGAAGAAGTCCCGCACCTCGCGACGGCGAAAATCGATCGCCGCGCCCCAGGGCGTGTGCTTGTCTTCGCGGAAGAAGCCCTTGGCATAGCGGTGCAGGTAATTGCCGTCAGGGCCGAAGTGGTTGTAGACCACGTCCAGGATGACGGACAGCCCATGGCCGTGGGCACTGTCGATCAGATGCTTGAGCTGTTCAGGTGTGCCGTAGGACGCCTGGGGGGCGTAGGGCAGGACCCCGTCGTAGCCCCAGTTGCGATCGCCAGGAAACTGCGCCAGCGGCATCAGCTCAATGGCGGTGATACCTAGCCCGGCCAGGCGCGCCAACTGCTGTTCGACACCGTTGAAACCACCGAGGGCGCCCACGTGCAGTTCGTAGATCACGGCTTCGTGCCAGGGGCGACCGGACCATTGGGTGTGCCGCCAGGAGTAGGCATGGGGGTCGACCACCACGCTGTGGCGGTCAATGTCGCCGGCCTGGGCACGAGAGGCCGGGTCCGGCACCTCCAGTTCGCCATCGATGTTGTAGCGATAGCGGGTCCCGGCGGGGCAACGGGTCTGGATCATGAACCAGCCGTCGGCTTGGGGCAGTAGGGGTATTGAATCTCCAGTGTCGAGCTCGACACTGACAAAAAAAGCATCCGGGGCCCAGAGGGCGAAGCGGGTGTGCTCGTCATCCAGCATCACCGCGCCGTGGGTCCATGTCTCAGGCGTCCTTGACGTCATTGTTACCTCATTGTCTGGCCGATTTTCCCAGGGACTTTGCCACCAGTTGTTCGTAGAGTTCGGCGTAGGGTTCCACCGCCTTGCACCAGTTGAACGGCGCGGACATGGCCCGGCAGCGCATGGCGTTGAGCAGGTCTGGGAACTCGAAAACCTTGAAGGCCCGGCTCAAGGCCTGTTTGTAGCTCTCCACCGTGGACTCATCGAACAGGAACCCGGTGATGCCATCTTCGATGGTGTCCGCCAAGCCTCCGGTATTGCGCGCCACCGGCAGCGAGCCGAAGCGTTGGGCGTACATCTGGCTCAAGCCGCAGGGCTCGTAGCGCGACGGCATCAGCAGGAAATCGCTGCCGGCAAACATCCGTCGGGCATCGGTTTCGTTGAAGCCGATGCGTACGCCGATGCGGCCGGGGAAGCGCAGCGCCAGTTCGCGCATGGCCTGTTCTTCCTCCGGTTCGCCACGGCCGATGATGGCAATCTGGCCACCGGACTCGACGATGAATTCGGCGACTGCTTCGGTCAGGTCCAGGCCTTTCTGGTAGACCAGGCGCGACACCACGGCGAACAGCGGGCCCGTGGAATCGTCCAGTCCGAACAGTTCCCGCACATGGCTCGCGTTGACTGCCTTGCCTTCCCAGTCGCCGATGGCGAACTGGCGGAACAGGTGCGAATCGGTGGCCGAATCCCAGCTTTCGTCGATGCCGTTGGGAATGCCGCTGAGCAAGCCTTGTTGAGTCTTGGCCGCGAGGAAACCGTCGAGCCCACAACCAAACGCCGGGGTGGTGATCTCCTGGGCGTAGGTGGCGCTGACGGTGGTGATATGGCTGGAGTAGGCCATCCCGGCCTTGAGGAACGACAGTTTGCCGTAGAACTCCATGCCTTCCTGTTGCAGGGCGTGCTCGGGAATGCCCAGCTCCGGGCACGAGGCCAAGCTGACCACACCCTGGTAGGCCAGGTTGTGGATGGTGAACAGGGTCGGGGTGCGTTGCCCGCGCCAGTGCATATAAGCGGGCGCCAACCCGGCTGGCCAGTCGTGGGCGTGGACCAGGTCCGGGCACCAGTGGATCTGCGCGAGGTTGGCGGCGATGTCGGCGGCGGCCAGGCCCAGGCGGGCGAAGCGGATGTGATTATCGGGCCAGTCGCGGCCGTTGTTGGCACCGTAGGGCGAGCCTTCGCGGGCGAACAGTTCCGGGCAGATCAGGACGTAGATCACCAGGCCATCGGCCATGTCCATGCGCCCGATCTTGCAGGGCGGCAGTGCGGCGTGGCCGCCCAGTTCGCCGATGATGTGAATCGGATTGCCGCTGTTCATCACTTGCGGATAACCGGGGATCAGTACCCGGACATCATGGAGCCCGGCCATGGCCCGGGGCAGTGCCGAGGACACATCGCCCAAGCCGCCAGTCTTGACCAGGTCGGCGATTTCCGAGGTGACGAACAGGACTTTCTTGCGGTTGGGATTCTGTCGAGCGACGGGGAGCAGTGCCTTGCCGCCGGTGGCCAGCACCGGGGCCGTCGGCGATTCGGCCGCCGGCGGTAATTGTGAACGGACTTGTTGTGGTTCCAAGGCAGCACTGATCATAAATATCTCCCATTTCTCGATCTGTTTCCGGCAAGCGCCAGAGCTGTTGTTTCATTGGCCGAATCCTGCGGCCAGGCGCACAAGCGCTACGAAGGAAAGCGAACGGCTACCCAAACGCGGCGAAGCGAAGCAGCTGAAGGAGCTGTTGCAATGACCAGTGCAAGGACTGCACCAGTCGCTATTGCCCTACCTCTAACCTGACCTGTCGCCGTTGCGAAAAGTTTCGACTTTTTTTCATCTGGATGACCGGTCGGTTTTCCCCCCGGTTAGGCAGTCTAGGTCAGATCCTAGAGCGGTGCGGCTCGGTTCGTCGCATTGTCCGACAATCACGTTTTTTAGCGGCAATGTCTTACATGAGGACGGGGAATACGCACCGACGAAGTGCAGGTTTTTGCAAAGAAAAAAGTGTATGGGGAGGGGGTTGTTTCATCGGCGTGCGCGATGGAATGGCGCGATGCACCATTGGAGGGCGGCTGGAATGGCGGCGTTTTGATGGCCAATGTCCGCGCTGAAACACGCTGTTTCTGTGGGAGCGGGCTTGCTCGCGAATGCGGTCTGTCAGCCACATATCTACTGACTGATACACCGCATTCGCGAGCAAGCCCGCTCCCACAGCAGGAGGTGTTCTGGGGATTGGGGGGCGGTTCAGCCCGCTGGCGTCAGCAACCGAATCGGCGTGCCCGCCGCCCAGGCCAGCAGGTCCTCGATCATCAAGGAATAGAACCGCTGGTAATTCTGTCGGCTGACGTAACCCACATGGGGCGTGGCCAGTACGTTGTCCAGGGTTCGGAACGGGTGGGCGGCAGGCAAGGGCTCCTGGGCGAAGACGTCCAGGGCGGCGCCGGCCAAGCGTTTGTGCTGGAGGGCGTCGATCAGGGCGGTTTCATCGACGATGGGGCCGCGGGAGGTGTTGACCAGCAGCGCCTCGGGTTTCATCCAGGCCAGCGCCTGGGCATCCACCAGACCGCGGGTGCGTTCGCCGAGCACCAAGTGGATCGAGAGCACGTCGGCCTGTTCGAACAACGCCTGTTTGCTGACATAGCTCACGCCCACTTCGGCGGCTCGTTCGGCGCTGAGGTTCTGGCTCCAGGCGATGACCCGCATGCCAAACACCTGGCCGAACTGCGCCACCCGCGTGCCGATGCTGCCCAGGCCGAGGATTGCCAGGGTCTTGCCGTGCAGGTCCCCGCCCAGGCCTTGCTGCCAGAGGCCGGCGCGCAAGGCGTTGGCCTCCTGTACCAGGTTGCGGGTCAGCGCCATGATCAGCGCCCAGGTCAGTTCAGGCGTGGCGTGTTTGTAGCTGTCGGTGCCGCAGACCTGGATGCCCAATTCGGCGGCGGCCTTCAGGTCCAGGGCGGCATTGCGCATGCCGCCGGTGAGGAGCAGCTTGAGATTGGGCAAGCGGCGCAGCAGGCCTTCGTCGAACAGGGTACGTTCGCGCATCACGCAGATCACCTCGAAGCGCTGCAAGCGTTCGGCGAGGGTGTCGCGGTCGGCGGGGTAGTCGTGGAGAAACGTCACCTGGCCGACGCTGTCGAGCACCGACCAATCCACCACGTCGCGCGCCACATCTTGCCAATCGTCTATGACTGCTATTTGCACCGCCATGGATCACCTCGTCAGGGAATCGGTTTGTCCAGCCAGCCGAGCAGGGCCTCGTGGAACCGATCCGGCTCTTCCATTTGCGGCGCATGCCCCAGATTGGGGAACTCCACCAGGGTCGAGCGGGGAATCAGCCCGGCCACCTGCTTGCCCAGTACCTCGTAGTGGCCCAGTTTGGCCTTGACCGCCGGTGGCGCGATGTCGCTGCCGATGGCGGTGGTGTCCGAGGTGCCGATCAACAGCAGGGTGGGCACGCTCAGGTCCTTGAACTCGTAATAGACCGGCTGGGTGAAGATCATGTCGTAGATCAACGCCGAGTTCCAGGCCACCTGCTCATGACCCGGGCCCTTGTTCAAGCCGGCAAGCATATCCACCCAACGGTCGAACTCAGGTTTCCAGCGGCCGGCGTAATAGGTTGTGCGCTCGTAATTGCGAATGCCCTCTGCGGTGACCTTCAGCTCACGGGCGTACCACTGGTCGACGGTGCGGTAGGGCACGCCCAAGGCTTTCCAGTCTTCCAGGCCGATGGGGTTGACCATCGCCAGGCGTTCGACCTGGTCGGGAAACTGCAAGGCGTAGCGGGTGGCAAGCATGCCGCCAGTGGAATGGCCGAGGACGATGGATTTCTGTACGCCGAGGGCCTTGAGCAAGGCCTGGGTGTTGGTTGCCAGTTGCTGGAAACTGTACTGGTAATGCTCGGGTTTGCTCGAGGTGCAGAAGCCGATCTGGTCCGCCGCGATGACCCGGTAGCCGGCCTCACTAAGGGTCTTGATCGTATCGCCCCAGGTGGCGGCGCAGAAATTCTTGCCGTGCATCAGCACCACGGTGCGGCCATTGACCTTGCCTTGGGCCGGTACGTCCATGTAGCCCATCTGCAAGGATTGGCCCTGGGACTGTAAGGCGAAATGCTTGAGGGTGTAGGGGTATTGGAAGCCTTCCAACTGCGCGCCGTAGGCTGGCCCTTCCGGTGGATTGGCGGCTTGGGCGAGCAGGGGCAGGGCGGCGCTGAGCATCAGGCTGGGCAACCAGCGGGTCATGATTCGGGACATGGTCGATCTCCTTGTGGCCGCCGCCGATCCTGGCGCGACTCGATTATGGCGACATTAACCACAGGCAACCGAACGGCCCGAACGTTCAACCCATCCAGCCCAGTGTGGCCAGGGCGAGCACGCCATAGCGCATGCCTTTGGCCAGGGCCACGATCAGCAGGAAGCGCCGCCACGGTTCGCCCATCACCCCGGCCACCAGGGTCAACGGGTCGCCGATGATTGGCAGCCAACTGAGCAGCAGTGACCAGCGGCCGAAGCGCTGGTAATGCAGGCGAGCCTTCTCCAGGCGGGTCGGGCTGACCGGGAACCAGCGCCGGTCCTTGAAGTGTTCCAGCCGCGTGCCCAGCCACCAGTTCACCAGCGAACCCAGGACGTTGCCGACCGTGGCGACCGCGAGCAGCAACCAGGTTTCGTGGCGCTCGCTGAGCAACAGGCCGACCAACAAGGCCTCCGACTGGAGCGGCAACAAGGTCGCCGCGCCGAACGCCGCCAGGAACAAGCCGATATAGGCTTCGCCCATCAGTGGGCCGGGTAATCCGCCACCACGGTTTGGGTCCCGTCTTTTTTCTGGCCGATCACTTGATAAGCGTCGCTCATGCCATCCATTTCCATGCCGGGCGAGCCCATGGGCATGCCCGGCGCGGCGACGCCGAGCAAGTCATCGCGCTTGCTCAACGCCAGCACCTGGTCGGACGGGACATGGCCCTCGACGAATTTGCCGTTGATCTCGGCGGTGTGGCAAGAGCGCAGGTTCGGCGCTACGCCCAGGCGTTGCTTGACCGAACTCATGTCGGCCTCGACGTGGTCGTTGACCTTGAAGCCGTTTTCTTGCAGATGCGAGATCCACTTTTTGCAGCAGCCGCAATTGGCATCGCGGTGCACATCGATGGTCACCGGCTCGGCGGCCTGGGCCAGGGAGGTCATGAACAGGGC
Organism: Pseudomonas sp. OA65; assembly: GCF_017498305.1. NCBI lineage: Bacteria > Pseudomonadati > Pseudomonadota > Gammaproteobacteria > Pseudomonadales > Pseudomonadaceae > Pseudomonas > Pseudomonas sp. OA65. The sequence goes on from NZ_JAGDEZ010000023.1 coordinate 75,220, forward strand.
GCTCAAGGCGAGCAGGTGCAGGGGGTTGGCCATGGAGGTGGTCTCGTGTCGTACGGTTTGGAGGGAGGATAACAGAGTAGCGAGGGCGAGCTGACAGGGGGCTGAGGCGGGGATTACAGAATTGTCAGGTTGCAAGGGCGAACGCAGTCCTGTGGGAGCAAAGCTTGCTCGCGATAGCGGTTTGTCAGTCACAACCTTGCTGCTGATCCGCCGCTATCGCGAGCAAGCTTTGCTCCCACAGATCTGATGGGTGTACGGGCGGGAGAGACAGGTCGTCTGTCAGGCCGTCTTCGCGAGCAAGCCCGCTCCCACAGGAGAATGACGACGCGTCAGCGCACCTTGAACCGCCCCATGATCGCATTCACCCGCGTGTTGGCTTCCAGCAGTTGCCGGGTGTTGGCTTCGCTGGCCAGGCCGCTTTCCACCAGTTCCTCCACCATGTGGCGGATTTGCACCATGCTGCGATTGATCTCCTCGGTCACCGCGCTCTGTTGCTCGGCCGCCGTGGCGATCTGGGTGCTCAGGCTGTTGATCTGGCTGACCGAACCGGCCATTTCGTCCAGGCCCGAGTTCACCCGTGACGTCGCATCGGCGGCCGACTGGCAGCTGGCTTGAGTGTTTTCCATGGCCGAGACCGACGAACTCACGCCTTGGGTCAGACGGGTCAGCATTTCGTTGATTTCCGAGGTGCTGGCCTGGGTGCGAGCGGCGAGGGCGCGGACTTCGTCGGCCACTACCGCAAACCCCCGGCCTTGCTCACCGGCTCGGGCGGCTTCGATGGCGGCGTTAAGGGCCAGCAGGTTGGTCTGCCCGGCGATGGCACCGATCACGCCAAGGATCTCGGTGATGCGCTGGGCGTCCTGTTGCATGCTCTCTACCTTGCGGGTGGCGCTGGCCACCTCATCGATCAGCGCCACCACACTGTTGGAGGCCTCGCCGACGACCACGCGGGAGCGGTCGGCATGCTCGTTGGCGCGTTGGGTGAACGCGGCGGTCTCGGCGGCGTTTTGCGCGACGCTTTCAGCCGTGGAGCTCATCTCGGTAATGGCCGTCACGGTCTGGTCGGTTTCCGAGGCGTGGCGCATCAGGATTTCGCTGGTGTGGGCCGAGGTCCGCTGTAGATCGCCCAGGCTCGAGGCCATGGCGCCGGTGGCCTGGGTGACTTCACCGATCATGCCTTGCAGGTAAGCGATGAAGCGGTTGACCGAATGACCGATCGCGCCCAATTCATCCTCGGCTCGGATGGTGATGCGGCGGGTCAGGTCGGCATCGCCTGTGGACAAGGCGTCGATGTTGCCCTTGAGGATCTTCATGCGGTGGGTCAACTGACGGATCGCATAAAGCTGCATCAACACCAGCAGGATCACCATCGGGATCTGCAGCAGGCTCAGGGTGCTCAATACATCATCGCGCTGGGCGGTGATCAGCCGGGTCGGCAACGCAGTGGCAAGGAACCACGGCGAACCTTCGATAGGGCGCATGAAGAAGGTGCTGGCCTCGCCCTTGTTGTCGAACTCGACCCGCTGCAACGGCTGGTCACGCTTGGCCAGGCCTGCCTTGACCTGGGCGGCGAATGGCGAGGTGGCCGCCAGTTCGCTGATGTTCTTCAACACGATCGGCCCGCTGATGCGCGAACTGTTGCTGATGATCTTGCCGTCGCCTTCGACGATCAGCATCTCGGCGCTCAGGTCGGCTTCCTTGCGTGCGATCAGGTCGTTGAAGAAACCCAGGGTCACGTCGATGGTGGACACGCCGTAGGGCACGCCGTTTTTCTGGATGGCCATGGCGCAGTTGGTACGGGGCTCGGCGCTGGCATCGTCCTTGTAGGCGGCCGCCCAGGCGCACTTGCCAGGGGGCGTGGCCATGCCGCCCTTGTGCCAGGGTTGTTCGTAATAGTTGGGCGCGGCGTCACTGTTCCAGAAGGTATTGACCGCCAGCTTGCCGGACGCGTCGCGGTGCCAGAACGTGCTGAATTTGCTGCGTCCCTCGGCCCGCTGGTTGGGCAACGGCCAGATCCCGCCGCCGAACACTTTCAATTCGCCGTACTGGTCCACCAGCCCCGGCAATACTTTGTCGATGGCATCGCTGTCGAGCAGCGGGATGGTCTGGGTGATGCTGCGTTGCTGCGCCTGCACCTTGTTCAGTTCGCCCTGGATCTGCTCGGCAACCTCGGCGATGCGGTTCAGCGCCACTTGCTCTTCAGTCTGGCGCAGCTTGGGCGCGACCAGGTAACTGATGCCCACCACGGTCAGGAGCGACAACACCAGCATGAAAATGACCAGGAACAGGGTGTAGCGAGCCTGAATCGTTCGGAATGAGGGCATGGGGAAAATCCTTGCACGAAGGCGACTTTCTAAAGCAAGCGGATGGGCAGTCCTGATTGTATCGGCCTGGGGCGATGCAGCTTTAGAGGTCAGTCGGTCAAGGAATAAAACGAGGGGATTGCACGAAGACTCGCCTTCGGCTGTACCATGATGCCCCCTTGGCGCCTGTCAGTCCGGCAATACGGTATGGACCTGGCAGCCTTCGGATAAAGAACGGACACATTCAGGAAATTGGCAATGACTCATTCGCAACGTTTGAAATACTCGATTCTGATCGTCCTCGTCGTCCTGGCGATCATGCTGGGGCTGTCCTGGATGCAGGGCCAGGGCATGATCAGCGAGCAGCTGTTTCAATACATCGCCATTGCCGTGGCCATCATCGTGGTGGTGATCAACGGCGTAATGCGGCGCAAGGTCAAGTCCTGAGCGCCGGGTTCAATCCTCGGCCTTGAGCACGGCCATCGCGCTGGGGTGCAGGCGGTAGCTTTTATCGGGGTTGAGGGTCACGACGCCCTCGCTGCACAGGCGCTTCAACACCTCGCGCACGCTGAGAAAGGACAACGGAATGTCCAGCCCCAATAACTGGCTGTGCACACCACGCACGCCCAGGCAGCGGTTTTCGTGGGCGGCCTTGAGCAGCGCATCGATGACTTTTAGGCGAATCAGGCTGGTCCTGAGCCCGAAGCTCTTGAGCAGGCGCCTGATGTGATCATTGCCGCCGCGCTCTGGCGGCCTGTCGAATTCACGGTGGGTGGCATTCAGCGAGACGCCGGTCGGCCTTGGCTTGCCCTCCATGGGCAGTTGCGCGTTACGCATGCAGAAACTCCTTACCAGCCTGATCAGAAAAGGTCACGAATACTCTCCTGTTATAGGACGAACGAGGACGGGCAATCATGAGGACGGTGATGTGAAAAAATTGCCCCGGCTTCGTCAAACCCCCGTGTTCAAGCGGCGCCAGGCCATTAATTTTTTTTCATCCGGTTCGTTTTCAAGGTAGGCACATTCCGGTTCAGCATGCGGTGTGTGATTTCCCAGGCGGGCCGAGAGTTTGTCTACAGGCGCAGCGGCAGCCGTCCTGGTTTCTGCGGTTTTCATCAGGAGTGAACGTGAGAATGTCCGGGCAGTTATCAAGGGTTGGCCTTGCAGGCGCTTTTCTAGGGATCGCCCTCGGGCTCAGTCCTGTGGTCGATGCGCAGGACGATGGGCCGCAGGCCAGTGCCGAGATCCGGCGCACCCGTTTCGGCGTGCCGCATATCCGGGCTCAGGACGAACGCGGGCTGGGTTATGGCATCGGCTATGCCTACGCCCAGGACAACCTGTGCCTGCTGGCCAATGAGATCGTCACGGTCAATGCCCAGCGCTCGCGTTATTTCGGGCCCGAGCAGGTCACGGTCGAACAGCGGGAGAACCGCGTCAGCGACCTGTTCTTCAGCTGGCTCAACACACCACAAGCGGTCTCCGGTTTCTGGCAGGCCCAAACGCCTCAAGTGCAGCAATTGGTCGAAGGCTATGCGGCGGGCTACAACCGCGCGTTGGCCGAGCGCAAGGCCAAGGGCCTGCCCGAGCAGTGCGCCAGCGAGTGGGTGCGGCCTATCACTGCGCTGGACCTGGTCAAGTTGACCCGGCGGTTGTTGGTGGAGGGCGGCGTCGGTCAGTTCGCCGAAGCCCTGGCAGGTGCGCAACCGCCCCAGGCGACGGCACTCGCCGCCACGCCGGTCGCGAGTTTCGCTGCGGCTGCGACCCGGCAGCAGCGTTTTGCCCTGGAGCGTGGCAGCAATGCGCTGGCTGTCGGCAGTGAGCGCTCGTTCAACGGTCGCGGAATGTTGCTGGCGAACCCGCATTTTCCGTGGGTCGGCGGCATGCGTTTCTACCAGATGCACCTGACCATTCCCGGCAAGCTGGACGTCATGGGCGCGGCGCTGCCAGGCCTGCCGATGATCAACATCGGTTTCAGCCAGCACCTGGCCTGGACCCACACCGTCGACAGTTCCAAACATTTCACCCTGTACCGCCTGCAACTCGACCCGAAGGACCCGACACGTTACCTGCTCGATGGCAAATCCGTGCCGATGTCCCAGCAAACGGTCAAGGTGGACATCCAGCAGCCCGACGGCCAGGTGCAGACGGTTTCCCGCGTGGTCTATGGCTCACAATTCGGCCCAATCGTGCAATGGCCCGGCCGGCTAGACTGGGACAACCGGTTCGCCTATAGCCTGCGGGACGCGAACCTGGAAAACGATCGGGTGCTGGCCCAGTGGTACGCGATGAACAAAGCGGTCACGCTCAAGGATTTGCAGACCGCCGTCCATAAGATCCAGGGCATTCCCTGGGTCAATACCCTGGCGGTGGACGACCAGGGGCAAAGCCTCTACATGAATGTGTCGGTGGTGCCGAACGTCGATGCCGACAAACTGGCCCGGTGCAGCGATCCCAGGGCCGGGTTGCAGATGATCGTGCTGGATGGTTCCCGCAGCGAATGTGCCTGGAGCAACGATGCCACAGCGGTGCAGAAGGGCATTTACGCTGCCGATAAGCTGCCACAACTGTTGCGCCGCGATTTTGTGCAGAACTCCAACGATTCGGCCTGGATGGTCAACCCGGCGCAACCCTTGTCCGGTTATTCCCCGTTGATCAGCCAGCACGGCCAGCCGCTAGGGCTGCGCGCGCGTTTTGCGCTGGAGCGGATGGGCCAGTTGGCCAAGGCCGGGCCGGTGAAGGTGGAGGATTTGCAACACATGGTCATGGATGATCAGGTGTACCTGGCTGACCAGGTGATGCCGGACCTGCTCGGCGTTTGCGCGGGTGAGCTGGGACTCGACGCTTCGGCATTGGCAGAGGCCTGCGCCAGCCTCAAGGCCTGGGATCGCAAGGCCGGCCTGGATAGCGGCCTGGGGTTCGTGCATTTCCAGCAGATCATGGAACGGCTGCAGGGGCTGCCTGATTCATGGCGCGTTGCGTTCGATCCCAAGGACCCGCAACACACCCCGCGCGGCCTGGCGATTGAGCGGCCGCCTGTGCTCAAGGCCGTGCGCGAAGCCATGTTGGCTTCGGTGGAGGCGGTGAAGGCTGCCGGGTTGTCGCAGGACAGCCGATGGCAAGACGTCCAGGTGGCCAGCAGTGGCGCCCGACAGACATCGATCCACGGCGGCCCCGGGGAGTTGGGCATCTATAACGCGATCCAGAGCGTGCCGGGGGCGAACGGCAAGCGAGAGGTGGTCAGCGGTACCAGCTACCTGCAAGTAGTGACGTTTGACGGCAAAGGTCCGCAAGCCCAGGGGTTGTTGGCGTTCTCCCTCTCCAGCGACCCGTCGTCGCCTTATTCGGCCGACCAGACCCAGGCGTTTTCGCAGAAGCAGTGGAGTGTGCTGCCCTTCACCGAGCAGCAGATCAAGGCTGATCCGCAGTATCAGGCCGTGATTATTCGTGAGCGGGATGAGGCGGGCAGGGTGGCGACGCAATAACCGCTGTTGTACCTGAGGCGTTCGGCAAACCCGTGGCGAGGGAGCTTGCTCCCGCTTGAGCGCGAAGCGCTCATAAAATGGGTCTGCTGCGCAGCCCAGCGGGAGCTAGCTCCCTCGCCACAGGTTCGTCATTCCCTTTAAGTGAACAGAATTTCTTTCCCAAAGGGGCCTTTTCAGTTATTGGGCTGGCCGTTGCCCAATGGAATTGAGCACCGGGTTGCCATCCTTGTTCTGGGTCAAGTAGACCGGCAGGACTTTCGGCAACGAAGCCACAAGGTTCTGCACTTCGCTGATGTTGTAGACACCGCCGACACGCAGGCCACCGGTGCTGTTGTCAGCCAGCATGACGGGACGGTCGAGGTAGCGGTTGATCAGCGGCAGCGCGTCGCTCAGAGCGAGGTTGTCCAACACCAGCTTGCCGTTGCGCCACGCCAGCGAGCTGTCGTTGGGATCGGTCTCGCGGACTTGCGGCTGGTGGTCGCCCGCCTTGTAGCTCGCTTGCATGCCTGGCGAAAGTTGCAGGCTGTTATGGGTGAGCGCCTTGTTGCTGGTGACCCTGACCGAACCTTCCACCAGCGTGACCCGTACCTGGTCCTGGTACATCCAGACGTTGAACCGAGTGCCGGTCACGCGCACCTGGCCTTGGCCGGCGCGTACGACGAATGGGTGTTGTCGGTCATGGCTGACATCAAAAAATGCCTCGCCCTTTTCCAACGTCACCCGACGCTCGTTCTTGTAATTGGCAAAGGTCAGTTCACTGCCCAGGTTGAGTTCTACCTGGCTGCCGTCGCTCAAGGTCACATGGCGCACGTTCGTGCCCGCTTCGAATCGTTGGTAGGAATTGGCGATCCAGTCCAGGTTCCAACCGGTGTAGGCGGCCAGGGGCAGGCCCACCACGAGCACCACGGCGGCGACAGCCAACCGGCTCCAGCGCGACCCTGACCTGGGTCTGGACGCTGGAATGACAGGTGCTGACTCGACGCGCGGCAAATGATCCGCGACCTCCCAGATTTCCCGCATGGCGTCGTATTCGAACGCATGCAGGGGATTGGCATCAAGCCACTGCTTGAACGCCTGCCGTTCGGCGTCGGTGCAGTCGCCGGCATGCAAGCGCATGCACCAATGGGCGGCGGCATCGGTAATGGCGTCGTATTCGGCGTCCGAGAGGGTATGTTCGGTCATTGATTCGTCCTGGTTTGCCGCATTCTAACCTTCGATGACCGCTGTCGAGAACAGCGGTGATGGCGTTTGCGCAGCAACGCACCTATTTTTCCCGCGTCCACGTCCGAGCGACCTGTCGTAGCGTCGCACAGCTGTCGTGAAAAAAAGATCAACCGGATACGCTCGGGAGGAACTGACGCCCTAATACCGTGACCAGTAACGTGAGGGAATCGGCGTTGCGGAGTATGACGTCGATGCGCTTGTCGGGCGAAGTCGGGTTGAGAAACGCATCCCGTGCCTGGTCCATGGTTCGGGCTCCGGTTATTTTCAGGATTTCCTTGCGAAGGTCCTGTGCCTGGGGAATGTGTTCGAGCCCCTTGTAGGTGTTATCCGTGCTGTCCCTCTGGGTGAACAGCTGCGACTTGGGGGTAGTGAGCGAGAGCCCATGGCGTTGCAAATGCTCTAGCTTCGCGTGCTGCGATTTCCCTTGGTGCGTGACGGTTGAGATCAGATCCAGAAATGGCAATGGCGAGTCCAGATAGGCGAAATCGAGGGTGTCGTATAGTTGATGGGATAACTCATGGATAAACGTCGCAGCTTGGGCATGCGCGTCGACGTTGAAAGAGTCTGGCACGACAGATTTATACCAATCCAATCCAAAATCGAAAAAGAATTGGGTCAGATAAATTCGCCTGGCGGCTGACGGTTGAAAGACGAAGGCGGTCGCACGATCTTCCAGGTGCTTGAGTTGACCCACGGTGATGCGGTGGCCATTCTGTTGCTCCCATAGCGGATCGGCCAATGCTGTGCATATCGGGGAAATGGCGGCCTCGATCTTGGCGATCAAGCTGCTGTCTACGACGCTGACACCGAAAAAATGCCTGAGGAAGATGTCCAGTTGGGAGCCCCGTACAGCGCTTTGTCTGGTTTTGAATTGATCGAGGTTTTGCAAGGTATTGAATGAATAGTGCCTTGCCGTCTCCAGTGCTTGAACGATCATATTGGCGCGCTCGGGGTATTTCCTGCGAATTTCGGTCATGCCCCGAGCTTCGATGTTCAACGATCCTCTGGCCTTCAAGTCGCTATAACTGACGGCTATCTTCGAGCCCGCCCCGCCAAAGCGAATAGTTTGATGTTGGGGATCGAACTCCCAAGTACGACTGTCGGACACACGCCTGAGCAATGGCCCCTCGTTGTGACCGCGAACGATGCGCCAGGCCTCTTTGTCCTTTGCAACCTGATAGACCTTTCCGCCAACGGGTACATAGAGCCTGCCATTCCCCGCAGCTTTATAGGTGTCGTCCCTCAGGTGCGTCAGGTTGGCAAGACTGACGTCCGTGGCCTCGAAAACCTGCAGGTCGGTGCGGATCGCCGCGGTGCTCGAAATCTTTTTCCAATCGGACGCGGGAGCGGCAATAGCAGTGGGTGCGGTCGGTTCGATCGGATCGAGAAGGCCAAAGGTATCGTCGCGGTTCAAAAAACCAAGTGAAACCATCTCCGCGGCGCCGGCGATGAAGTTGTGCAGGCCCGCTTTCCAATCACCGTCCTGCAAGGCTTCGCTGGAATCCTTGAAGTCCTGGTAGCTTTCCCAAAGCGTCTGGATGAACTTCAGTTTGGACGGCAATTGCTTTCCGACGAATTGAGCCCCTGCATCCAGCACATGTACAACGGTTCCCCAGTCAAAATGATGTTCTTTACGGGTCCGTGAGCTCAGCATGCCTGTCAGAAGACTTGCGTTATCGTCGTAAAAGCTGTCGAGCACACTGGTCGTGATGGGGTTGGAGGCCAGGGTGATTTCCGATGATTTTCCGAGGGTGGAAGCGAACAGGTTCCTGAAGGTGGCCTGCTGGTTTTCGGGAAGCCGGCGAATCAACAGGTCCTGAAGGGTACCGGGTGTATTGAACGCAGCGACCATACTCGCTTCGTCCTTGAACTCCATCAGCTCATGGCCGTCGTGGTAGGGCGAGTAGAGGATGTGAGGGGTTGCTGCGTCAGTGCTGGAATTGATGACGTAGAGTCCCAAGGCTTTTACCGCCGCGGCAGCATCGGTCTTGATCAGTTCCAACGGGCGGATGATCGCCGTGGCATTCTTGACGGTTTGGCGGGCAATGGCGTCCGGCATGTCCAGCACTTGGTGGATCAAGTCAAAGGCTGTTGCGGACAGTTCTTGTTGCAGATGTCGTGTGTGCGCGTAGTGCAACAATTGCCACGGCAATTGCCGGCGGAAATGCTGCTTTCGGAGTTGCACAGCTTCCAGTGGGCCGGATAGCGCTTGCGTCAGCTGTTGTTTATAGGTGGTGGTGATCTCCAGCGTAGATAACATTTGCCTCACGGCCATTTCGTCCAGACCGTCCGGTAAAGGCTGCGTGGATGTTGACGAAACCTTGAAGGGGTTGTCGGTGACATCGGCATGGCACAAGGCAAAGTCCGTCAAGGCCCTGGCGGGACCTACGATCGCCAAGGCAGGCGTGATCTGAATGGTTTCTGGATTCAAGCTGTTTTTTGCAAAGCGCTTATTCAGTATTGCCTGCAGTTTCTTTTGCACAAACGTACGCAAAGACTCGATTCCGTCCAAGTAATCCTTGCCATCGAACACACTGTTCTTACATTGCTCTATCAGCTCGACATGCAGACGTTGCTCCTCAAGTGCGGCCGTGCCGAGCCAGGCCGGGAGTTTAAGTCGCAGCCTGTCGGACTGGGCAATTCGCGCGGCGCGTTCAAGGTTGCTGGGCGCGCCCTTCGTGACCAACGCCTCAAGGCTTTTCGTCAATGCCGTTCCAGTGAGCTGCCAGCTACCCGTCTTCAGGGTGGTCAGATAACCGTGTTCGGCTTCGTAGTATTTGATGAATGAATTCACTCGGTCCAGGAGCACGTTGTCCTCGATAAGCTCAAAACCCTGGAGTTGATAACGCGCATGAGGCTTGCGTTGCGCGGGGGGGAGATTGGCGAGTAAACCAAAGCGTTTCCGGGCGTCGAGTAGGTATTTATTCATTTGTCGGGTGGCGACCTCGGCCGAGGGATAAACCTGCAAGCCGCCAGCCGGGGTCCACAGGATACCCATGCCGGAAAGGGGGGTATCCAGGCCGCCGCGTTCAGTCAGGAAAAAACAGTTGGCGACGGGAAGCTGAACCGTCTGGCCATCTTCGCTACACGTCAGGTTCAGCGAATAGACATCCGGCCGAAAACCCCTGACGCCTATCCGTTGAGAGCGATCCGGGTAATCCGAGTTGTGAGCAAAGACTGTTTCGATCAATTCATGTGCAACGGATGGAAGTGTTCCCTCAAGCGCTCTAAGCTCGGCCTCCGTGCGTATGCCCAGGGAGAAGACATGGGTCAGGTTACCCTGCAGTTCTCGCGCTCTGTTGAGTAACGAAGTGCTGCGGCCTGAGCGCGATGATTGAGTGAAGAGGTCATCGAACGTTTTTGCGATATCGAAACAGGTCCGGGCTTTTCTTCGTAACTGATCGGCTCTGAAGTTTGATGGGCGAAGATTTCCATAAAAGGCCGGCTGACTGCCCCAATGCCCGGCGGTGGGCTGGTTCAATAGGTTTTTATCGACGAAAGCACGTACATCCAAGGCCTTATCCACGAGCGCATGGATGTCAACATCGACCTGGCGCGACATTTCCAACGCGTAGTGAAGATTTTTCTTCTGTTTATCGATGATTGCATTGGCCAGGGAGTCAGCAATCGGCAATTCCAAGGGTTTCCCCGATAGGTTCGGTTCGTCATAGCGCAGGAAACGATTGCTTTCTTCCAAGTCAAGGAGGCGATAAACAGCCTCCTTTGCCGCGATACGTGTGGGCTCGTTCAACAGCATCTCTTTAAACGCCAGATAGCTGGCAACTTTCCGGAGACCCTGGGTGGGCGTATACAGATAGTGAGCCTTGCCGCTGATCATCAAGGAGCCTGCAAGCTCCACGTAGTTCGGCTCATATTCCCAAAGACGAATGGCTTCGATAGAGAGAGGTGTCTGATTCTCGGAAGAGGGTTTGAACATCCGAATCAGTTCGTTGTATTGCGTCTGCGTCAGTTGTCCTTTTTCTCGTTCGATCAGAAGACTTGCCCATAGCCTGCTTCGAATGACTTGGGAAAGTAGTTTTCGTCGTGACATATAGAAAGACGTCGACATGTCCTCCCAAAAGGAGTCGATGTAGGTGGTGAGCGCGGGAATCAGTTTTACGGCAATATCGGTAATTACGCTTTGCCACTGGTTCACGGTATAAGGCGAGCTAGCTGTGCCGGGATACGTTATATAAATATAGTGCCCGGGCGGCCAACCCTGATGGTGAAAATAGGTCAGGATCGCATCTATGAGCGGCATGCTCTCGGTAACCCCGATATCCTCGGCACCTCCCGAGCGAACACCCTTGCCCAAAGCGACCCGGGCCTGTCTGTAATCGAAGGTTGGCAGTTTCTCGTTTAAGATCCGCTCAAGCATCGACCTTAACGAAGGCAACTTGATCAGCTCCTTCACCATGGACGCCGCGTTGAGGTTTTGGGCGTACTCGATGGATGCCAGTTGGGACTTGAAAATATCGCCGTGGATGACTTGCCTGGTCTGCGTAATATCGGTGGTGCTATTGAGTTCCCCGCGCTGGGAAATGGAGAGCAGGCTAAACAAGTCGTCGCGTTGCCCACTGTCTTGCCGCATCTGATCAATCTCGGTTTCGAGAGATGAGCGGTTGTCGAACTTTTTGATGCCTCCCGTCGGTGTATAGAGGAACGCTGGCTGGTTATCGGCGTCGCGGTTGTCTGGCGAGGCGCTGAGGACAAAGCAGCCGGCCAACGCAATGGGCGATTTTTTCTCGGCTTGCAACAGGATCGTGTCGGCAAACATGGGGGGCGTTTTCGCCGTTCGTTGCGCGTGGCTGGGCAGCGAGGCATGGCGTAACCAATCGAGATCGGCCTGCTTCAATCCATGGCCGGCGGTCAGTTGATCTACGCGATCTGTAGCTAATATTTCGGGGAACAAGAGAGGGGCGAATTTAGCGGTCATTGTCGTTTCTCGATTAAAGGCACCGCTTGACGGTGCGAAGTGGAGAAGCGGCAGGTTATGCAGCGGTGGATAGGCAACGGTGGTACATAGTTACCGCACCCAGGGTGGCATGAGCTGCCAGGCTGAGCAGGGAAACGCTGGTGACGATTGACAGTGGACGTCTTGACCGGTGTTTAATCACCCGGCGGGTCCTTTACGCTGTTGCTACCTCCAACAATCATTCCGGAGCTTCAGATGTCTGCGCCATCCGATCATGCCGCTTCTTGCACCTTGTCTTTCGATGCTCTGGTGAGTTTGCTGGAGAAGATTTTCCTGCGTCATGGCACCTCGGCCGAAGTCGCCCGGTGCCTGGCCGAAAACTGCGCCGGGGCCGAGCGCGACGGTGCCCACAGCCACGGGGTGTTCCGTCTTCCCGGGTATGTCTCGACGTTGAATAGCGGTTGGGTCAACGGCAAGGCTGTGCCAGTGGTAGAGGATGTCGCGTCAGGATTCGTCGCGGTGGATGCAGGCAACGGCTTTGCCCAGCCAGCCCTGGCCGCCGCGCGCCCGTTGCTGGTGGCCAAGGCCCGCAGTGCCGGGATCGCCGTCCTGGCCATTCGCAACTCCCATCACTTCGCGGCGCTCTGGCCGGACGTCGAGCCGTTTGCCTACGAGGGGCTGGTAGCGTTGAGCGTGGTCAACAGCATGACGTGTGTGGTGCCCCATGGCGCAGACCGTCCATTGTTCGGTACCAACCCCATTGCCTTCGCCGCGCCACGGGCCGACGGTGAACCGATCGTCTTTGACCTCGCCACCAGCGCCATCGCCCACGGCGATGTGCAGATCGCCGCACGCAAGGGCGAGTTGTTGCCGCCGGGCATGGGGGTGGACAGCCTCGGCCAGCCGACCCGCGACCCGAAGGCGATTCTCGAAGGCGGAGCGTTGCTGCCGTTTGGCGGACACAAGGGCTCGGCATTGTCGATGATGGTCGAGCTGCTGGCGGCCGCGCTGACGGGAGGCAACTTTTCTTTCGAGTTCGACTGGAGCAATCATCCGGGCGCCAAGACGCCGTGGACCGGCCAACTGTTGATCGTGATCGATCCCAGCAAGACCGCCGGGCAAGACTTCGCCGAGCGCAGCCGGGAACTGGTCAGGCAGATGCATGGCGTCGGGCTGCGGCGGTTGCCGGGAGACCGTCGTCATCGCGAGCGCAGCAAGAGCAATGAGCAGGGGATTACCCTGGATGAACAGACCTTGGCGCAGTTGCGGGAATTGGCGGGCATTTGAACCACCGACGGTGGCAGCCACCGTGGTTGCCACCGGCTTTTATCACGGCCTCGTTCGAGTGCCTTGCCGTGACACGTTGCACCAAGCCTTTTACTATGGCGGCTTCTTTTCTCTGGAATTGCCTGGATGAGTAAGCCCGGCCAAACGGTGCTGGTTGCGCTGCGCAAGATGATCGCTTCGGGCGAGCTGGCCGCTGGCGAGCGCTTGATGGAAATCCCCACGGCCGAGTTGTTCGGTGTTTCGCGCATGCCAGTGCGCATGGCCTTCCGCACCCTGGAGCAGGAAGGATTGCTGGTGCGTTTTGGCGGGCGCGGTTTCCAGGTGCGTTCGGTCAGCGCCGAGCAAATTGCTGGGGCAGTGGAGGTGCGTGGCGTGCTGGAAGGCCTGGCGGCACGGCAGGCAGCCGAGCATGGTTTGTCCGAAGAGGCCCGCGCGACACTCGAGCAATGCCTGGTGCAGGGTGATGAACTGTTCGCCAAGGGGTATGTGACCGAGGACGACCTGGAGGTCTATCACGACCTCAACATGCGCTTTCACCAGGTGATCGTCGAAGGCAGCCACAACCCGGCGATCGCCGACGCGTTGGCGCGCAACGATCATCTGCCATTCGCTTCAGTCACCGCCCTGGCGGTGGATCGCCAGAACATGGCCGGCGAATTTCGTCGCTTCAACTATGCCCACATGCAACACCATTCGGTGTTCGATGCACTGATCAATCGCCAGAGCGGCCGTGCCGAGGCGATCATGCGCGAGCATGCCAATGCGACCCTACGCTACGCCGAGGTGTTCGGCTCGACACTGGCTGACGAGCGGATGAAGGTGATCCTGCGTTCGGAGTGACCGCCTCGGCGGCTGGTGATTGCAACATTCGTATCCACTCCAAATCCGCTGTGGGAGCGAGCAAGCTCGGCTCCCACAGGATCGGCAGTGGACATCGATCTTATCAATGACCAAAACCTGTGTGGGAGCGAGCCTGCTCGCGAAGGCGGAGGGTCAGCTTGCGGTGATGTTGGATACCCACAAGGTATTGGGAATCGCACGGTCCTGTGGCGAGGGAGCTTGCCCCCGCCCGGCGGCGCAGCGACCGCAAGAAAGAAACGAGCGGCGCCACCCCCCCGCCGCTGCACACCCCTCCCCCCCACAACCATCCCCCCCCCCCACTGCCCCAACTCGTCCCCTTCCACAACTCATACCGGCCCCCCCCACCCCA
>NZ_JAGDEZ010000024.1:0-87553 GCF_017498305.1 Pseudomonas sp. OA65
TAGATTCTGGGCAACCACATTTTCCGTGGAAATTGAACCTATTCGCTATCGTGCAGCCTTGACCTGGAATTTGTTTTAGAAAATCAAGTGCTTGCGTTCTGTTTGATAGGAGCTTGCTCCCGCTGGGGCGCGAAGCGCCCCCAAAAAAGACACCCGAATTGATCTGATCAAACTCGGGCGCCTTGTTTACGACGGCTTCGCCGCCGAGCGGGAGCAAGCTCCCTCGCCACAGGGAATACAGCACAACAATTATTGCGGGTCTTCACGCACCTGCACGCTCGCCGTCATCCCGGCGCTCAGGTTCACCCCTTCCGGCACCTTGTCCAATTTGATCCGCACCGGAATCCGCTGGGCCAGGCGCACCCAGTTGAAGGTCGGCTCGACCTCCGCCAGCAACTGCGCATCGGGGTTGGTGTTGCGGTCGGTAATGCCGCGGCTGATGCTTTCGACATGCCCCTCCAGCGCATGACCGGCACTCATCAGCCAGACCTTGACCGGATCGCCCACACGAATCCTGGGCAATTTGGTCTCTTCGAAATAGGCCTGCACATAGAACGTCGAATCGTCGATCAGCGCCATCACCGGCTGCCCGGCATTCACGTAGTTGCCTTCGGCCAGGCGCAGGTTGGTGATGTGGCCGCTGCGGGGGGCCAGGACCTGGCTGCGGGCCAGGTTGAGTTCGGCCACCTTGGCCTCGGCCTGGGCTTCGCGCAATTCACCGCGGGCGATGCCCGCGTTGATCTGGGCGTTTTCCCGCAGTTCGGCACTGATGGCCTGGGGACCCAGGGCGGCGCGGCGACTGGCTTCATGTTCACGCAGACTCAACTGCTGCTGGCGTGTCTGGACCACGGCCCGGGCCTTCTCCAGCGCCGCTTCGAAACGCTCGCGATCAATGCTCAACAGCAAGTCGCCAGCCTTGACCTGCTGGTTATCCACTGCCTTGAGCTCGCGCACCCACCCCGACACATCGGGGGCAATCACCACCACGTCGGCGCGGATCCGCGCATCGCGGGTCCAGGGTGTGAGCATGTAGTACTGCCACAGGTGAAAGCCGGCGAAGATCGCCACGGCCACCATGCACAGCGTGACGGCAACACGTACGGATGTACGCATGTTCAACTCCTATAGCGGCCCGAGGACCACGGTAATAACAGTCAGGACACAGACATACAGGGCGCAGTCGAACAAGGCTTCATGCCAGATCCAGCGCCCGGCCGGCACCAGGCTGAGCAACAGGCGCAACGCACCCGTCACCAGCAAGGCCAGCACCACATAAATCAGGAACGGGCTGAGCAACACCCCGCCGATCGACCACTCACGCAAGCCCATGGCTGTGCTCCCGTCGTTCCGGTTCGTGCTGGCGGCACCAGGCGCGCCAGCTGTTTTGCAATTGCACCACCGCGCCTTGGGCCAGCTTCAGTGCGTCACCGGGCGGCTGGGCAGACAACACGTTCAGAAACTCGGCGCTCGCCGGGGCCAGCGCATCGGCCTGGTCACCGGCCGGGCCGCGTTCGAGCACCTGCTCCAACGCTTCGAAATAACGGCGCTGCGCCCGGGTATCGGGCACTTGGGCGACGGCCAGGCTCAGGCGCAAATGCAGCAACTCATCGCCAATGTCCAAGCCAAGCAAACCATCATCCCAACGGCTGCGCGCCTGCACCGGCAATTCAGGGTAATGCCGCGCCAGCTGCAACAGCCGGTCGGCCATGCGTCCACCGAACCAGCTCTCGGCGCCACGCAGGCTGCGATGGGTCAGGCGCACCAGATCGTGGAGAGTCGCCGCCAGCAGGCGGCGGCTGTGCCAGGCCGGGTTGCGCAAAATCAGCAGATTGAAAGCCAGCACCGCCGCGCCCACGCCGATCATCATCGCCTGGGCGTTGTTGAAGAATGCCGCGACGTCGTATTTCATCGCATTGAGCGGCGAAATCAGCACCACGAAATGCAAGCAGAACGACGTCGCCGTGGCGAATATCTGCGGCTTAGCCATGCCCAATGCCCCGAAAAACAACGGCACACCCATGGCCATGCACAGCATTGCGAAACTGCTCCATTGCGGGAGTATGAGTTCGCCGATCACGAAGGCCGTGGGCACGGCCAACAGGATGCCCCGCAGAAAACTCATGCCGATCTGCGCGCCGTTTTCGCGACTGGCGAACAGGCTGCACACCACGCACGTCAGCAGCATCGCACCCGATGCGGCGGGCCAAGCGGTCGCCAACCAGAAACAGGCAACGGCCAGGAACGCCAGGGCGCTGCGAGCACCGAAGACGATGGCCAGGGACAGATCGCGATGGGGCGTCAAGGTGCGAGGCGGATCCGCCGCTTCCCTGCCCTCCTGCACCGCCGTCAAGGCGGCGCACGCGGCGAGGGCGGTATCGAGCAACAAGGCGAAGCGGGCCAGGCAGTAACTTTGCGCCGCGCTGAACTGCGGGTCGTGGGACGCATCCCAGACCCTCGGGCGCAAGGCTTGCAGAGTCGCACTGTCGGCGTCGAGGGCTAGCTGTACCTCGTTCATCCATGGCTGGAGGGCCTGCGCCTCCTCGGGATCGAGCTGCTTCCACTGCCGGCGCACCGAGCGTGAAAGGCGCAACAGCATCAGCAACTTCTGGCTCAAACCGCTGATGGCCCGGGCGCGCTGCCGGCCACGGCTGCCTTCGAACCAGGCGTGTTCACGCTGGGCATCCACCGCGACAATCCTGCCCAGGATTTCCAGCAATCCTTTGCGGGCCTGGGCATCGCCGGCCAGGGTCGCACGGGCGGCCTGCATGCCGCTTTGCCACGCCGCCAGGGCCTGACCGGCCAATTGCCGCTCGACCCGCAACGGCCAGAGCAAGGCGCTGGCCGCCGTGGCGCAGACGATGCCCAGGCTGATCTCGGTGCAACGCGCCACCGCCTGGTCGAACACGCCCAGCGGATGGGAAATGGCCGGCAAGGCAATGATCGCCACCGTGTAGCCGGCCAACACGAATGAATACGACCAGGCACTGCGCAGCAGCGTCGAACACGCTGTGCACAACCCCAGCCAGAGCGCCAAGGCCAGCAGAAACAACCAGGGCGCCTGGGCGAACAGGCCCATGAACACCACCGACATGACGGTGCCCACCAATGTACCGAGCAAGCGCGCCAAGCCCTTCTGCACCACCATCCCGGACAAGGGCTGGGCGACGATGAACGCGGTCATCAGCGCCCACGACGGCTGCTCCAGCCCCAAGCGCAAGGCCAGCCACAACGCCAACCCACCGCCGAGCACGGTCTTGATGGCGAACTGTAAGGCGAGGCGGTCGGGGGCGAACAAGGCCTGGATAGTAATGGGCACGCGGAAAACTCTTTGGGGGACGCCAGTAACAATAGATGCAATGCGAGGGGATGGGCGATGGAATTATTAGCTAGCTACCTATTGGAGTCCAGAGCTGTTTGTGGATGGATTCAACAACACACTTTTTCTGTTTGATGCTGAATGAGTTGAAATGCCATCGACCTAACTCTCCCTGACCTTGTGGCGAGGGGATTTATCCCCGCTGGGCTGCGAAGCGGGCCCAAAAACAATGGGGCCGCTACGCGACCCAGCGGGGATAAATCCCCTCGCCACAACAGCGTTCACCTTCAACCTGAGTCGTCACACACAAAAAAACGCCAGCATGCTGGCGTTTTTTGTGTGTGACGGGGTGTTTAGCTCGCGCGCGCCTGGTTACGCAGCGCCTTGACCTGGTCATGGTTGCGTTGCACACCGTGATACTGACGCTCCACAAGGTCACGGATGCCCACCAGGTTGTGTTTGTTGATCTTCTCGATGGCTTCCTTGTACGCCTTCAGCGCATGGTCTTCGCCGCGCTCGGCTTCGTTCAACACGGCTTCTTCATCCTTGCCGGTGAACATGGATTTTACATCCACCCAGCGACGGTGCAGGTCACCGGCCACGCTGGTGGAAGTTTCCGGATCGCCACCCAGGGAGCGAACCGCCGCCTGCAGTTCGGCCGCAGCCGTTGCGCAATCGGCGGCACGTTGAACGAACAGCGACTTGAGTTGCGGATGCTTGATGTCTTCAGCACAGGTCTTGAAGCCTTCCTGGCCATCCTTGCTGGTCTCGATCAGGTCGTTCAAGACGGAGATGGATTCTTTGTTGATGTCAGTCATTTTTCAGTTCCTTTGCTGGTGAATAAAAAACCTGCAAGGGATATTGCATCGGCCATGCCAGCCATCAGTATTAATAAAAACGTTTAAAAATCAATAGGTTAATAATAAACAACAAATCTGTATCCGCGCGATTTGCATGATCTGTCATTTGGCCTGCATGCAGAATGCCTGTATTTTCGAAAGAGGTTTGAATCAAGACAATTGCCATGAATCCGGAAAAGCTCGAATTGCTCGTCACGCGTCAAATGCCCTTCGGAAAATACAAGGGCCGAATCCTCGCCGACCTGCCGGGTCAATACCTGAACTGGTTCGCTCGCGAGGGTTTCCCTCACGGTGAACTCGGCGGTTTGCTGGCCTTGATGCAGGAAATCGACCACAACGGCTTGTCCGACCTGCTGGACCCGCTGCGCGCCAAACATGGCCTACCCAAACCTCGCCATTGACTGACTGAGACCCGCCATGCCCGAGAACACGCTGCGCGCCCACGATGAAGCTTTCTGGCGAACCTTCGTCGATCGCTATGACGTCGACCCCACCGGGCCGCTCAATCTGGAAAACGGCTACTTCGGGCGCATGTCCCGCACCGTGGTGGAGGAATACCAGCGCAACATCGAACTCATCAACCGTGGCAACTCCGTGTACGTACGCCAGCAGTTCGACCAGGAGCACGGCGAAGCCATTCGGCGACAGGTGGCTCGGCTGATCCACGCCTCCCCCCAGAGCGTGACGTTGGCCAACAGCGCGGTGGATGCCCTGCAAACCTTGATTCGCAACTACAACGGCCTCAAGCCGGGCGATCAAGTGCTGATCTGCGACGTGGAATATGCCTCGGTCAAGAGCGCCATGCGCTGGCTCGCCCGCCAGCGTGGCGTGGAAGTGATCGAAATTGTCCACCAGCACCCCGCCAGCTTCGAAAGCCTGGTGGGCACTTATCGCGAAGCGTTCATTCGCTACCCGCGCCTCAAGTTGATGGCGCTGACCTACGTCAACCACCTCACCGGTTTGGTGATGCCGGTCCAGGCCATTGCCGAGAGCGCCCGGGAATTTGCCGTCGATATCATCCTCGACGGTGCCCACGCCCTGGGCCAGATCGATTTCGACCTGAAGAAGCTCGGAATCGAATTCGCCGGATTCAACCTGCAGAAGTGGATCGGCGGCCCGCTCTCCCAGGGCTTCCTGTACATCGCCCCGCAGCGGTTGGCCGACATCGATCCGGACATGGACGAAAACAGCTACCCCGCCACCGACGTCCGCTCTCGCACGCCCCACAGCACGCCGAACATCCCGGCTTTGCTCACCCTGCCCCTGGTCTTCGAAGAACATCGGGCCCTGGGGGGTGCCTTGGCCAAGGGCGCGCGTCTCTGTTACCTGCGCGACTTGTGGGTGAACGCCGTGCGCGATGTGCCGGACATCGAAGTCATGACTCCGGATGACCGGCGCCTCTATTGCGGCATCACGGCGATGCGCTTCACCGCCCACACCAATCAACAAGCGATGGCCGACCGACTGCTTAATGAGCACGGGATCTTCACGGTGGTGCGCCCTACCAGCGTCGGGCCGTGCATCCGCATTACCCCGGGGTTGATTACCTTGGCGAGTGATATTGAGCGGTTGACCCAAGCACTTATTCACCTGAGCCGTACCTAGATCCCTTGTGGCGAGGGAGCTTGCTCCCTTGCCACAGGAAATCTATGCTGGCATAAAAACCCAGGCAAAAAAAAACGGTGCGCCGACCAAGCGCACCGTAAAACCGTAGAACACCCAACGAGGTTCGGTAAAACAATCAGTCAAGCAACGCCAAGGCCTCGGCGGTGCATTCCTGAATGCGGGCCCAGTCGCCGTTCTTGATCCACTCCGGATCGAGCATCCAGCTACCGCCCACGCACATCACGTTTTTCAACGCCATGTAGCTCTTGATGTTGGCCGGGCTCACGCCGCCGGTCGGGCAGAATTTCACTTCGCCGAACGGGCCGCCCAAGGCCTTGATGGCCGCGACGCCGCCGCTGACTTCGGCCGGGAACAGTTTGAAGCGGCGATAGCCCAGGCCGTAGCCTTCCATGATGCCCGAGGCGTTGCTGATCCCTGGCAGCAACGGGATAGGGCTGTAGACGCTGGCTTCGAGCAGATCACGGGTGATGCCCGGGGTGACGATGAACTGGGAACCGGCCGCCTCGGCGGCCTCCAGCATGTGGCGGTCGAGCACCGTGCCGGCGCCGGTTACCAGTTCCGGACGCTGCTCGCGCAGCACCTGGATGGCCTTGAGGCCGTATTGGGAACGCAGCGTCACTTCCAGCGCCGTCAGGCCGCCAGCGGCCAGGGCATCGGCCAGCGGCAGGATGTCCTGTTCACGGGCGATGGTGATCACCGGCAGGATCCGCGCCTTGGCACAGAGACTGTCGATCAGGGCAACTTTGTCCGCCATGGAAACGGTCGGGGATGGGTTTTTCATAGCGGCTGATCCTTGGTTCATGGGCACCAGTAAATCTCTAGCGTAGGTTGCAAAAACGCGCGGATCGGCATTTCGGCGACGTCGTCACCGGCCACCGCAGCGTTCAAGGTGGTCAACTTCGATTGACCGGAAATCGACAGCACTTTGTGTTGCGCCGAAGCCAGCAAGGCGCGGCTCATAGTCAGGCGTTGGTGCGGCACGGTCGGCGCCAGCATCGGCCAGCAGCGGCGTGCGCCATTGGCGTCCAGCGCTTGGGCCAGGTTCGGACTGTCGGGGAACAGCGAGGCGGTGTGCCCGTCATCGCCCATGCCCAGTACCAACACGTCGATGGGTGGCAGCTCGGCCAGCAAACGGTCCGCCTGTTCGGCAGCCGCTTCCAGGTTGGCGCTGGCGCTGTAGAGGCTCAGGAACTGGGCCTTGGCCGCCGCGCCTTGCAACAGGTAACGCTTGAGCAGGCCGGCGTTGCTGTCGGCGTGTTCAACCGGTACCCAGCGCTCGTCGGCCAGGCTGACCACCACTTTGGACCAGTCCAGCGCCTGCTTGGCCAGGTGCTGGAAAAACGCCACCGGGCTGCGGCCACCGGAGACCACCAGGGTCGCCGCACCGCGCGCGTCGATTGCGTTGCGCAACTGCTCGGCCACCTTCAGCGCCAGGCCTTCGGCCAGCAGCACCGGATTCTTGAATGCATGGGCGCTGACGCCCTGCGGCAGTTTCACATCAGATATCGCCATACCACGACCTCCCATCCCGCGTGATCAGTGCAATGGAGCTCATCGGCCCCCACGACCCGGCCGCATACGGCTTGGGCGCATCGCCGGATTTCTTCCACCCGGCGATCAACTGGTCACACCACGTCCACGCGGCTTCAATTTCATCTTTACGGACAAACAGGTTCTGATTGCCGTTCATGACTTCCAGCAACAACCGCTCGTAGGCATCGGGAATCCGTGCGCTGCGATAGGTGTCGGAGAAGTTGAGTTGCAGCGGACCACTGCGCAATTGCATGCCCTTGTCCAGGCCTTGCTCCTTGGTCATCACCCGCAAGGAAATCCCTTCGTCCGGTTGCAGGCGGATGATCAGCTTGTTGCTGATCTGCAAGCGCTGCTCGGGGGCGAAGATGTAGTGGGACGGTTCCTTGAAGTGGATGACGATCTGCGACAGCTTCTGCGGCATGCGCTTGCCGGTACGCAGGTAAAACGGCACCCCGGCCCAACGCCAGTTGCGGATGTCGGCGCGCAGGGCGACGAACGTCTCGGTGTCGCTCTGGGTGTTGGAATTGGGTTCTTCGAGGTAGCCAGGCACCGCCTTGCCTTCGCTGTGGCCGGCGATGTACTGGCCGCGCACCACCTGGGTGGTCAGGCCTTCCGGGCTGATCGGTGCCAAGGCCTTGAGCACCTTGACCTTCTCGTCGCGGATGCTGTCGGCGGACAAGTCGGCCGGAGGGTCCATCGCGATCAGGCACAACAGCTGGAGCAGGTGATTCTGGATCATGTCCCGCAGTTGACCGGCCTTGTCGAAATAGCCCCAGCGGCCCTCGATACCGACCTTCTCGGCCACGGTGATTTCCACGTGGGAGATGTAGTTCTGGTTCCACTGGGTCTCGAACAGGCTGTTGGCGAACCGCAACGCAATCAGGTTCTGGACCGTCTCTTTGCCCAGGTAATGGTCGATGCGGTAGGTGCGGTTTTCCGGGAAGAACTGCGCCACGGCGTCGTTGACCTTGCGCGACGACTCCAGGTCCGAGCCAATCGGTTTTTCCAGCACGACACGGGTGTTTTCGCTCAAGCCGACCTTCGCCAAGTTCTCGCAGATCGCCCCATACACTGCCGCCGGGGTGGCGAAATAGGCAATGACCTGCTGGGTAGAACCGGCCGCTTCGGCCAGGGCGACGTAATCGTCGGCCTTGAGGAAATCCACATGCAGATAGGTCAAACGTGCCAGGAAGCGCTCGAGTACGGCTTCGTCCAGGTCTTTTTCGCCGACATAACGGCGCAGCTCGGCGGCGATGAATGCCAGGTGCTGCTGCTCGCCGCCGGGTTCACGGGCCAGCGCAATGATCCGTGTGTCCTCGTGCAACAACTGAGCGCCATCGAGTTGATACAGGGCAGGAAAAAGCTTGCGCAAGGCCAGATCGCCCAGCGCGCCGAACAAGGCAAAGGTGCACGGTTCAACCGTAATCGAAGGCATGATGTTTGTTCTTTTATCAAGTTAAACTACAAATACCTTTTTTCAAGGTATCACTCAAGGAAAAATGTAGTAATAACCACAACATTTTTCGAAAATACCGATTCCGAGTGGTGGTCCGCCGGAGCCATCAGTAGGATAGGCCACCGCAAAGGGTCGTATCAAAGACCCGTCTTCCTAGGAATCTTGTATGGACCGCGTGCGAAATCTACTGGAACAGATCCAGAGTCGCCTTGAAGACCTGAACAAGGCCGAACGCAAGGTGGCTGAGATCATCCTGCAAAATCCGCAGCAGGCGACCCGCTTCAGCATCGCCGCCCTCGCCCAGGCGGCTTCGGTCAGCGAGCCGACCGTCAACCGCTTCTGCCGCTCGTTCGGCGTCAGCGGCTACCCGGAACTCAAGCTGCAATTGGCCCAGAGCCTGGCCAGCGGCGCCGCTTATGTCAGCCGCGCAGTGGAAGCCGATGACAACCCGGAAGCCTATACCCGCAAGATTTTTGGCAGCGCCATTGCCTCATTGGACAGCGCCTGCCAGGCCCTTGATCCCAATTTGATCAGCCGCGCCGTGGACCTGCTGATCCAGGCTCGGCAAATCCACTTCTTCGGCCTCGGCGCCTCCGCCCCGGTGGCCCTGGACGCCCAGCACAAGTTTTTTCGCTTCAACCTGGCGGTGACCGCCCACGCCGACGTGCTGATGCAGCGCATGATCGCGTCGGTGGCCCATACCGGCGAACTGTTCGTGATCATTTCCTACACCGGCCGCACCCGCGAGCTGGTGGAAGTGGCGCGCATCGCCCGGGAAAACGGCGCCTCGGTGCTGGGCCTGACCGCCGAAGGCTCGCCGCTGGCCAAGGCCAGCACCCTGAGCCTGAATATCCCCCTGCCCGAAGACACGGACATCTACATGCCGATGACCTCGCGGATCATCCAGCTCACCGTGCTGGACGTGCTCGCCACCGGCATGACCCTGCGTCGGGGCGTGGACTTCCAGCCGCACCTGCGCAAGATCAAGGAAAGCCTGAATGCCAGCCGGTATCCGGTGGGGGATGAGTTCAACTGATTCGGTTCAGAATCTTCTTTGCCTGATCGTCCGTCTTCGCGAGCAAGCCCGCTCCCACAGTAGCTCTTCACTGGACAGATGACTTGTGTTCGAAGCAGATCCATTGTGGGAGCGAGCCTGCTCGCGATGAGGCCAGCAGCCCCACACACTTGAGCTAAGCCCCTACCCACGCCTGCAAACTCAAATGCGCCCGCTCCCCCGGCGCCAGGCACAGGCTGTCGGTGCCGCCACTGGCCGCTTCGACACAGACGAATTCACTGACCTCATCCCAACTCACCCCCAACAGCGGCCGGGTGCCGGGATGCCAGACCACGGTGTCGGCGCTATCACCGGTATCGATGCACAATTCGCGCTGCCAGGCGTGGTCCTTGAGCTGCAATTCGCCTTCATGCTGGAACACTCGCTGGCAGCCGCCCTCGACCCGTAACTCGCCTTCCTGCTGACAGACCGCACGGCTCAACTGGTCGTAACCTTGGGCGCCTTCGAGCCCAGACAGCGCTACCTCGCCGACATCGCCAATACGCCAGTAAGCGTGCAAAGCCTGGCTCAACTGGCACGGCAGGCTGTCCTGGTGCTCGGTGCTCAAGCGCAGCTCCATGCGTTCACCCAAGTCTGCATGCAGGTCCACTTGCCAGTCGCACAGTTGCAGCTGCCAGTGCAAATGCACGCCCTCTTCATCACTGCGGCTGTCCAGCAGTTTCCAATCGATCAGCCGTGCCCAACCGTGGGACGGCCAGGCGTTTTCGCTGGGATGACGGCCATACCACGGCCAGCACACCGGCACCCCGCCGCGTATCGCCCCCACTTGCGGCCACTTGGACGCGCACCACAACCAAGGTTTCTGGCCGCGCGGCTGGAAGTGCAGCAACTGCGCGCCCTGGCGACTGAACACCGCCTGGCACAACGGGTGATCGATCACCAGCACATCGCGCTGCCGATAGCGCTCCCACGCGAATACCGGGCGCTCGCGCAAGGATCTGAAAAAGCGTTGTAGCGGATGCTCATGCATGGGCCGCGGTCCTGGAAATCATTGAACTGCTCATCTGTTTGCAACGCTTGTTGCGGCGAGGGGATTTATCTGTGGGAGCAAAGCTTGCTCGCGATACAGACGCCTCGCTTCCCTGGGAGACCGCGTTGTCTTCATCGCGGGCAAGCCTTGCTCCCACAGGTTCTGCGCGCAACCAAA
The DNA here is from genome assembly GCF_017498305.1 of Pseudomonas sp. OA65. NCBI lineage: Bacteria > Pseudomonadati > Pseudomonadota > Gammaproteobacteria > Pseudomonadales > Pseudomonadaceae > Pseudomonas > Pseudomonas sp. OA65. The sequence goes on from NZ_JAGDEZ010000024.1 coordinate 11,014, forward strand.
CGCGCTCCGCAAAAAAAAGCGGACAGCCTTGGCCGTCCGCAAATATGCGCACATAGAGAGGAGCTTATCGCAACAGCGTTAGAACACCGACTGAATTTTCAGGCCGGCCACCAGCGCGTTGTCGACTTCATCCACACCACCTGGGTGAGTGATGTATTGCAGGTTCGGACGCACGGTCAGCCAGTTGGTCACGTGGAAACCGTAGTTGATCTCGTAGTTGTACTCAGTGCTACGCAGTGGCGCGAACAGCGGATCATCGTAGTCGGTGACACCGTTGGCGGCGTTGACCAGCTCGGAGTTTTTCTTCACGTCTTCGTTGACATGGATACGCGAGAAACCGATGCCGACATCGTCTTTTGGACGTGCATCGAACGGCCCCTTGTACACGAACATCAAAGACTGGTAGTTGTCGACGACGTTGGTTTCCTTGTCATGGAAAGTCGCGTTGGCCGCGATGTTCAGGCCGCGCGAAGCATCACCGTTGTGGCTGGTGAGCTGTTGTTGCACGACGAGCCAGTAGCCGTCCTTGCTGCTGTGGCTGCGATAGGCGTTGCCGGTGGTCGCGGCGTCGTTGCCATCCTCGTCTTCACGGACGTCATCGGCCTTGGCTGTACTTTTGTAGTAACCAACACGGTATTCACCCGGCAGGTTATTGATCTTCGGCGACCAGACCAACTCGACCGGAATCAGGGTACCCTTGGTACCGCTGCCGCTGAGCTTGTAGCGGTTGTTGTTTTCCAGTTGCGAAGGGTTCTGGTTGTAGGCACCAATTTGCGCATAGAGCTCAGGCGTGAGGTTGTATTTGACGCGAATCGCCGCCTGCATGATCGGCCAGTTGTACCAGATGCCGGTCGCCCAGTTACCCGCTTGGGAACCGCAGAACGCCAGGTTCTGGAATTCGCACGGGAAGGTATTGAAGTCTTCGCCTTCACCGAAATAACCGGCTTTGACATCCAGTTTGCTGTCGAAGTATTTCTGCTTGATCCACAACTGGGTCAGACGCGTGGTTTGCCCACGGCCCCAGACTTCCTGGGAAGAACTGAGGGTACCGGCGCGTGGATCACCGATGCGGTCGTTGGAGATGTTGCGACCGTCACGTCGGGTGAACTGGATCTTGGCTTCCGTATCACCCCAGCCTGCCAGTTTTTCCAGGTCGAGCGCGACGCCCAGGCCAAACTGCTGGGACCAGCGCGCGGTCTTGTCATCGTTGTAGCCGCCGTGGAGGTTGGCACCCATCTCACCGACGAAATCCGCCTTGATATCGATACCTTGCTCGATCAGCTTGGTCCGTTCACCGCCCCAGTCGCCCGTCATCCACTTCGAGTCGGCGCTGAACGCGTCGGCTGCGTGTGCGCTACCGGCCAGCATCATCGCCGCAACGGCTGATAACTGGCAGATACGCTGGGCGTTTTTTTGCTTTTTCATCCCTACATCCTCGTCTTTATTTATTGTTATTAACTGTTTTTATCTAACGCGGTTTACAACGATTGCGGCGGATGTCCCCACCCACCGCATACTCCTTCCTGTGGGAGAGAACTTGTGTGGGAGCTGAGCTTGCTCCTCAAGCGCCCTCCCACACTCGTTCTTCACCGGCCTTTGAACTGCGCCACGTTCGCCGTTCGGGCATCGGTTTGCGGCTGACCGGCCACACCCAGGCGTTCGCCGGACTGGGCGTCGAACAGCAGCACTTTCGACGGATCGAATTGCAGCGTCAGGGTCTCCCCGACTTGCGGCGCCACGTCCGGCGCCAGGCGGCAGCAGACCTTGGTGTCGTTGAGGTTGACGAATACCAGGGTGTCCGGCCCGGTAGGCTCGGTGACCTGGACTTCCGCGCGAATGGACGGCAGGCCATTGGGCTCGCTGCCTGCCAGCACGATTTGTTCCGGGCGCATGCCGAGGATGACTTCGCGGTCTTCCAGGCCGGCGTCCTGCATGCCCAGCGGCAGCTCGCAACGGGCCTGGCCGCTGTCGAGCAGTGCCAGCAGGCGACCGTCCTTGCGTTGCAGGCGCAGCGGGATGAAGTTCATCGGCGGCGAACCGATGAAGCTCGCCACGAACAGGTTGGCCGGGTTGGTGTAGATGTCTTTCGGCGTGCCGAACTGCTGGATGATCCCGTCCTTCATCACCGCCACTTTGTCGCCCAGGGTCATGGCTTCGATCTGGTCGTGGGTCACGTAGACCGTGGTGGTCTTCAGGCGCTGGTGCATCAACTTCATTTCAGTGCGCATCTCGACCCGCAGCTTGGCGTCGAGGTTGGACAGCGGTTCGTCGAACAGGTAGATCTTCGGCCGCCGCGCCAGGGCCCGGCCCATGGCCACGCGCTGTTGCTGGCCGCCGGAAAGCTGGCCAGGCTTGCGATTGAGCAGGTGCTCGATCTGTAGCAACTTGGCCACGCGGTTCACTTCTTCGTCGATGTCCGACTGTTTCATCTTGCGGATCTTCAAGCCGAACTCGATGTTCTCGCGCACGCTCATGGTCGGGTACAGCGCGTAGGACTGGAACACCATGGCGATGTCGCGATCTTTCGGGCTCATGCCGCTGACATCCTGGTCACCGATCATGATCGCGCCGCCAGTGATGGTCTCCAGGCCGGCGATGCAGTTCATCAGCGTCGACTTGCCGCAGCCCGAAGGGCCGACGAGGATCAGGAACTCACCGTCCTTGATCGACAACTCGATGTTCTTCAGGGTGTCCGGCAGGCCGGCACCATAGGTCTTGTTTACATTGCGAAGTTCAAGCGTTGCCATGATTACCCCTTGACTGCGCCGGCCGTCAGGCCGCGCACGAAATACTTGCCTGCCACCACATAGACCAGCAGGGTCGGCAGCCCGGCGATCATCGCCGCCGCCATATCCACGTTGTATTCCTTGGCCCCGGTACTGGTGTTGACCAAGTTGTTCAGCGCCACGGTGATGGGTTGCGAATCACCGCTGGAGAACACCACGCCAAACAGGAAGTCGTTCCAGATCTGCGTGAACTGCCAGATCAGGCAGACCATGATGATCGGGGTGGACATCGGCAGGATGATCCGCCGGAAAATGGTGAAGAACCCCGCACCGTCCAGCCGCGCCGCTTTCACCAGTGCATCGGGAATGCTGACGTAGTAGTTGCGGAAGAACAGCGTGGTGAATGCCAGGCCGTAGACCACATGCACGAACACCAAACCGGTGGTGGTACTGGCCAGGCCCATCTTGCCGAGGGTGAACGAGGCCGGCAGCAGGACGGTCTGGAACGGCAGGAAGCAACCGAACAGCAACAGGCCGAAGAACAGCTGCGAACCGCGGAAGCGCCACATCGACAACACGTAGCCATTCAAGGCACCGATGGCGGTAGAGATCAGCACCGCCGGGACGGTGATTTTGATCGAGTTCCAGAAGTAGCCGTCGACCGTGGCCCAGGCCTTGACCCAACCGATGCCGCTGACCACGGTCGGCCAGCTCAGCAGGTTGCCGGTGCTGATGTCTTCCGGCGTCTTGAAGCTGGTCAACAGCATGACCACCAACGGCACCAGGTAAAGCAGTACGGCGAGGATCAGCACCGCGTAGATTGCGATGCGACTCAGGCTGATGGAAGGTTTGGCAGCGAGACTAGTCATGACGCTTGGTCCTCAGCTCGGAGTACAGGTAAGGCACGATGATCGCGAGGATCGCACCGAGCATCAGGATTGCACTGGCCGAGCCCATGCCCATCTGGCCGCGACTGAAGGTGAACGAATACATGAACATGGCCGGCAGGTCGGAGGAATAACCCGGGCCACCAGCGGTCATCGCCGCCACCAGGTCGAAGCTCTTGATCGCGATGTGCGCCAGGATCATCACGGCGCTGAAGAACACCGGGCGCAGGCTCGGCAGCACCACTTTCCAGTAGATGCGCGGCATACTTGCGCCATCGATCTGCGCGGCACGGATGATCGATTGATCGACACCCCGCAGGCCGGCCAGGAACATCGCCATGATGAAACCCGAGGCTTGCCACACCGCCGCGATCACCAGGCAGTACACCACGCGGTCCGGGTCGATCAGCCAATCCAGGCGGAAGCCTTCCCAGCCCCAGTCACGCAACAATTTGTCCAGGCCCATGCCCGGGTTGAGCAGCCATTTCCAGGCCGTACCGGTGACGATCATCGACAGCGCCATCGGGTACAGGTAAATGGTGCGGATAAAACCTTCGCGACGAATGCGCTGGTCGAGGAACACGGCCAGCAGCACACCGATCACCAGGGTGATGCCAATGAACAGGCCGCCGAACAGCGCCAGGTTCTTGCTCGCCACCCACCAGCGGTCGTTGTCCATCAGCCGCGCATACTGCGCCAGGCCTGCCCATTTGTAGTTCGGCAGGAACGTCGAAGTGGTGAACGACAGGACGAACGTCCACAAGATATAGCCATAGAAGCCCACCAGAACGATGAACATGCTCGGCGCCAGCACCAATTTTGGTAGCCAGCGCTGCAATGCATCGAACGGCGAGGCCTTGCTGAACACAGCAACAGAACTCATGGGAAGATCCAAAACAAAGAATAAGGACTAAGAGCAGCTACAAGCTACAAGCTGCAAGCTAAAGCAGTGCCCACTTGCAGCTTGCAGCTCGTAGCTTGCCGCTTTACTTGGCCGACTGAACCGCTGCGCCCAATTTCTTGGCGGCATCGGCCGGGTCGGCTTTCGGGTCGTTGATGTAGTTGGTCACCACATCGAAGAACGCACCCTGCACGGCCAGCGTGGTCGCCATGTTGTGCGCCATGCTCGGCTGCAAGCCGCCGGACTTGGCGTCCGTCAGGAAGTCCTTGGCCGCGGTCTGGGCGCAGGAATCGAAGCCGTACTTGGCCATGTCGCCCAGCATGTCGTTACGCACCGGGATCGAGCCCTTGTTGATGCTGAAGACTTTCTGGAAGTTCTCACCCAGCACGACCTTGGCGATATCCTGCTGGCCCGCCGCAGTGCCTGCGTCCTTCTGCTTGAACACCGCCAGGGAGTCGATGTTGTAGGTGAAGGCCTTTTCGGTGCCCGGGAAGGCGACGCACTCGTAGTCCTTGCCGGCGACTTTCTTCGCGGCGGTCCACTCGCTCTTGGCCCAGTCACCCATGATCTGCATGCCGGCCTTGCCGTTGATGACCTTGGCCGCTTCGAGGTTCCAGTCCTGGCCCTTGCCGTCGGCGTCCATGTAGGTCGCGACTTTCTTCAGCTCGGTCAGCGCCTTGACCATTTCCGGACCGGTCAGCGCCTTGTTATCCAGGTCGACCAGGGCCTTCTTGTAGCCTTCGGCCCCCATGACCGAAAGCACTACGGCTTCGAACACGGTGCTGTCCTGCCAAGGCTGGCCGCCGTGGGCGAGCGCGATAAAACCTGCCGCCTTGAGCTTGTCGCCGGCCGCGTAGAATTCTTCGAGGGTGGTTGGGTTTTTGGTGATGCCGGCTTTCTTGAAGACTTCCGGATTGATCCACAGCCAGTTGACGCGGTGGATGTTCACCGGCACGGCGACGTAGTCACCTTCGTACTTCACGGTATCGGAGACTTTCTTGTCGAGCAGGCTGTCCCACTTCTCGGCCTTGGCGACGTCCTCGAGGATGTCGGTGTCGAGCAGCCCGGTGGATGCCCACTCCTGGATGTCCGGGCCCTTGATCTGGGCGACACCCGGTGGGTTGCCGGCCACGGCACGGCTCTTGAGTACGGTCATGGCAGTGGAACCACCACCGCCGGCGACAGCGCCGTCCTTCCAGGTAAAGCCGTCTTTTTCTACCTGGGCCTTGAGCACATCGACCGCGGCTTTTTCGCCACCCGACGTCCACCAGTGGACGACTTCCACGGAACCTTTGGATTCGGCGGCAAGGGTGGTGACGGGAAATGCTGCGACGGGAAGCAGGGAAGCAAGAGAAATGACAGTAGCGAGGCGAGAAATCGCATTCATCTAGAATTACCTTTCTTGTTGTTATGCATGCAAGTCTGGAGCTTGCGCTGCATGGATTCTAATCAGAGGGAATCCCTTCGCAGGTAACGAAGGGACGTGCAAATGTCACGACATGGTTACACAGGCGCAGGGCTGGATAACCGCGCCAGGGCTGACGCCATGCTCGGTGCCAGGGGCAGGCGGGGAATCAGGACTGCCTGCCAGGCGTGATACAGGTCCGGCTTGCCCGGCCAGATATCGGCGCTGGGGCGGTTTTGCGGATCGAGTTCGTGATGCCAACTGCCGTTGCAGCGATCGATGAAATACTTGTCACAGAACTCCCAGAAACGCCGATACCAGGCTTCGTATTTCGCCTCGTCGGTGCGCTTGAGCAAGGCGCTGGCCGCGGCCGCCGCTTCGGCGTGGACCCAATGCAGGCGGTGGCGAACCACGGCGCGGTTGTCCCAGTCCAGGGTGTAGACAATGCCCGGCGCACCATCGACGTCCCAGCCGTGGCGGCAGTTCTGGTCGAAGAGTTTTTGCGCGTCCTGGGCCAGCCAACCCGGGGTCAGCATGCCGATCTGCACCCGCGCCGCTTCAAGGTGCAGCAACAACCGCGCCCATTCGAAACCGTGACCGGGCGTGGTGCCATAAGGGCGGAAGCCATCGGCAGGGTTGTCCTGGTTGTAGTCGCGCAGTGGCTGCCAATGGCGGTCGAAATGTTCCACCACCAAATAATCGTTGGCGGCGGCATGCTCATGGATCACCCGTTCGACGATGCGCAGGGCGCGGGCCAGCCAACGCGGATCGTCGGTGGCATCGGCCAGGGCCAGGAAGGCTTCGGTGGCGTGCATGTTGCTGTTGGCGCCGCGATAAGCCTCTTCCTCGCGCCAGTCGCGGTTGAAGGATTCGCGCAGCGCGCCCTCCTCCTCGCACCAGAAATGTTCGTCGATGATCCGCACCGCTTCGTCCAGCAACGCCGGCGCACCGGGACGCTGGGCCACCACTGCGGAACTGGCCGCCAGGGCGACGAAGGCATGCAGGTAGGCCGCCTTGCCAGCGCCGTCTTCATCAGGCCGCGTCGTGGCGAACCAGCCACCGTGCTCGGCATCGCGCAAGGGGCCGTTGAGGGCCTGGATACCGTGGTCCACCAGCTCGGCGAAACCCGGCAAGCCCTGGATGTGGGCCATGGCGAAGCTGTGGGTCATGCGCGCGGTGTTCATGGTTTCAGCCCGGGCATCGGTCGGCAGGCGCCCAAGCTCATCCAGGTTGCCAAAGCCGTCCGGCAGCTTCGAGGCCTTGGCGAACGCCAGCAGCCGCACGCCTTCATCGGCGAGCCATTGCTGGTGGGCAGGGGCGTTCAGCCAACTGCTGAAGGCCGGTTGGAAGGTGTCCATCGGGGTACCTTTTTTGTTGTTTTGACGCAGGGAGTCTAAACAAGGGAGGGCGGGTGGCAGGTAACGAAAGGGGCGAGTTATGTCACCGACTTGTGACATTCCTTGAGAAAATGTGTTGAGGCGACTGGCGCCTTCGCGAGCAAGCCCGCTCCCACACTGGATCTTCGGCGTTCACAAAACCCCTGTGGGAGCGAGCCTGCTCGCGAAGAACGATAACGCGGTGTTAATCCACACTACGAGGCAACTGCAACGTCACCCGCAACCCCCCTTCGCGAAGGTTCTGCAGGCTCACCTCGCCACCATGGCTGTGGGCAATGTTGCGGGCGATGCCCAGGCCCAGGCCATAACCCTGCTGTTGCCCGGCGAGACGGAAATGCGGCTCGAAGACTTGCTCCAGGCGCTGTTCCGGCACACCCGGCCCTTCGTCGTCGACGTGCAGGATAAACGCGGTTTCATCGTCATCGATGTGCAGGTGGGCGTTCTGCCCGTATTTCAAGGCATTGTCGATCAGGTTGCCGATGCAGCGCTTGAGGGCCAGCGGCTTGCCGGGATACGGCGCCAGCGCCCGGCCATCCTGGGTCACCCGGCCGTTGCCGTTGGGCGCCAGGTAAGGCTCGACCAGGCAATCGAGCACATGGTTGAGGTCCACCGGCTCGATGTTCTCGTGGATGTCGGTGTCCTTGACGCATTGCAGCGCGCCTTTGACCAGCAGCTCCAGCTCATCCAGGTCCCGGCCGAACTTGGCTTGCAGGTTTTCGTCCTCCAGCAGCTCGACCCGCAGGCGCAATCGGGTGATCGGTGTGCGCAAGTCGTGGGAAATCGCGCTGAACAACTGGCTGCGCTCCGTCAGGTAGCGACTGATACGTTCGCGCATGGCATTGAACGCCCGCCCCACTTCCACCACCTCGCTGCCGCCGCCCTCGGCCACCGGCTCCACTTCGGCGCCCAGGGACATGTCCCGCGCGGCCCGCGCCAATCGTTTGAGGGGCCGGCTCTGCCAGTGCACCAGCAAACCGATGAACAGCAACAACAGGCTGCTGGTGAGCAGAATGAAACCGACCTGTTGCTTGGGCAGGTCTTGCTCTTCGAGGCTGGTGTAGGGTTCGGGCAGCAGCGAGGCGATGTACAGCCATTCCCCCGGCGCCATCTGGATCTGCGTGACCAGCACCGGTGGATTTACCGGCTCCAGCGTCAGGGCATAGTGGGCCCACGAACGAGGCAGTTCATCGAGCTTGAGCCCGGCATTGAAAATCCGCAGGTCGTCGGGGCTGACAAACGTCACCGAGATGTCGGCGTTATGGCCCAAGGAACGGCGCAGCACTTCATCCACGGCCGTGAGCACCGCCTGCTTGCGCGGCGTCACCGGCAGCACGTCCATGCCCAGGGGTTTGTCGTTGAGGGTGACGACGAACCGCGTGCCGCCCATGCTGCGCAACTGGTCCAGCACCAACGGCCGGTACGCCACGGGCAGCGAGCGCAAATAACTGACGCTGGCCGTCATCGAATGGGCCAGGCTGCGGGCGCTGGTGACCAGGCCTTCGAGTTGGGTGGCGCGCAATTGCGAAACCCAGATCAGGCTGGACAGGGTTTGGGCGAACAGCACCACCAGCAAAGTCAGCAACAACATCCGGCCCAGCAACGAGCGCGGCACCGGTACCCGCCGGGCGATTTTTTTGATCCAGTCAATGACCATTGCTGGCAACCACACTGGCCGCCAGTTGGTATCCGCTGCCCCGCACCGTGCGAATCAGCCGCGGTGGCTTGTCGGTGTCACGCAAACGCTGGCGCAGGCGGCTGACCGCCATGTCGACGATCCGGTCCAGGGGCATCAGCTCACGGCCACGGGTCGCGTTGCCGATGGTGTCGCGGTCGAGGATTTCCTGGGGATGGTCGAGAAACAACTTGAGCAAAGCGAAGTCGGCACCGGAGAGAATCACTTCTTCACCGTCGGTATGGAACAGCCGATGGCTGACCATGTCCAGCCGCCATTCATCGAAGGCCAGCACTTCGCCGCCGGCGCGTTCCTGGCCGAATTGCGCCCGGCGCAGCAGCGCCTTGATGCGCGCTTGCAACTCACGCGGGCTGAAGGGTTTGCCCAGGTAATCATCGGCGCCCAGCTCAAGGCCGATGACCCGGTCGGCCTCGTCGGAACTGGCGGTGAGCATGATGATCGGCACATGGGCCTGGCGTGGATGCTGGCGAACCCAGCGGCAAAGGCTGAAGCCGTCTTCATCGGGCAACATCACATCGAGAATCACCAGGTCGCTCGGGGCATCGTTCAGCGCCTGGCGAAACCCGGCGCCGTCAGGCGTGGTGCGCACGTGGAAACCCGCACGGCTGAGGTAGGTGTCCAGCAGCTCGCGAATCTCTTGGTCGTCGTCGACCAACAAAATCGATTTGTTCACTGAACTCACGGGCCTCGTCCTTGTTGTTTGGATGGGGGCGATTATGCCTGATGGATGAGGACTACAAACACAGCTAAACCACTGTGGGAGCGGGCTTGCTCGCGAAGGCGGTGTGTCATTCAACTTTTTTGTTGTCTGACACACCGCCTTCGCGAGCAAGCCCGCTCCCACAAGAGGCCACATTTCAACTTTAAGCTGCGGCGGATTGCTCCAACGCCACGCCCGCGCCCATCAGGCCGGAGTATGGCGCGGTCACCAGCCAGACCGGAATGCCCTTGAAATAATCGCTCATGCAACCCTTGTCGGCGAAGCACTTGGCGAAACCGCTTTCGAGGAAGAAATCAGCAAAGCGCGGGACCACGCCACCGACGATGTAGACGCCGCCGCGTCCGCCCAGCGTCAACACATTGTTGCCCGCCACGCGCCCCAGCCAGCGACAGAACTGCTCGAGCACTTCCAAGGCGATAGGGTCGCCAGCCAGGCCGGCCGCGGTGATGGATTCGGGGGTATCGAGCACCGGCACATGGCCATCCACGGCGCAAATGGCCCGGTACACCCGAGGCAACCCGCTGCCGCTCAAGGCGGTTTCGGCGCTGACGTGGCCGATCTCGTTGTAGATGTGCTGCCACAACTGGGTTTCCCGCGGGCTGCTCATGGGCAGGTCGACATGGCCGCCCTCCCCCGGCAACGCGGCGAACCGGCCCTCACCCAGATCCAACAGCGTACCGACGCCCAGCCCGGTGCCTGGCCCGATCACCACCGCCGGACGCATCGGCTCCGGGGTGCCTTCGCACACGACCCGGTATTCATCGGGACGCAAGCGGGTCATGCCCAGGGCCATGGCCGAGAAGTCGTTGACCAGCAACAGCTTCTCCACCTGCAACCTTTCGCAGAACGCCAGGTTGCTCAGGCGCCAGTGATTGTTGGTAAAACGAAACTCATCGCCGCTCACCGGACCGGCCACCGACAGGCACACCGAACCGATGGCGCCCGGCTTCAGGCCCATGCCACTCAAGTAAACCTCGATGGCATCTTCCGGGCAGGCGTAATCCGCCGTGGCCAGCACCTGGATATTTTCCAGGTTGTGGTTTTTCCACAGCGCGAAGCGTGCGTTGGTCCCACCGATGTCACCGACCAAAGCCAGTTTCAATTAAGCGTCTCCAGGGCAGAAGTGAAGGCGCTGGCGCCCTGCTCCGCCGAGCTGAAGGCCATGCGCATGAAACCGAACAGCTCGCGACCAGTGCCGATGTTGTTGCCCAACAGGCCCTTGGCCGGCTCGCGCGCGGCAAATTCTTCGGCGTCCACCTTCAGTTCCAAGGTGCCTTTGACGCCATCGACACGGATGATATCGCCCTCCTGCACCCGGGCCAACGCACCACCGACATAAGCTTCGGGGCTGACATGGATGGCCGCCGGAATTTTCCCCGATGCGCCGGACATGCGCCCGTCGGTCACCAGCGCCACTTTGAAGCCGCGGTCCTGCAGCACACCGAGGAACGGCGTCATCTTGTGCAGCTCGGGCATGCCGTTGGAGCGCGGGCCCTGGAAGCGCATTACCGCGACAAAATCTTTCTCCAGCAGGCCGGCCTTGAAGGCGTCCGCCAGGTCCTGCTGATCCTGGAAGACCATGGCCGGGGCCTCGACAACCTGGTTTTCCAGGGCCACGGCCGACACCTTCATCACGCCACGGCCGAGGTTGCCTTCCATCACCCGCAACCCGCCTTCTGGCGAGAAGGCGCGGGCCACCGGGCGCAGGATGTTTTCGTCGAGGCTTTCGATCGGACCGTCGCGCCATACCAGCTCGCCGTCCTCGAGGAATGGCTCCTGGGTGTAGCGGCTCAGGCCGTGACCGAGCACGGTGTTGACGTTTTCGTGGAGCAAACCGGCTTCCAGCAATTCACGGATCAGGAACGACATGCCGCCCGCCGCCTGGAAGTGGTTGATGTCGGCCTTGCCGTTCGGGTAGACGTGGCTCAGGGTCGGCACCACCTCGGAGAGGTCGGCCATGTCCTGCCAGGTCAGCTGGATACCCGCCGCCATGGCAATGGCCGGCATGTGCAGGGTGTGGTTGGTGGAGCCGCCGGTGGCGTGCAGCGCGACGATGGAGTTGACCAGCGAGCGCTCGTCGACGATTTCGCCAATGGGCATGAAGTTGCCGCTCTGCTTGGTCAGGCGCGTCACCTGGAACGCCGCTTCACGGGTCAGGGCATCGCGCAGCGGCGTGTTCGGGTTGACGAACGAGGCGCCCGGCAAGTGCAGGCCCATCACTTCCATCAACAACTGGTTGGTGTTGGCGGTGCCGTAGAAGGTGCAGGTGCCGGGGCTGTGGTAGGACTTCATCTCCGATTCCAGCAGCTCTTCGCGGGTGGCCTTGCCTTCGGCGTAACGCTGGCGCACGTCGGCTTTTTCCTTGTTGGAAATGCCCGAGACCATCGGCCCGCCGGGCACGAAGATCGTCGGCAAGTGACCGAAGCGCAGCGCGCCCATCATCAGGCCCGGAACGATCTTGTCACAGATGCCGAGCATCAGTGCGCCGTCGAACATGTTGTGGGACAACGCCACCGCCGTGGACAGCGCGATCACTTCGCGGCTCGGCAGGCTCAGTTCCATCCCCGCCTCACCCTGGGTCACGCCGTCGCACATTGCCGGCGTGCCACCGGCGAACTGGCCGACCGAGCCGATCTCGCGCAGGGCTTTCTTGATCTGTTCCGGGAAGGTTTCGTAAGGCTGGTGGGCCGAGAGCATGTCGTTATAGGACGACACGATGGCGATGTTGGCGGCGTTCATCATCCGCAGATGGTGCTTGTCTTCGGTGCCGCAACCGGCCACGCCATGAGCGAAGTTGGCGCATTGCAGCTTGCCGCGCATCGGACCGTCGCTGGCCGCACCACGGATCAATGCAAGGTAAGCCTCACGCGTGGCGCGGCTGCGGGCGATAAGCCGTTCGGTGACCTCAAGAACGCGGGGATGCATGTGTAGAACTCCAGGCTAACGGATGTGGCGACCTGATTGTCTATGCTGGTCAAAAGCCCGCTGCACGCTGTGTGGAAGGCGAGGCGACAGACGGTTTTTGACCATTCGGACCAGTTGATTCAGGTCACTCGTTGTAGATAAAACAAAATATTGCCACTAAAAAGGCTTGTTTTCTATTTTTATGCGAATAATCTTGTAATTCCAACAACAAATCGATGGCGGCGCAGTTAATGACTCTTCGAATCGCAATCAATGGTTTTGGCCGCATCGGCCGCAACGTCCTCCGTGCACTGTATACCCAAGGCTATCGTCGCGACCTGCAGATCGTCGCCATCAACGACCTGGGCGACAGTGCGATCAATGCTCATCTGCTCAAGTACGACACCGTCCATGGCACCTTCGATGCCGACGTCCAGCACGACCACGAAAGCCTGACAGTCAATGGCGACCGCATCTCGGTCAGCGCCATCCGCAACCCGGCCGAACTGCCCTGGGCCGCCGAGAAAATCGACGTTGTGTTTGAATGCACCGGTCTGTTTACCGACCGTGCCAAGGCCGCTGCGCACATCAGCGCCGGCGCCCGCAAGGTGATCATCTCGGCCCCGGCCAAGGGCGCCGATGCCACCGTCGTGTATGGCGTGAACCACGATATCCTGCGCCAGTCCCACCAGATCATCTCCAACGCGTCGTGCACCACCAACTGCCTGGCCCCGGTGGCCCAGGTGCTGCACCGCGAGCTGGGCATCGAAAGCGGCCTGATGACCACTATCCATGCCTACACCAACGACCAGAACCTGACCGACGTCTACCACAGCGACCCGTACCGTGCCCGTTCGGCCACCCAGAACATGATCCCGAGCAAGACCGGCGCCGCCGAAGCGGTGGGCCTGGTGCTGCCGGACCTGGCCGGCAAGCTGACCGGCATGGCCGTGCGCGTACCGGTGATCAACGTCTCCCTGGTCGACCTCACCGTGCAGCTCAAGCGCGAAGCCTCGGCCGAAGAAGTCAACGAACTGCTGCGCCATGCCAGCCAGCATTCGAAGATCCTCGGCTACAACACCCTGCCGCTGGTCTCCAGCGATTTCAACCACAACCCGCTGTCGTCGATCTTCGACGCCAACCACACCAAGGCCAGCGGCAAGCTGCTCAAGGTACTGGCCTGGTATGACAACGAATGGGGCTTCTCCAACCGTATGCTGGATAACTGCCTGGCGTTGTGTAACGCCGAGTAACTGACTGCTGGCCAATGTGGAGCGAGCCTGTAAGAGCAAACCTTGGGAGCAGGCCAGTGGGAGCAAAGCTTGCTCGCGATGACACCGTCACATGCAGCAACTGTGCAGGCTTTGAGAACGCTATCGCGAGCAAGCTTTGCTCCCACAGGTTTGCCCCAAGGTTTGCTCCTCACATGGGCTCGGCGTGATGAAATGAAGGCTTGACCTGTCGAGCAGATGATAAGCATTATCATCTACTCGAACCGGATCGGACCCTACCGTGAGCCAATCGCGCTTTCATCACGTCTTCCTCGCCCAGCGCACGCCGCTGCTGCGAACCCTCGAGCGCATGGTCCGCAACCCCAGTACCGCCGAAGACCTGCTTCAGGAAACCTACCTGCGCGTCACCCGCGCTTTGAGTGAACGCACGGTCGAACACCTCGAGCCCTTTGTTTTCCAGACCGCCCGCAACCTGGCGCTGGATCACCTGCGTGCCCGGCGCATCCAATCCAGGACCTTGCTGGATGACGTACCGTTGGAGGTCGTCCACAACGTCGCCGCCCCCCAGAGCAGTGCCGAAGACGCCGCCCATGCCCAGCAACTGCTCGAGCGCCTGGACGTGAGCCTGCAAGCCCTGAGCCCGCGACAGCAGCAGATCTTCATCCTCAGCCGCCTGCATGGCCACAGTTACCAGCAAATCGCCGAACGGCTGGGCGTGTCCCTGAGCACGGTGCAAAAGGAACTGAAACTGATCATGGCGATCTGTGTGGGACAATTGCAGCGATAAGTTTCAAGCTGCAAGCTGCAAGTTGAGGTTGTGCTTGCGGCTTGAAGCTTGAAGCTTGAAGCTTGAAACTCGCCACTGAACTCCGAGACCCCACCGTGACGGACAACTCCCCTTCTCCTGAGCCGACGCCGGAAACCGCCCATGCCATGGAGCAGGCGCTGGACTGGCTGATCCTGCTGGACAGCCCCAGCGCGGAACAGACGCGGCAGTTCCAGGCCTGGCTGGCGGCCGATCCACGTCACGGCGAGGCGTTTGCCCGGGCCCAGGCGATCTGGAACGGCCCGCAGGTGCTGGAAAGTGCCCGCCGGCTGGAAACCGCGCCCAAGGTCACCGCCCTGTCGCGCCTGCGTGACCACTGGAAACCCCTGGCCACCGCCGCTGTTCTGTTTCTCGGCCTGTTCAACTTCAGCGACCTGCCCCTGCATTTCCAGGCCGATCACCTGACCGTGGTCGGTGAGCGCCAGCGCCTGCAATTGGAGGACGGGTCAAAGGTCCTGCTCAACACCGATTCGGCCTTCTCCAGCACGTTCAACGAACAACGGCACGTGGCGCGCCTGTACAAAGGCGAGGCCTTCTTCGAAGTCCCAGGCAACCGCACCCTGCCGCTGGAAATCGATGCCGGCCCGGTCACTGCCAGCGTCAGCGACACCACCTTCGCCGTGCGTTACCTCGACGGTGTGGCCCAGGTCCAGGTGCAGCGCGGCGATGTGGACCTGCGGGCCACCCGCAACGACACCCATGTGCGGTTGTCCGCCGGGGAAAGCATCCGCATCGGCCCCAACGGCTTCGACCGCCCGGCCCGGCTCAATGCCAGCACCGAGCTGGCCTGGGTCCAGGGTCGGCTGGTGTTCGAGAACCGTCCGCTGAGCCAGGTACTGGCCGAGCTGCGCCGCTACTACCCCGGCTGGATCATCAACAGCAACGAACAGTTGGCCAACGTCGCGGTGACCGGCAATTACCGCCTCGATCAGCCGCTGGACGTGGTCCGTTCCCTGGCCCACATCACCTCGGCGCGGCTCCAGGAATTCCCGGCGCTGGTGATCTTGAACTAAATGAGAATTATTTTTACTCGATAGGCTCCGCTGGTTCGTCTCGTTATAGCCAATGCAATTGATTCGCATCCAGAAACGCGAATCTGCACCTATAACAGATGCGACACGGAGCGCTATCGATGTCCTCTCGCCTTACTTGCCGGTTTCTTGCCCCTTCTTGCACGCTGTCACTGCTCACCGCCGCCATCCTGATGGCCGGCACCGCGCCGCTCGCCCTGGCCGCCAGCACCGTGCAGCCCCCTGCACGCAACATGGGCGACTACACCTTTGCCATCGCCCGGCAACCCCTGGTCTCGGCCCTGAATGCATTCACCGCGGTCACCGGCTGGCAGGTCGGCCTGCCGGCGGAACTGGCCGAAGGCGTCGCCTCGCCGGGGGTGAACGGCTCGCTACCGCCGGAAAAAGCCCTGGAACGCCTGTTGGTGGGGACCAACCTGAGCTATCGCAAGCTGGGCGACAACAGCATCGTCCTGGAAAAACGCAGCCGCGGCAGCGCGCTGGAACTGCAACAGGTGACCATCAGCGCCACCCGCCAGGAACAGGACATCACCAGCGTACCGAGTACGGTCACTGTCCATGACCGCGACGCACTGGACCGCAACAACGTCAATACCCTCAAGGACCTGGTGCGCTATGAACCGGGCGTATCGGTGGGCGGTGCGGGCCAGCGCGGCGGCATCAGCGGCTACAACATCCGCGGCATCGACGGCAATCGGATCCTGACCCAGGTCGACGGCGTGGAAATACCCGGCGGGTTCTTCAACGGCCCCTACGCCAAGACCCAGCGCAACTACGTCGACCCGGAAATCATCAAGCGCGTGGAAATCCTGCGCGGTCCGGCCTCGGTGCTGTACGGCAGCAATGCCATTGGCGGTGCCGTCAGCTACTTCACTCTCGATCCGGACGACATCATCAAGCCAGGCCAGGACGTTGGCGCGCGCCTGAAGACCGGCTACAGCTCCGCCGACGAGAGCTGGCTCAAGTCCGCCACCGTCGCCGGTCGCAGCGGGCAGTTCGACGGCCTGTTGCACTACAGCCAACGCGACGGTCATGAAACCGAATCCTACGGCAGCCACAACGGCACCGGCCTGGACCGCACCGCGGCCAACCCGGAAGACGTGCGCGCCAACAACGTGCTGGCCAAGCTCGGCTGGAACTACAGCGACGACGCACGCCTTGGCCTGGTCTACGAGAAATACAAGGACGACCGCGACAGCGATCTGAAAAGCGCCTACGGCGGCCCCTACGCCAACGGCCAGCCGGCGATTCCCGACTTCGTACTGCCCGGCGGCATGTACCAGTGGCGCACCGGTAACGACACCATCACCCGCGAGCGTTTCGGCCTGGAGCACAGCTTCGCCCTCGACAGCCTGCTGGCCGATCACGTCAAGTGGAGCCTGAATCACCAGGTCGCCAAGACCGACCAGAGCACCGCCGAGTTCTATTTCCCGATCACCCGCCAGGTCCTGCGCACCCGGGAGACCCTCTATGAAGAAAAGCAGTGGGTCTTCGATGCCCAACTGGACAAGGCCTTCAGCATCGCCGACACCGACCACGCCTTGACCTACGGCACCACCCTCAAGCAACAGAAAGTCACCGGCTCGCGCAGTGGCAATGGCGTGTGCCTGGCGGTCGGCGTCGGTTGCCCGGCGGTGGGCGCCATCAGCACCCGGGACGTGCTGGCAAAAGCCAGTGACTTCCCCGACCCGACCATCAACACCTACAGCCTGTTCGCCCAGGACCAGATCAGTTGGGACAAATGGACCTTCACCCCCGGCCTGCGCTACGACTACACCCGGCTCAAACCGCACCTGACCGAGGAATTCCTCAGTACCGTGGACCCTACCGGCGGCGGTACAGTCAGCGGCAAGGACAAGACCTGGCATCGCGTCTCGCCCAAGTTCGGCGTGACGTACGCCCTGAGCGATGAGTACACCTGGTACGGCCAGTACGCCGAAGGCTTTCGTACCCCGACCGCCAAGGCTCTGTACGGTCGTTTCGAGAACACCGCCCCCGGCTATAGCGTAGAACCCAACCCCGACCTGGAGCCGGAAAAAAGCCAGGGCTACGAGACCGGCCTGCGTGGCCGTTTCGATTCCGGTTCGTTCGACGTGGCGGTGTTCTACAACAAGTACCGCGACTTCATCAACGAGGACGCCATCCTCCCCGGTGCCGACCAGTTGACCTTCCAGAGCAACAACATCAAGCACGCCACCATCAAGGGCGTCGAAGCCAAGGGGCGCCTGGACCTGGACGTGCTGGGCGCGCCAAAAGGCCTCTACACCCAGGGTTCGGTGGCCTACCTCTACGGTCGCAACAACGACACGGGCGAACCGCTCAACAGCATCAACCCGCTCACCGGCGTGTTCGGCCTGGGCTACGACCAGGAGCAGTTCGGCACCTTGCTCAGCTGGACCCTGGTCAAGAAAAAGGACCGCGTCGACGACAGCAACTTCAACTCCCCCGATGGCGTGAGCAGCCAATTCAAGACCCCAGGCTTCGGCATCCTCGACCTGACGGGTTACTACAAGGTGACCGGCGACGTGACCGTCAGCGGCGGCCTCTACAACCTCACCGACAAGAAATACTGGCTGTGGGATGACGTGCGCGGCTACGACAGCGTCGGCGAAGCGGCCGTGCTGAGCCCCGCCAACCTCGATCGCCTGACGGCGCCCGGGCGTAACTTCGCGGTGAACCTGATCTGGGATATCTGATTCGGCTGCCCTGGCAAAACAAATACCCGTGGCCAGGAGAGTCATGTGGGAGCAAGGCTTGCCCGCGATGGAGGCGATGCGGTCTCCCAGAAATCGAGGCGCCTGTTTCGCGAGCAAGCTTTGCTCCCACAATTCCCTCGCCACAATGTTCCAACTCGAAGGAATTTTTTCATGACCACACAACGTCCCCCTTCACGCTCCCAACGCCTGAACCAGATCACCCACGCGCCCCACGGCAAGCTCGACGCACTGGTCAAGGCCCACGCCCCGTTCGACACCCCGGCCAGCTTCGCCCGTTTCGTCGTCGCCCAGTATCTGTTCCAGTCGGAACTGGTGGCGCTGTACAACGATGCCGAACTGTCCGCCTTGATTCCCGACCTGCCGGCCCGCTGCCGTGCCGACGCAGCCAAGGCGGATCTCGCCGACCTGGACACCGAAGTCCCCGCGCCGGTGGCCGGTGCGGTGAACAATCCGACCCAGGCCGAAGCCCTGGGCTGGCTGTTCGTCTCCGAAGGCTCCAAGCTCGGTGCCGCCTTCCTGATCAAGCGCGCCGTGGGCCTGGGGTTGAGCGAAACCTTCGGCGCCCGGCATCTGGCAGAACCCGCCGGCGGGCGCGCCGAAGGCTGGAAATCCTTCACCCGCACCCTCGATGGCCTGGCCTTCACCGAACAGCAGGAAGCCGAGGCGGACCAAGGCGCGCTGGATGCGTTCAACCGATTTACGGTGCTGTTGGAACAGGCTTACGCGACCGAATTGGCCTGATTCGCACAAGGAATTTAGGGTGGATGCATATCTTGCAGTCCACCCAGAAACCAGTGTGGGAGCGGGCTTGCTCGCGAAGGCGGTGGGTCAGTTAACGATTATGTTGGCTGATATACCGCCTTCGCGAGCAAGCCCGCTCCCACAGGAAATGTGTATGACTGAAAAACGCTGATGAACCATCCGTCGAAACTCACCCAACTGCTCTTCGCCCTGCTCGCCTACACCAGCCTGGCCATCGGCCTGGTCGCCATCGTCGTGCCTGGCCTGCCGACCACCGAGTTCATCCTCCTGGCCGCCTGGGCCGCGACCCGCAGTTCGCCGCGCCTGAGCGCCTGGCTGGAGAACCATCGGCTGTTCGGGCCGATGCTGCACAACTGGCGCAACGGTAAGGTTATCCCGCGCCGGGCCAAGGTCGGTGCCACCGCCAGCATGCTGCTGTGTGCCGGGTTGATGCTGGTGATACTCGACCACGGCTGGCCGGTCTACCTGGCGCTCGCCGGCATGGGCCTTGGCAACCTGTGGATCTGGTCGCGCCCGGAACAGGCACAGGGCTCTTGTGGCGAGGGAGCTTGCTCCCGCTGGGCCGCAAAGCGGCCCCCAACGGATTTTTGATCTATGATCGCCCTCTCGTACTGGAGGGCTTTCGATGTCAGATCTGCTCATGTCCATGCAAGCCGCGCTCGGTTTGCCCACGACCCCGATCACCTTCAGCGGCGAAGGCGCCCTGTCCTCCGCGTTCGCCGTCACGGAATTGGCCAGCGCCAGCATCGCCGCAGCCGGCCAAGCCACCGCCGCGCTCATCCACCAGCAAACCGGCCGCCTGCCACCCGTCGAAGTCGACCGACGCCTGGCGTCGTTCTGGTTCGCCACCTCCCTACGCCCCATCGGCTGGGGTGTGCCGCCGATGTGGGACCCGGTGGCCGGCGACTACGCCTGCGCCGACGGCTGGATTCGCCTGCACACCAACGCGCCGCATCATCGCCTGGCGGCGGAAAAAGTCCTCGGCTCCTGCACCGACCGCGCCGACATGGCGACCAGGGTCGCCCGCTGGAACAAGGCCGCGCTGGAACAGGCCGTGGTCGACGCCGACGGTTGCGCCGCCGAGATGCGTTCGTGGCAGGCCTGGCAAACCCACCCCCAAGGCATGGCGGTGAATGCCGAGCCGCTGGTGCATCTGAATGAAACGATTGCAGAACAGCACAAACCCTGGCTTGGCTCCGTGACCCAGCCACTGGCAGGCCTCAAGGTCCTGGACCTGACCCGCGTGCTGGCCGGCCCCGTCGCCAGCCGCTTCCTCGCCGGCCTCGGGGCCGATGTGCTGCGCATCGACCCGCCGACCTGGAACGAGCCCGGCGTGGTCCCGGAAGTCACCCTGGGCAAACGCTGCGCCCGCCTCGACTTGCATCGAGCCGATGATCGCGCGGCGTTCGAGGCACTGCTCAAGGACACCGACATCCTCCTGCACGGTTACCGTGCCGACGCCCTGGAGCGCCTGGGCTACAGCGCCGAACAGTGCCGGAAACTGGCCCCGGGCCTGATCGACGTCAGCCTCAACGCCTACGGCTGGACCGGCCCGTGGCAGAACCGACGCGGCTTCGACAGCCTGGTGCAAATGAGCAGTGGCATTGCCGAAGCCGGCATGGCTTGGAAACACACCGACAAACCGACACCGCTGCCGGCGCAAGCACTGGATCACGGCACCGGCTATCTGCTGGCGGCCAGCGCCTTGGTGCTACTGTCCCGCCGTCTCGAAAGCGGCCACGGCGGCTCGGCACGCTTGTCGCTGGCGCGCACGGCGAAGCTGTTGATCGAGCGTGGCGCAGGGGACTCGGGCCCATTGCGAGCCGAGGCCGAAGATGATCAGGGCCTGGTGATCGAACAGACGCCATGGGGGCCAGCCCACCGCTTGCAGGTGCCCTTGAAAATCACCGGGACGCCGCTGCAATGGACCTTGCCGGCGGCTGAACTGGGGGCGCATCGGGCACGGTGGTGACGGCCCATGCCTGTGTGTCGACCACAGTTCATTGTGGCGAGGGGATTTATGTGGGAGCAAGGCTTGCCCGCGATGGTATCGCCTCGGCCTATCAGCTACACCGAGGTGTTTGCATCGCGGGCAAGCCTTGCTCCCACAGACCCCCTTCACTCTCCCAAAAAGGTGACCTTCGCCTCACAACGCCAAAAACCCACTGTACAACCCATACGCCGCCATGCTCGCCCCTGTCATCACGCAAGCAAAAATCCCCTTTTCCATATGGGTGAACAAGGGCTGTCCCTGTTCCCGCTTGGCCTGGGCAAACAGGATCACCCCCGGCGCATACAACAACGCCGACAGCAGCAGATACTTCACCCCGCCGGCGTACAACAGCCACACCGCGTAGCACAACGCAACGCCACCGATGCACAGGTCTTTCATGCGCTGGGCCGAGGCCCGTTCGTAGGTTTCCCCTCGGGCGCACAGCAGCACCGCATAAGCCGCCGACCACAGGTATGGCACGAGGATCATCGATGAAGCGAGGTAGATCAGGCTGGTGTAGGTGCCGGCGGAAAACAAGGTGATCAGCAAAAACAGCTGGATCATGCCATTGGTCAACCACAGCGCGTTGACCGGCGCATGGTTGGCATTTTCCTTGGTCAGGAATGCGGGCATGGTCTTGTCCCGGGCGGTGGCGTAGAGGATTTCGGCGCACAACAACGCCCAAGACAGCAGCGCCCCCAATAAGGACACCGCCAGGCCCAGGCTGATCAACAACGCGCCCCAAGGCCCGACAATGTGCTCCAGCACGCCAGCCAGGGACGGGTTCTGCAATTGCGCCAATTCCGGCTGGCTCATCACCCCCAGGGACAACACATTCACCAGCACCAGCAACGCCAGTACGCCAAGGAAACCGATCACCGTCGCCCGCCCTACGTCAGCACGTCTCTGGGCTCGCGCCGAATACACGCTGGCACCTTCGATACCGATGAACACAAACACCGTGACCAGCATCATGTGCCGCACCTGGTCCATCACGCTGCCCAGGTCCGGGCTCATCGTGCCCCAGATATCGCGGGTGAAAATCTCGGCCTTGAAGGCCACGGCAGCCAGGACGATGAACATCAACAGCGGCACGACCTTGGCCACGGTGGTCACCAGGTTGATGAACGCCGCCTCCTTGATGCCCCGCAACACCAGGAAATGCACGGCCCATAACAGCAACGATGCGCAGCCGATGGCCACCGGCGTGTTGCCCTGGCCAAACACCGGGAAGAAATAGCCCAAGGTGCTGAACAGCAGCACGAAGTAACCGACATTGCCCATCCAGGCGCTGATCCAATAACCCCAGGCGGATGAGAACCCCATGTAGTCACCGAAGCCGGCCTTGGCGTAGGCATACACGCCCGAGTCCAATGCCGGTTTGCGATTGGCCAGGGTCTGGAACACGAAGGCCAGGGTCAGCATGCCGACGGCGGTGATGGCCCAGCCGATCAACACCGCCCCGACATCGGCCCGAGCCGCGACGTTTTGCGGCAGGGAAAAGATCCCACCACCGATCATCGACCCCACCACCAGTGCGACCAATGCGCCCAGCGGCAACTTTTCAATCGGTGGCGACATTTTCCCTCGCTATTTAATAATTAAATAAAAGCCCAATAGCCTTTTTGAATAACGCGCGCGTTGCAAAGTCCGTTGTCTTATTTATCAGCCACTGACCCTGAATATCATTGCCAGGACAGCCATCTACAAAATAGTTGCAACTCGGTGAAAATCAACTAGCGTGAATATCCCACGGAAAAGCAATCACCCAGCGCCCCTATTGAAGGCTCTGGAATGGGCATTTCGAGCTTTTATACACACCAATGGACGCTTTAAACTCTTCATTAACAATGGAATGTTGTCATGCACTGATCCAGATCAGCTATTCAACTTTCAAATCGACTTAGTCTGTTGACTCTCTTCTCCTGCATTGGAGTCTCGCAAATGTCTGATACCCCCGGAAAACTTCGATTGGGTGCGTTGGTTGCATTGGTCGTCGGCTCAATGATCGGCGGGGGAATCTTTTCCCTGCCACAAAACATGGCGGCCAGTGCCGATGTCGGCGCGGTGCTGATCGGTTGGGCGATTACCGCCGTCGGCATGCTGACCCTGGCCTTCGTGTTCCAGACCCTGGCCAACCGCAAACCCGATCTGGATGGCGGGGTGTATGCCTACGCCAAGGCCGGGTTCGGCGACTACATGGGTTTTTCGTCGGCCTGGGGCTACTGGATCAGCGCCTGGCTGGGCAACGTCGGTTACTTCGTGCTGCTGTTCAGCACCTTGGGCTACTTTTTCCCGATTTTTGGTGAGGGCAATACCGTCGCGGCGGTAATCGGCGCCTCCGTGCTGCTGTGGGCGGTGCATTTCCTGGTGCTGCGTGGCATCAAGGAAGCCGCGTTCATCAACTTGGTGACCACCGTCGCCAAGATCGTGCCGCTGGTGCTGTTCGTGCTGATCGCGCTGTTCGCTTTCAAGCTCGAGATCTTCACCCGGGACATCTGGGGCACGATGAACCCGGACCTGGGCAGCGTGATGAACCAGGTGCGCAAGATGATGCTGGTCACCGTTTGGGTGTTCATCGGCATCGAGGGCGCGAGTATTTTTTCCGCCCGGGCCGAGAAACGCACCGACGTCGGCAAGGCCACCGTCATCGGCTTCATCACCGTGCTGCTGTTCCTGGTGCTGGTCAACGTGCTGTCCCTGGGCATCATGACCCAGCCGGAATTGGCGAAGTTGCAGAACCCGTCCATGGCCGCCGTGCTGGAGCATGTCGTCGGGCATTGGGGCGCGGTGCTGATCAGCGTCGGCCTGATCATCTCGCTGCTCGGCGCCCTGCTGTCCTGGGTGCTGCTGTGCGCCGAAATCATGTTCGCCGCCGCCAAAGACCACACCATGCCCGAGTTCCTGCGCCGGGAGAACGCCAACCACGTACCGGCCAACGCCCTGTGGCTGACCAATGCGATGGTCCAGGTATTTCTGGTCATCACCCTGTTCTCGGCCAGCACCTACCTGTCGCTGATCTACCTCGCCACCTCGATGATCCTGGTGCCGTACCTGTGGTCGGCGGCCTACGCAGTGTTGCTGGCGGTGCGCGGCGAGACCTACGAAGGCTTCGCGGCCGAGCGGCGCAAGGACCTGTTCATCGGTGCCGTCGCCCTGATTTATGCGGTGTGGCTGCTGTATGCCGGCGGCATCAAGTACCTGCTGCTCTCCGCCCTGCTCTATGCCCCCGGCGCGATCCTGTTCGCCAAGGCCAAGCGCGAGTTGGGCAAACCGATTTTCACCTCTGTCGAGAAGCTGATTTTCGCCGCAGTGGTCGCAGGCGCCCTGGTGGCGGCCTATGGACTCTACGACGGCTTCCTGACCTTGTAGTTGGCTGATTGTTTTAACGGGAGGATGTGTAATGACCACGGAAAAAGTGAAGTACGGCGTTCATTCCGAAGCCGGCAAACTGCGTAAAGTCATGGTCTGTTCCCCAGGCCTGGCCCACCAGCGGCTGACCCCGAACAACTGCGACGAGCTGCTGTTCGACGATGTGATCTGGGTCAACCAGGCCAAGCGCGACCATTTCGATTTCGTCACCAAGATGCGCGAGCGGGACATCAATGTGCTGGAAATGCACAACCTGCTGACCGACATCGTCGCCATTCCCGAAGCCCTGGACTGGATCCTCCAGCGCAAGATCACCGCCAACTCGGTGGGCCTGGGCCTGGTGAATGAAGTCGGATCGTGGCTGCGTAGCCTGGAGCCGCGCCATATCGCCGAATTCCTGATCGGCGGCGTCTCGGCCGACGACCTGCCGGACAGCTTCGGCGGCAAGACCATCCAGATGTTCCGCGATTTCCTCGGGCATTCCAGTTTCATCCTGCCGCCGCTGCCCAACACCCAGTTCACCCGCGACACCACCTGCTGGATCTACGGCGGCGTGACCTTGAACCCGATGTACTGGCCGGCGCGCCGCCAGGAAACCCTGCTGGCCAGCGCCATCTACAAATTCCATCCGGAGTTCACCCAAGCCGACTTCCAGGTCTGGTACGGCGACCCGGACCAGGATCACGGCAACGCCACCCTCGAAGGCGGCGATGTCATGCCCATCGGCAACGGCGTGGTGTTGATCGGCATGGGCGAGCGCTCGTCCCGCCAAGCCATCGGCCAGTTGGCACTGAACCTGTTCAAGCACAAAGCCGTGGAGCGGGTGATCGTCGCCGGCTTGCCGAAATCCCGCGCCGCCATGCACCTGGACACCGTGTTCAGCTTCTGCGACCGCGACCTGGTCACGATTTTCCCGGAAGTGGTGAGCCAGATCGTCGCCTTCTCCCTACGCCCTGACGAAAGCAAGCCCGGTGGCATCGATGTGCGCCGCGAGGACGGCAGCTTCCTCGACACCGTGGCCGCCGCCCTCAAGCTGCCCGCGTTGCGGGTAGTGGAAACCGGCGGCAACAGCTTCGCCGCCGAACGCGAGCAGTGGGACGACGGCAACAACGTGGTGGCGGTGGAACCGGGCGTGGTGATCGGCTACGACCGCAACACCTACACCAACACCCTGCTGCGCAAGGCCGGCGTGGAAGTCATCACCATCAGCGCCAGCGAACTCGGTCGCGGTCGTGGCGGTGGTCACTGCATGACCTGCCCGATCATCCGCGACCCGATCGATTACTGACCTTCGAGCCTGGGCCGGCACTGCTCTCCATCCCACGGCAGAGGTCGGCCCCGGGGATAACCGAAACCCAAGGAGATCCACATCATGGCGTTCAACATGCGCAACCGCAGCCTGCTGAGTCTGATGCACCACACCAATCGCGAGCTGCACTTTCTGCTGGACCTGTCCCGCGACCTCAAGCGTGCCAAGTACACCGGCACCGAACAGCCGCACCTCAAGGGCAAGAACATCGCGCTGATCTTCGAGAAGACCTCGACCCGCACCCGCTGCGCCTTCGAAGTCGCCGCCCACGACCAGGGCGCCCACGTCACCTACATCGATCCGGTGTCGTCGCAGATCGGCCACAAGGAAAGCATGAAAGACACCGCCCGGGTCCTGGGGCGGATGTTCGACGCCATCGAATACCGTGGCTTCGAACAGGAGATCGTCGAGGAGTTGGCCAAGTTCGCCGGGGTGCCGGTGTTCAACGGCCTGACCGCCGAATTCCACCCGACCCAAATGATCGCCGACACCCTGACCATGCGCGAACACAGCGACAAGCCGCTGCATGACATCAGCTACGCCTACCTGGGCGATGCCCGCTACAACATGGGCAATTCGCTGCTGATGATCGGCGCCAAGCTGGGCATGGACGTGCGCATCGGCGCACCAAAAGCCTTGTGGCCGCACCAGGATTTCATCGACCAGTGCCAGGCCTTCGCCGCCGAAAGTGGCGCGCGCCTGACCATCACCGAAGACCCGAAGGAAGCCGTCAAGGGCGTGGACTTCATCCACACTGACATCTGGGTGTCCATGGGCGAGCCGGTGGAAGCCTGGGATGAGCGCATCGAGCAGTTGCTGCCCTACCAGGTCAACACGCAGATGATGAAGGCCTCGGGCAACCCACGGGTGAAATTCATGCACTGCCTGCCGGCGTTCCATAACAGTGAAACCAAGGTCGGCAAGGACATCGCCGCCCGTTATCCGAACCTGGCCAATGGCGTGGAAGTGACCGAAGAAGTGTTCGAATCGCCGGCCAACATCGCCTTCGAGCAGGCGGAAAACCGCATGCACACCAT
Source organism: Pseudomonas sp. OA65 (assembly GCF_017498305.1). Taxonomy (NCBI): domain Bacteria; kingdom Pseudomonadati; phylum Pseudomonadota; class Gammaproteobacteria; order Pseudomonadales; family Pseudomonadaceae; genus Pseudomonas; species Pseudomonas sp. OA65. Next base: position 37,927 of record NZ_JAGDEZ010000024.1, read on the forward strand.
CAAGGCGATCCTGGTGGCGGCGTTGGCGGATATCTAGAACCTCAAGCAGTTCAAGCTCTCTGGAGCAGAACTGTGGGGCCTGTGGGAGCAAGGCTTGCCCGCGATGGCATCGCCTCGGCCTATCAGTTACACCGAGGTGTTTGCATCGCGGGCAAGCCTTGCTCCCACAGGTCAGCTCCCACAAGGGGCACTGCATTGTTCGATCCATTTTTAAAGGACAGCACCATGCGTATCGTCGTTGCCCTGGGCGGTAACGCCCTCCTGCGTCGGGGTGAACCCATGACCGCAGACAACCAACGCATCAACATCCGCACCGCGACCGAACAGATCGCGAAAATCCACCCTGGCAATCAACTGGTCATCGCCCACGGCAACGGTCCTCAGGTCGGCCTGCTGTCGCTGCAGGCGGCGGCCTACACCTCGGTCACGCCGTATCCACTGGACGTGCTCGGCGCCGAAACCGAAGGCATGATCGGCTACATCATCGAACAGGAACTGGGCAATCTGCTGGACTTCGAAGTGCCCTTCGCCACGCTCCTGACCCAGGTTGAAGTGGACGCCAACGACCCGGCCTTCCAAACCCCCACCAAGCCCATCGGCCCGGTCTACAGCCAGGAAGAAGCACAGAAACTGGCCGCTGAAAAAGGCTGGGCCATCGCTCCGGACGGCGACAAGTTCCGTCGCGTGGTCGCAAGCCCACGGCCCAAGCGCATCTTCGAGATCCGCCCGATCAAATGGCTGCTGGAAAAAGGCAGCATCGTGATCTGCGCCGGCGGTGGCGGCATCCCGACGATGTACGACGCCGATGGCAAGCTACAAGGCGTGGAAGCCGTGATCGACAAAGACCTGTGCTCGGCGCTGCTGGCTGAACAACTGGAAAGCGATCTGCTGGTGATCGCCACCGACGTCAACGCCGCGTTCATCGACTTCGGCAAGCCGACCCAGAAAGCCATTGCCCAGGCCCACCCCGACGAAATGGAAAAGCTCGGCTTCGCCGCCGGTTCCATGGGCCCGAAGGTCCAGGCGGCCTGCGAATTCGCGCGCAACACCGGCAAGGTCGCGGTGATCGGGTCGCTGTCGGACATCGATGCTATCGTCCAGGGCACTGCCGGCACGCGCATCAGCACGGCGACACCGGGCATCGCTTATCGATAACAGGAAACTTGCAGGGCGGATCCAGGGTCTGCCCTACACCCATGCCTTCGAAGGAGAGTCGTTTTATGGCCATGTTCGAACCCGGTCACCTGCACATGGAGCGCCACGCGCTGAACAAGGATGATTTCAGCTACAACCTGTGCATCGACTACAAGGTCGACCAGGACGGCAAGGAAGGCACGGGCATGTCGTTCCGGATACATGGCACCGTCGAGGACAAGACCCTGGACGAGACCTTTTTCCTGGCCAAGGACCAGGCCTTCGACTTCGCCCGTCATGCCACGCGCATCGCCCAGAAGTACGGCCTGCCCAAGACCGCCAGCATCGGCTCGATGCACAAGTACTACGACGAAATGTTCGAAGACGTGCGCAAGCAACTGGACGTCAAGCCGGGCGACCCGATGAAGCCGGAGCACCTGGCGTAACCCGGTTAAAAGATCCCCTCAATCCCCTGTGGGAGCAGACCTGTGGGAGCAAGGCTTGCCCGCGATGGCATCGCCTCGGTCTATCAGTTACACCGAGGTGTTTGCATCGCGGGCAAGCCTTGCTCCCACAGGACTTGCTCCCACAAGCTCGCTCCACACAGGGGCTATCAGTGTTCTGAATATCAGGTTAAACACACTCACTGCCTTACTGGCAACCCGCCACGGCTGACCTATGCTGAAAGTAGTACCCCCGGGGTATTCGTTCAGAGGTCACCGCCATGAACATCAAAACAAGAAGACGCCTCGCCATTTTCGTCACCTGCACCGCTACGCTTGCGCTGTATGGCACTGCGGCCTACCGGGTCGAGCAGGCCAGGCAACTGCCACGTGAATACGCCAGCTGCAACTTCGAACGCTGCATCCCCCACAGCGCAACCCTGAACGCCCTGCGCTGAGGCGTGGTCAGTCGTCCTGTTGATCGGTCTTGAGCCGGTCCCGGAACGCCTTGGGCGAGATACCGACGCGGCGGCGGAACAGCCGGGTGAAGTTGGTCGGATCCGAAAACCCGAGCAGTTCGGAAATCTCGTAGATGGTCATGCCGGTGTAGGTCAGCAGGCGCTTGGCTTCCAGCAACTGGCGCTCATGCATGATCTGCAACGCCGGTTGCCCCGCCAGTTCGCGGCAGGTGCCGTTGAGGTGCGACACGGAAATGCCCAAGCGATGAGCCAGGTCTTCGACCTTGACGTGCTCGCGATAGGTTTCTTCCACCAACTGAATGAAGCCGTTGAGGTATTCCCGGGCCCGTTGCGGGCGCTGGCCCTGGGAGTGGCGCTGCATCACCTGGCGGCTGACCCAGACCATGATCACGCTGACCAGGGCATGCATGAGCATTTCCCGGGCCGGTTGATGGCCCATGTACTCATTCTGCAAGGCGCTGAACAGGCTGTTGAGGTACTCGGCATTCTCGAGGGCGGGGTAGCTTTCGGCCTGGGCCAACACATTGACCGAATGCCCCAGCTGCGCTTGCAGGTGCGTGACCAGCGGCGCCGCCAACGTCACCACGTAACCTTCCACATCCTCGGAAAAACGAAAGCCATGGACCGACAGCGGCGGCAGGATCTGCACCGCCGGCTCGGTGAGCTGGGTGCGTCGGCCTTCGATTTCCAGTTCCGCCTGGCCCTTGAAGACAAACAACAGCTGGCACAGGTCGGCATGCCGATGGGGTTTGATTTCCCAGTGATGCTCGCGACTGCGCTTGGAGATGGTCTCGCAATGCAACAGGTCCGGCGTCGGCCATTCCTGGCTCTCACCGTAGAGCTTGAACACCGGGATCGAAGGCAGGTCAGGTTTTTTCATAACGTGGATCCGGGCCTGGGGGTGCGGGCGATAATCGCACCAATTGGCGAAAAGAACAGGTATCGGCTCAGTTTTCCCCTTCAACTGACAGGTCCGCAAGCGAAAAATGTAGGCACTCGGTCCATAACAATCAACACCGACCCTGGTCGCGTGCTTCGTGCGAGTCATAAGAACAATGAAAACCCTCAAGACCCAAGTCGCTATCATCGGCGCCGGCCCCTCTGGCCTGCTGCTCGGCCAGTTGCTGCACAACGCCGGGATTGACACCGTCATCCTCGAACGCCAGGCCCCGGACTATGTCCTGGGCCGCATCCGCGCCGGTGTGCTGGAGCAAGGCATGGTCGAACTGCTGCGCCAGGCCGGCGTCGGCCAGCGCATGGACGCCGAAGGCCTGCCCCATGACGGCTTTGAGCTGGTGCTCAACGATCGGCGGGTGCACATCGACCTCAAGGGCCTGACCGGCGGTAAAAACGTCATGGTCTACGGCCAGACCGAAGTCACCCGAGACTTGATGGCCGCCCGCGAAGCCGCCGGCGCCCGCACCCTGTACCTGGCCAGCGACGCCCAGCCCCACGACATGCAAACCGAACACCCCTTCGTGACCTTCGAACATGAAGGGCAAGCCTGGCGCCTGGACTGCGACTACATTGCCGGTTGCGACGGTTTCCACGGCGTGGCGCGACAGGCCATTCCAGCGGAAAAACTCAAGGTCTTCGAACGCGTCTATCCGTTTGGCTGGCTCGGCGTGCTGGCCGACACCCCACCCGTCCACGAGGAACTGGTCTACGCCCGGCACGACCGCGGTTTTGCCCTATGCAGCATGCGCTCCAAGACCCGCACCCGATACTACCTGCAAGTCCCCGCCGAGGAACACGTCGCCGACTGGCCGGACGAGCGCTTCTGGGGTGAACTGAAAAACCGCCTGCCCGCCGACCTGGCCGACGCCCTGGTGACCGGCCCGTCCATCGAAAAAAGCATCGCGCCGCTGCGCAGCTTCGTGGTCGAACCGATGCAGTATGGGCGGATGTTCCTGGTGGGTGACGCGGCCCATATCGTCCCACCTACGGGGGCCAAGGGCTTGAACCTGGCGGCCAGCGATGTCAGCACGCTGTTCAACATCTTGCTCAAGGTCTATCGCGACGGCCGTGTGGACTTGCTGGAACAATATTCGGCCATCTGCCTGCGGCGCGTGTGGAAAGCCGAGCGGTTCTCCTGGTGGATGACCTCGATGCTGCACCGCTTCGACGACGATGCCTTCAACCAGCGCATCAGCGAAGCCGAGCTGGAGTATTTCCTCGACTCCGAGGCCGGTCGAAAAACCATTGCGGAAAATTACGTCGGGCTTCCTTACGAGGCTATCGAATAGCCGCCTATCGACTTAAACTGGGGGCTTCGTCCCATTCGCCTCTTTGGCGCGACGCCCGCAGGTTCTGTCGTGACTCAGCTCAATACGCTCCACGCCCCGAAACCGGCCATCCGCAGCGTACTGGTTGCCCTGATGCTGGCGATTTTCCTCGGTGCGCTGGACCAGACCATCGTCGCCGTCTCGATGCCGGCCATCTCCGCCCAATTCGCCGACGTCAGCCTGCTGGCCTGGGTGATTTCCGGCTACATGGTCGCCATGACCGTGGCGGTGCCGATCTACGGCAAGCTCGGCGACCTTTATGGCCGCCGACCGCTGATGTTGTTCGGCATGGGCCTGTTCACCCTGGCCTCGCTGTTCTGTGGCCTGGCGCAAAACATGGAACAACTGGTACTGGCGCGGATTTTCCAGGGCATCGGCGCCGGCGGGATGATTTCGGTAAGCCAGGCGATCATCGGCGACATCATCCCACCCCGCGAACGGGGTCGCTACCAGGGGTATTTCAGCAGCATGTACGCGGTGGCCAGCGTGGCCGGGCCGGTGCTCGGTGGCTACATGACCGAATACCTGTCGTGGCGCTGGGTGTTCTGGATCAACCTGCCGCTGGGCCTCGCGGCCTGGTGGGTGGCCCGGCGCACCCTCGTCGGGCTGCCAGTACCGCAACGCACGCCGATCATCGATTACCTGGGCACCGTGTTGCTGATCATCGGCCTGACGGCGTTGCTGCTGGGGATCACCGAGGTTGGCCAGGGCCATGCCTGGCACAGCCGTGAAGTGCTGGGATTGCTGGGTTGCGCAGGAGCGGCGCTGGGGATGTTCGCCTGGCACGAGCGCCGGGCCCGGGAACCGTTGCTGCCGATGCACCTATTCGCCAACCGCACTGCGGTGCTGTGCTGGTGCACGGTTTTCTTCACCAGTTTCCAGGCGATTTCCCTGACGGTATTGGTGCCGCTGCGCTTCCAGAGCGTGACCGGCGCCGGTGCCGACAGCGCGGCCTTGCACTTGTTGCCGCTGGCGATGGGGCTGCCGATCGGCGCGTATTTCGCCGGCCGGCGAACCTCGGTCACGGGACGCTACAAACCGATGATCCTCAGCGGCGCCCTGCTCTTTCCATTCGCGATCCTCGGCATGGCCTTCACCGCACCTGACGCATTCTGGCTCAGCAGCCTGTTCATGCTGCTCAGCGGCATCGCCTCCGGCATGCAATTCCCCACGTCGCTGGTGGGTTCGCAAAACGCCGTGCAACAACAGGACATCGGCGTCGCCACCAGCACCACCAACCTGTTCCGCTCCCTCGGCGGCGCGGTGGGCGTGGCCTTGATGTCGGCGTTGCTGCTGGCCTTGCTGCAGGATTCAAGCTTCGCCCAGCTCGCCGGTTCGTCGCTGCTCGGCGAAGGGCATTCCGGCAACGTCTTGCTCGACGGTCTCAACGCTGCCCCGGGCGAGGCGCAGCATGCCTTGCGCCAGGCGTTGCAGGCGACGTTCCGGCATTTGCTGCTGATCAGCGCGGCGGTGTCGCTGCTGGGGTTGGCCGCAGCGGTAGCGATGCCCAACCGCCTGTTGCGAGGGCGGGATGACAAGGCTGAGTAACCTGTAACACCCCCCTCTGTGGCGAGGGACTTGTGGAAGCAAAGCTTGCTCGCGAAACAGGCGCCTCGGTTTTCCGAAAGACCGCATCGCCTTCATCGCGGGCAAGCCTTGCTCCCACAAACTGATAGCAAGCCTTGCTCCCACAGATGGATATCAAGCCGTCGCTACGACACCCTCCGGCACCACCACTGCACTCATCCCATCCTTCATCCGCTTGGCATCGCGCACGAAGCAGCGTGACGCCAGGAACAGGAACACCATAGTCAGGAGCAGCGCCACCGGGATCAGGTACATCGCGTCATGCAGGCCGATGGCCTTGAAGGCTTCGGTCATCTGCGGGGCGCCTGCGGTCGCCATGGCCGTGCGGGCGAAGTAGTCGGACAAGCCGCCCACCACCACCGGCCCCAGGCCGCCGCCGAGCAAATACAGCCCGGCAAAGTACAACGCCATCGCCGTGGCGCGCAGGCGCGGCTCCACCACGTCCTGGATCGCGGTGTAGACGCAGGTGTAAAAGTTATAGGCAAACAGCCAACCCACACTGAACACCGCCACGAACACACCGATTTCTATGCGCCCGGCATGCAGGGCCCACGCCGTGGTGACCGTCGAAATCGCCAGGCTGAACGCGGCAAACAGCAGGCGGCCGTTGGGCACGCGCTGGTGGATCTTGTCGGCGACCCAGCCGCCCAGGGTGAGCCCGAACAAGCCCGTCACGCCCACCATGATCCCGGTCGCCACGGCCGCCTCGTGCAGCGGCATCAGGAAATAACGCTGCAGCATCGGCACCAAGAACGAGTTGCAGGCATAGGTCGCGAAATTGAAGCACAGCCCCGCCAGCACCAGCCAAAGAAAGGTCGGAATCGCCAGCACCCGGCGAACCGGCTTGTCGATCTTTTCCTGGGACACCTGCACGGTTTCCGCCGCGCCGCGCTTGGGTTCCTTGATGAAAAACATGAACACCGCCAGCACCAGCCCCGGCACCGCCGCGATGAAGAACGGCGCGCGCCAGCTGTCGAAGGCCTTGACCATCGCGCCGATGGTGAAAAACGCCAGCAGCAGCCCCAGCGGCAGCCCCAGCATGAAGATGCCCATGGCCCGCGCCCGGCGATGGGCCGGGAACAGGTCGCCAATCAAAGAGTTGGCCGCCGGTGCATAGCTGGCCTCGCCGATGCCAACGCCCATGCGCACCACCAAGAACGCCCAGAAACTGCCCACCAGACCGTTGACCGCCGTCAACCCGCTCCAAGCCGCAAGACCCCAGCCCATCAATTTGCTGCGCGAACCGTTATCGGCCATGCGCCCCAGGGGCAAGCCGGCAATGGCATAAACGATCGTAAACGCGGTGCCGATGATGCCGATCTGGAAGTCGCTGAGGCTCCACTCCATGCGGATCGGCTCGATGATGATCGCCGGGATGGTGCGGTCGAAGAAATTGAACAGGTTGGCCAGGAACAACAGGAACAGAATGCGCCAGGCATTCGCCGCTTGGGTCGAGTTCTGCATGGGTCCGTCTCTTTTATTGTTATGGGCCAACGGTCCGTGGCCTGGATATGCAATCTAGACAGCGGTAGGGCAACTGTCTCCGATCATTCGCAAGGCTGATACCCGACCATGGGGAACGGCGTATTTCTTGATGACGGTCAAGTTCTTGTAATAACTGCCATCATTTTGCCTTTTATTGGTTAAAGATCGAGGTTCGGTGGCCGATTCAACATGATCAGGAAAAGATTATCCCGAGCGCTGCTCAGGCTGCAGCACTGACCGCTTGGACCGATTTTTCGCGTTTATCCCGGCGCGAATTCCCATCCGCGAGGGTTCGATGAGCGCATTCGTCGAGCCACCAGTTCAGGCATATGGCGCACAATGACCTCAAAAAAAACAGCCACTGCGGTATCCGATCTGACCTTGAGCCCGGCCGCCAACGGCCCTGAAGTCTCGAAGCCGTCCAGCCCCCCGCGCCCTCTGTCGACCCAGCAGTACCTGTATTTCACCGAAACCAATACCGACCGTATCCTCGACAACCTTGATGGCCTGCGTGACACCGTGTTCCCGCGCCCGCCGCACCTGGTGGACGACGAATTCGACCGCGCCCAGCAAGAGTTCCCGTCGGTGTGCCTGATCGGCCTCGGTCGCTGCGGCTCCAACATTGCCTTGGACGTGGCCGAACTGGTGTACAACGCCCGCAAGTTCTACCTCAACGAATTCAACGCCGAAGACAAAGGCTACAGCGACAAGGGCTACAGCCCGGCGCAGTGGATCCGCAACAACCTGCGCCTGGGCACCAGCAAGGCCAGCAAACCGGTATTCCTGGTGGAACCGCTGGTCATGCTCGGCGACCTGGACAAGGACATCGCCGGGCGCATCCGTTTCTCGCGCAAGGGCGAGAAAAGCGGCTTTTTGCGCGACTACAGCAAAATGAAAATCATGGACCTGTCGGAAGTCCACGCCGGTGGCGCCGGTAACGCGCCGATCCTCGGCCAGTACCTGGCCAAGATCATCCTGAACAAGGACACCCAGCGTTTCTCCAGCCCCGACTGGAAAATGATCCACTCGTACCTGATCGACAGTTGCGGCATCAAGGCCAACCAGTCGCGCCTGTATTTCTCGATCTTCAGCGCCGGCGGCGGTACCGGTTCGGGCATGGCCTCGGAGTTCGGCCTGGCCCAGCAGTACTCGTACATGAACAAGACGTTCGACACCAAGCCGATGGACGAACACGACAGCAAGAGCGGTCACTCCTTCGTCTTCGAGCCGATCTTCACCAGCGGCATCTGCGTGCTGCCGAACATTTCCGACCATCGCAGCGAAATGTCCGAGGCACTGCACATCAACGCCGGACGCCTGCTGTGCAAGTACCTGTCGGAAGAATGGGATTTCTCGTACAACTTCGCCAACGAAGACAGCAGCGAAGCCAGCGTGATGGGGCGTATCCGCCCATGGAACGCGATGATGCTGATCTCCAACGACATCATGCGCTACGCCGAGGAAAGCGATGACGGCAACATCCAGAACATTGATGTCAATGCCATGGAGAAGCACGCCAACCAGTACATCTCCCAGCAGATCTTCAACATCCTGACGGCCCAGGCCGTCACCACCGACTACGACCAGAACTACTTCCGTCGCGCCGGCATCGACATCGGCGAAACCATTCGCCTGGACGCCAACGACCTGTTCATGAGCCTGGCCGGCCCGGTGGCGATTGCCTACGCCGAGTCCGTCGTCCCGGAAACCCCGGCGCCGAGCGGCGACAAGTTCAAGGTGTTCGAGAAAGAGCCACCGCGCCTGAACATTGATGACCTGTTTTTCCGCTCCATCGACCTGCCGCACTTCAACAAGGTTACCCAGGCCATCGAAGGCATCAGCCTGTTGCCGATCGAATCCAAGCGCTACCGCGCCTCCCTGGAGCAATACAAGAACTCCGGCTACGACGCGGCGGCCCTGCATGACCTGCACTTCTTCAAGAACTGCTCGTCGGTGGTGTCCATCGTCTCCTTGCCGAAGGACTATAAGCTGTCCTACATGGACCTGAACCGGCTCAAGACCCACCTCAACAGCCTGTTCCCCAACACCACGCTCAAGCGCTACGCGTTGGTGATCGGCGCCTCGGCCAACCTGTCGCTGACCACGCTGATCGCCAAGAGCCCGTGCTTGTCGGACGACTTCCTGACCCTGATCGTGGCGTTCATCAAGCGCTGCTTCGCCCGCACCCCGTACCGCTTCGACGAGACCCTGGACAATTCGATCCTGGACTTCATCATCAATGAAGACTTCGACGAAGCCCGCATCGACGAACTGCTCAATGAGTTCGAGAACCCGGCGAAGATCCTCGACACCAATTGGTACGCGATCAAGCCGATGTACGAGAAGAAGTACCGTGAACTGATCAACGACAAAGACAAGTTCGTCTCGATCAACGACATCCGCCTGTCCCGCGACTGCGTGAAGAAATCCATCAAGTACCTGCGCGAGATCTACCGTCACCGGATTGGCAAGACCAAGGTTATTTCCCTGAATAACCATACGGGCAGGTCTTATTGAGGCTGGCTTGAAACCGAGCCGCCCCGATTCGCGAGCAGGCTCGCTCCCACAGAGGATTTGTGAACACAGGTCCCTTGTGGGAGCGAGCCTGCTCGCGAAGGCGGCCTATGCAACGCCTCGAAACAACATCCAGAAACAATTGAGCAGCCCAAAGGCTGCTCAATGAACTGTTCCCGTTACGTATACGTCACCCTGCCCTGTGGCGTTTCGCCACGGCAGGCTGACATCACGCTACTCACCTACACACTTTCGACCAGGCCAACGAGCGAACCAACTTGGTGCGTCGATCAATTCGACGCCCTTTCCTGGATCATAATCCAGGGCGAAACCACCACCGCCCAGAGCTGCGGATCGCGCTCCAAAAAATCCAGCGCCCGCGTTTCAGACAGCTTGGCGAGCTGGTCGGCGGCCAGCCAGGCGGCGACTTTGGTACCTTCGTCCTGGGCAACAGCCTCGGCGGCGGCGATCAGATCCAGTGCCGGATCGACCCACAATAGGGCACCCTTGGCAAAGAACGGCTCCAACTCTTTCCAGGTAATAGATGCGGTTTCACCAAGCAGCTTGGCATAGAGGGTGCTAGGTTCTTGATTCATGGGAGCTGTCCGGAAAAGAAATCGGCGCGAATGATAACGTCGGTGGTCTGGCAGAAAAACCCGGTAGCAATTGCAGCACCGATTGAAAAGCGCAGGAAAGCCAAGGATTGCCGAAACGACCGGACAACCCCCGCCGCTATTCTGTCTTTTTCTTTCAATTAAGCGACACCCCCAGGTTTTGCCCCCAAGCGCCAGCTTCCCTTGCCAACAATCGGCGCTCTACACTGTACCGGTACAGTTGCCGGGGGCATTTTCCGCGAGGGTATCCAAGATATCTGACCCGGTTCTGCTGCTACGGCGCCAGGACTATAAAAACTACAACAGCATGAGTGGAGCACTATGACTAAGGCTACTAAGCAGATTTCCAAACTGTTTGCCGCTATGGTTCTGGCCGGGGTTGCCAGCCATTCGTTTGCCGCCGACACCATCAAGATCGGCATCGCCGGCCCGAAAACCGGCCCTGTAGCCCAATACGGCGACATGCAGTTCAGCGGCGCAAAAATGGCCATCGAACAGATCAACGCCAAGGGCGGCGTCGACGGCAAGCAGCTCGTCGCCGTTGAATACGATGACGCCTGTGATCCAAAACAAGCGGTCGCGGTCGCGAACAAGGTCGTCAACGACGGCATCAAGTTCGTGGTTGGCCACCTGTGCTCCAGCTCCACCCAGCCCGCTTCGGACATCTACGAAGACGAAGGCGTGATCATGATCACCCCGGCCGCTACCAGCCCGGACATCACCGCCCGTGGCTACAAGATGATCTTCCGCACCATCGGCCTGGACAGCGCCCAAGGCCCAGCGGCCGGCAACTACATCGCCGACCACGTCAAGCCGAAAGTCGTTGCGGTCCTGCACGACAAGCAGCAGTACGGTGAAGGCATCGCCAGCGCCGTGAAGAAAACCCTCGAAGGCAAAGGCGTGAAAGTGGCCGTCTTCGAAGGCGTGAACGCCGGCGACAAAGACTTCTCCTCGATGATCGCCAAGCTCAAGCAAGCCAACGTCGACTTCGTCTACTACGGCGGCTACCACCCGGAGCTGGGCCTGATCCTGCGTCAATCCCAGGAAAAAGGCCTGAAGGCCAAGTTCATGGGTCCGGAAGGCGTGGGTAACGACTCCATCTCGCAGATCGCCAAGGAATCTTCCGAAGGCCTGCTGGTAACCCTGCCGAAATCCTTCGACCAGGATCCGGCCAACGTCGCCCTGGCTGACGCGTTCAAGGCCAAGAAAGAAGACCCGAGCGGTCCGTTCGTGTTCCCGTCCTACTCCGCAGTGACCGTGATCGCCGACGCGATCAAAGCTGCCAAGAGCGAAGACGCAGGCAAAGTGGCTGAAGCCATCCACGCCGGCACCTTCAAGACACCTACCGGTGACTTGAGCTTCGACAAGAACGGCGACCTGAAGGACTTCAAGTTCGTGGTCTACGAGTGGCATTTCGGCAAACCTAAAACCGAAGCTTCGCCTCAGTAAGGCCTGGCCTGACTGACTGCCAATAAAGCCCACGGCGTGCCGTGGGCTTTGTTTTAAATGTATTGGGCCGCGCTGGCGTGATCCGCCAGTCTCCCCACCTGAAAATCTCAAAACCGTCATCAGCGGTTCGCTGGCAAAACTCGTGTTCGAAGTGGATGCAGATCCACGGGACCCGGGCGGGAAAATGACTCCACCAGTGAAATGCGTATCAGGTTTTTAGGAGCGCTGTAATGCCTGACATCTATCACTTCTTCCAGCAGCTGGTTAACGGCCTGACCGTTGGCAGCACGTATGCCCTGATCGCCATCGGCTATACGATGGTCTACGGCATCATTGGAATGATCAACTTCGCCCACGGCGAGGTGTACATGATCGGCTCCTACGTGGCGTTCATCGCCATCGCCGGGCTGGCCATGATGGGACTCGACAGTGTCCCGCTGTTGATGACCGCGGCTTTCATCGCGAGCATCGTGGTCACCAGTTCCTATGGCTACAGCATCGAACGGATCGCCTACCGCCCCCTGCGCGGCAGCAACCGTCTGATCCCGCTGATTTCCGCCATCGGCATGTCGATCTTCCTGCAGAACACGGTACTGCTTTCGCAAGACTCCAAGGACAAATCCATTCCCAACCTGATCCCGGGCAACTTCGCCATCGGGCCAGGCGGGGCACATGAAGTGCTGATTTCCTACATGCAAATCGTGGTGTTCGTGGTGACCCTGGTCGCCATGCTCGGCCTCACGCTGTTCATCTCCCGTTCCCGTCTGGGCCGCGCCTGCCGCGCCTGTGCCGAGGACATCAAGATGGCCAACCTGCTGGGCATCAACACCAACAACATCATCGCCCTGACCTTTGTCATCGGTGCGGCCCTGGCCGCCATCGCCGCGGTGCTGTTGAGCATGCAATACGGCGTGATCAACCCCAACGCCGGCTTCCTCGTGGGCCTGAAAGCCTTCACCGCCGCGGTACTGGGCGGCATCGGCAGCATCCCCGGCGCCATGCTCGGCGGGCTGGTGCTGGGCGTGGCGGAAGCCTTTGGCGCCGATATCTTCGGCGACCAGTACAAGGACGTCGTGGCATTCGGCTTGTTGGTTCTGGTTCTGTTATTCCGGCCGACCGGCATCCTGGGCCGCCCGGAGGTTGAGAAAGTATGACTAGGCATCTCAAATCGGCGCTCTTCAGCGCCTTGCTGGTCTGGGCCGTGGCCTACCCGGTACTGGGTCTTAAACTGACCATCGTCGGCATCAACCTGGAAGTGCATGGCACCAGCCCGGCTATCCTGGCGACCATCGCCGTGTGTTCGCTGCTGATGTTCGTGCGCGTGTTGTTCAGCACGCAGATCAGCGCGGCGTGGAAGTCTTCGCCCGGCCTGCCGGTGATCCCGGCCAAGGCCAGCAACTTCCTGACCCTGCCGAGCACCCAGCGCTGGATCGTGCTGGGCTTGGTCGTCGTGGCCTTGGTGTGGCCGTTCTTCGGTTCGCGCGGCGCGGTGGACATCGCCACGCTGATCCTGATCTACGTGATGCTCGGCCTGGGCCTGAACATCGTCGTAGGCCTGGCCGGCTTGCTGGACCTGGGTTACGTCGGCTTCTACGCCGTCGGCGCCTACAGCTATGCACTGCTGTCCCACTACTTCGGCCTGAGCTTCTGGATCTGCCTGCCGATCGCCGGGATGATGGCCGCCACCTTCGGTTTCCTGCTGGGTTTCCCGGTCCTGCGCTTGCGTGGCGACTACCTGGCGATCGTGACCCTGGGTTTTGGCGAGATCATCCGTTTGTTCCTGCGTAACCTGACCGACATCACCGGTGGCCCGAACGGCATCAGCAACATCGAGAAACCGACGTTCTTCGGCCTGACCTTCGAACGTAAAGCCGCCGAAGGTTTGCAGACCTTCCACGAGTACTTCGGCCTGCAATACAACTCGATCAACAAGGTGATCTTCCTCTACCTGGTTGCTCTGTTGCTGGCCCTGGCCGCGTTGTTCGTCATCAACCGCCTGCTGCGCATGCCGATCGGCCGTGCCTGGGAGGCATTGCGTGAAGACGAAATCGCCTGCCGTGCCCTGGGCCTCAACCCGACCGTGATCAAACTGTCGGCGTTTACCCTCGGTGCTGCGTTCGCCGGTTTTGCTGGCAGCTTCTTCGCTGCTCGCCAGGGCTTGGTGACGCCGGAATCCTTCACCTTCATCGAGTCGGCGATCATCCTCGCCATCGTCGTGCTGGGCGGGATGGGCTCGCAACTGGGCGTGATCCTGGCGGCCATCGTGATGATCCTGCTGCCGGAAATGATGCGTGAATTCAGCGAATACCGCATGTTGATGTTCGGCGCGTTGATGGTGCTGATGATGATCTGGCGTCCTCAAGGTCTGCTGCCTATGCAACGCCCCGAACTTAAACTAAGAACGGAGCTGCGCAAATGAGCCGCGAGATTCTCAAAGTCGAAAACCTGAGCATGCGCTTCGGCGGTTTGCTGGCGGTCAACGGCGTAGCCCTGACCGTGCAAGAGAAGCAAGTGGTTGCCCTCATCGGGCCGAACGGCGCGGGCAAGACCACCGTGTTCAACTGCCTGACCGGCTTCTACCAGCCCACCGGCGGCACCATCCTGCTGGACGGCGAGCCCATCCAGGGCCTGCCCGGTCACCACATCGCCCGCAAGGGCGTGGTGCGCACCTTCCAGAACGTGCGGCTGTTCAAGGACATGACAGCGGTCGAGAACCTGTTGATCGCCCAGCACCGTCACTTGAACACCAACTTCTTTGCCGGCCTGTTCAAGACCCCGGCGTTCCGCAAGAGCGAACGCGAGGCCATGGAATACGCCGAGTACTGGCTGGACAAGGTCAACCTCACCGAGTTTGCCAACCGTACCGCCGGGACCCTGGCCTACGGTCAGCAACGGCGCCTGGAAATCGCCCGCTGCATGATGACCCGCCCGCGGATCCTCATGCTCGACGAACCGGCCGCCGGCCTGAACCCGAAGGAAACCGAAGACCTGAAGGCGTTGATCGGCGTGCTGCGTGAGGAGCACAACGTCACCGTGCTGCTGATCGAGCACGACATGAAGCTGGTCATGAGCATTTCCGACCACATCGTCGTGATCAACCAGGGCACGCCCCTGGCCGACGGCACGCCGGAGCAGATCCGCGACAATCCTGAAGTGATCAAAGCCTACCTGGGGGAAGCGTAAATGCTGCAGTTCGAAAACGTTTCCACCTTCTACGGCAAGATCCAGGCCCTGCACAGCGTCAACGTCGAGGTCCGCCAGGGCGAAATCGTCACGCTGATCGGTGCCAACGGCGCCGGCAAATCCACGTTGCTGATGACGCTCTGCGGTTCGCCCCAGGCCCACAGCGGCAGCATCCGCTACATGGGTGAGGAACTGGTGGGCCAGGACTCGGCGCAGATCATGCGCAAGAGCATCGCCGTGGTGCCTGAGGGCCGTCGGGTATTTGCCCGTCTGACCGTGGAAGAAAACCTCGCCATGGGCGGTTTTTTCACTGACAAGGGCGACTATCAGGAACAGATGGACAAGGTCTTGCACCTTTTCCCACGCCTGAAAGAGCGCTTTACCCAGCGCGGCGGCACCATGTCCGGCGGTGAACAGCAAATGCTCGCCATCGGCCGTGCGCTGATGAGCAAGCCTAAGCTGCTGCTGCTTGACGAGCCTTCCCTGGGCCTGGCACCGATCATCATCCAGCAGATCTTCGACATCATCGAACAGCTGCGCAAGGATGGCGTGACGGTGTTCCTGGTGGAGCAGAACGCCAACCAGGCGCTGAAAATCGCCGACCGGGCGTATGTGCTGGAGAACGGTCGCGTGGTGATGCAAGGCACCGGCGAAGCCTTGCTGACCGACCCGAAAGTGCGCGAGGCGTACTTGGGCGGTTAAGTCTGGCGCAAATAAAAAACGGCCTTCGGGCCGTTTTTTTTACCCATCGTAAAATGACTGCCTTTGTGGCGAGGGAGCTTGCTCCCGCTCGGTTGCGCCGCGACCGCAACACCTTGGGGCCGCGGCGCGGCCCAGCGGGAGCAAGCTCCCTCGCCACGGGTTTGGGGGAAAACCGAAAAAAATCTGCAGACCGCTGTAACGCTTTCCCACCTCCCCTCTCTAGTTCAGCAGACCGGCGCTAACGCCGGTTCATTTCCCTGAATGACTGGAGAATCATCATGACTGCTTCGACCCGCACCCTGTCCGCCGCCGCCCTGGTCCTGGCCCTGGGTTCTGCCCTGAGCATGACAGCCGTCTCGACCGTCCACGCTGCTGACGACAGCATGGAAAAATGCTTCGGCGTCGCCCTCAAAGGCAAGAACGACTGCGCCGCTGGTGCCGGCACCACCTGCGCAGGTACGGCAAAAATGGATTACCAGGGCAACGCCTGGAAATCGGTGCCAAAAGGCACTTGCACCACCATGGAGAGCAAAACTTCCCCGACCGGTTTCGGCCAGCTCGAAGCGTTCAAAGCCAAGTCCTGATCGCAACTGCCTGAGGCCCATCACCATGTTGAAGACCCCTTCCCTCGCCCTTGATAGCCGGCTGCCGCCCAGGGCGGGGCTGGGGCTCAAGAGCGAACATTTTCGTGAAGTACTCCTGACCCGACCGGATCTGGGCTTTTTCGAAGTGCACGCGGAAAACTACATGGTGGCGGGCGGGCCGCTTCATCACTTCCTGGGGCAGATACGCGAGCAGTACCCGCTGTCATTGCACGGCGTCGGCTTGTCGATCGGTGGGGAGGGGCCGCTGGATGTCGCGCATGTGCAGCGCCTGGCCGCATTGATCGAACGCTATCAGCCCCAGTCTTTTTCCGAACACCTGGCCTGGTCCAGCCACGGCCCGGTGTTCCTCAATG
Organism: Pseudomonas sp. OA65; assembly: GCF_017498305.1. Classification (NCBI taxonomy): domain Bacteria; kingdom Pseudomonadati; phylum Pseudomonadota; class Gammaproteobacteria; order Pseudomonadales; family Pseudomonadaceae; genus Pseudomonas; species Pseudomonas sp. OA65. The sequence goes on from NZ_JAGDEZ010000024.1 coordinate 54,760, forward strand.
ACCTGCTCCCCCTGGCCTACGACGAAGCCACACTCGATCGCGTCTGCCAGCACATCGATCAAGTCCAGAGCAGCCTTAAACGCGCGCTGTTGCTGGAAAACCCGGCCACCTACCTGGCGTTCGAGGCCTCGACCCTTGACGAGCCAGACTTCATCAGCGAAGTGATCCGGCGCACCGGCTGCGGCCTGCTGCTGGATGTGAACAATGTCTACGTTTCGTGCATTAACCACTGCCGCGATCCGCTGGCCTACCTCGATGCCCTGCCCTTGCACGCGACCGGCGAAATTCACCTGGCCGGTTTTGCCGAAGACACCGACAGCCTCGGCGAGCGCCTGCTGATAGACAATCACGGCGCCCCCATCGATCACGCGGTCTGGCAACTGTACCTCAAGGCACTGGAGCGGACCGGGCCGGTGGCCACCTTGATCGAGCGCGACAATCACGTTCCGGCGTGGGAAGTGCTGCTGGCCGAAGCGCGCCAGGCCGATCAACTGTTGAGCGCTGCGGGAGCGCGGTCATGAGCGACCAGCATGCATTCGCCGCCGCCCTGCTCGACCCACGCAAGGTTTGCCCGCCCGGCCTGTTCAGCGCCAACGGTGCGGACCCGGAAAGCCGTTTCGCGGTGTACCGCAATAACGTGCTCGGTTCATTGATCAATGCCCTGGCCGACAATTACCCGGTGGTGGTGCAACTGGTGGGCGAGGAATTCTTTCGGGCCATGGCCGGGGTCTACGTCCAGTCGACGGCGCCACGAAGCCCGGTGATGAACGATTACGGGGAAGACTTTGCCGAGTTCATCGAGCGCTTCGAACCCGCTGCCAGCGTACCGTACCTGGCGGACGTCGCTCGCCTGGAACGACTGCATGTGCAGGCCTGGCATGCCGCCGACGCCAAGCCCATGACAGAAGAACGAATCGTGGCGACGCTGTCGTCCCCCACACGGGTGGGGCACCTGAAGATCGGGCTTCATCCGTCACTGCGCCTGCTGCAATCGCCCTTCGCCGTGGTAACGATCTGGTCCGCCCATCAGCACCAGACGCCGGTGCCGTTCGAAACCTTTCCCGCGCAAAACGCCTTGGTACTGCGCAACGGCCTGGACGTGGAGGTGTTTGCGATCAGTCACGCTGTCCATGGGTTTATCGCGGCCCTGCAACAAGGGTTGTCCCTGACCTCTGCCATGGAAGCCTCGAACGACCTCGACCTGGAACACACCCTGGCGGGCCTCATCCGTCACCAGGCCATCACTCACCTCCTCGCCGAACAGGTATCTCCATGAACACCCTGATTGCCGGTTTCATTCAATGGCTGGAAAAAATCCCCCACAGCCTGATTGCCTTCGTCGCACGTTTTTCCATTGCCGCGGTGTTCTGGAAATCCGGCCAGACCAAAATCGAAGGCCTGGCCATCGACCTGTTCGACGGCACCTTCCAGATCGGCCTGCCGCACCTGGCGGACTCGACCATCCCTTTGTTCAAAAGCGAATACGCCCTGCCGCTGCTGTCGCCGGAACTGGCCGCGTACCTGGCGGCTGCTGCCGAGCATGTGTTTCCGGTCCTGATCCTGCTGGGCCTGGCGACACGCTTTTCAGCGCTGGCCTTGCTCGGCATGACCGTGACCATCCAGCTGTTCGTCTACCCGGACGCCTACCCGACCCATGGCACCTGGGCGGCGGTCTTGCTTTATCTGATGGCCCGTGGACCAGGGGTGTTGTCCATCGACCACCTGATTGCCAAGCGTTACGCCTATTGATTACGACTGGAAACTCCTGTGGGAGCGAGCCCGCTCGCGATAGCGGTGGGTCAGCTTGCATAAATACCGGATGTGCCATCGCCTTCGCGAGCAGGCTCGCTCCCACAAGGGTTATCCAATAGGTTGAGACCATTACTACTTGAGTCGATCCAACGCCTCGCCGCTACGCTTGAACCAGTCGATCAAGTAGTCGGCCAGCACCTGGGTGCGCTTGGGCAATCCACCCTGGTACGGGTGCACCAGGTACATCGGCATGCGCCGGGTCTGGTAGTCGCGCAGCAGCCAATGCAGGCGTCCGTCGGCTAATTCTTCATGCAGCAGATACGACGGCAGCCGGGCAATTCCAGCGCCGGCCAGGGCGGCTTTTTTCAGCAGGCTGTAATGATTGCTGGCGAACGGCCCCGACACACGAACCCGCAGCAGTTCGTGTTGCTGGTGGTAAAGCCATTCTTCCCGACCGCTGTAGTGGCTGTTGAGCAAACAGCGGTGCTCGGCCAGGGCCTGGGGCGTCTCGGGTTCGCCATAGCGTTCGAGGTAGGCCGGGCTGGCGCAGGTCATTTCGTGCCACGCGAGCAGGGGCCGGGCCACCAGCCGCTCATCGATGGCGGCGTCGGAACGGATCGCCAGGTCGAAACCATCGCGGCTCAAGTCACGGTAACCGTTGTTGAGCTCCAGTTCGATCTGAACGTGGGGATACGTACGAGCGAACTCCGTCAACAAGCCCTCGAAGAACGTTTCGCCCAACGAAACCGGCACCGTCATACGCACCGGCCCGGAAATATCATCCTTCAAACGCGCCAATGCCTGACGCGCCCGTTCCACCTGCACCAACAGCGCCTGGGCCTGGGGCAACAACGCCGCCCCTGCCGCCGTGAGGCTCAAGCGCCGTGTGGTGCGTTGCAGCAACACCACCGAAAAGCGCTTCTCCAACAGGCTGATGCGCTTGGACAATTGGCCCTTGCTGCACCCCAACTGCTGGGCCGCCAAGGTGAAACTGCCGGCCTCCATCAACACGGCAAACGCCGCCAGGTCATCCATTTCGCTCATTGGATTGTTTCCAAATGAAAACCAAAGGTTGCCTATTAGCATGATTATCAGTGGAAAGAACCTCTCTAGACTGAAAACTCATCCACCCCATAGAGGAACAGCCCATGAAAATCCTGTTGATCGGCGCCAGCGGCACCATCGGTTCGGCCATCGATAACGAATTGTCGCCCCGCCACGACATCGTTCGGATCGGCCGTCACAGCGGTGAATTGCAAGTGGATATCAGCGACAGCGCCTCGATTCGCGCCCTGTTCGAGAAGACCGGCCGTTTCGATGCCTTGGTCTGCGCCGCCGGCAACGTCACCTTCGCGCCCCTGGCCGAGATGACCGAAGACAGTTTTGCCCTGGGTTTGGAAGACAAGCTGATGGGGCAGGTCAATCTGCTGCTGATCGGCCGCGAATTCGCCAACGACGGCGCATCCTTCACCTTCACCACTGGCGTGCTCAGCCACGATCCGATCAAGAGCGGCGCGTCGGCGGCCCTGGTCAATGGCGCCCTGGACAGTTTCGTGCGCGCCGCGGCAATCGAGTTGCCACGGGGCCTGCGGGTCAACTCGGTGAGCCCGAACGTATTGCTGGAAGCGATGGACAAGTACGCGCCTTATTTCCGCGGTTTCAAACCCGTTCCCGCAGCGGATGTGGCATTGGCCTACGCCAAGAGCGTCGAAGGCCTGCAAACCGGTCAGACGTTTCACGTGGGTTGACCGATCACCTACCCGCGTAGGAGCTGCCGAAGGCTGCGATCTTTTGATCTTTGGTCTTTCATTCAAGACTCAATTGCCAGGGAAAGATCGCAGCCTCGTTGCACTCGACAGCTCCTACACCGCTCCTACACCGCTCCTATGGGTTGTGATGTGGGATCAGTCTGAGTAACGTGGCGACACTTGTCTGGAGACCCAATGATGCGTGCCGCCCGCTCCCTGCTGTTTGTCGCCCTCCTGCCGCTCTTCGCCGGCTGCCAATTATTCGACGCCCCGCGCCAGAGCGTCTCCCACGCCGGCCAGACGCGCATGCAGGGCGAGCTCACCGCGGCCGACGGCAAACTGGTGTTCCAACCGTGCCAGGAACAACGCCGCTATATCGTCAACGACAGCGGTGGCACCAGCGTCTTGCAACAGGCCGCGAGCCTGGCCGATGACCAGGGCAAGCTGTTTGCCGATATGCGCGGCCGTATAGTTTCCAGCGCAGCGGCCGGCACCGACAGTCAGTTGGACGTTGAACAGCTGTATCGCCTGGAGCGCTCGGGAACGGCTTGCGAAGACGCTGACTTCAAACGCGTGATCCTGCGCGCCGCGGGACATGGCCCTGAATGGACGCTCAAGGCCAGCGGCAAGGGCTTGGTGCTGGACCGCGAAGGCCAGTCGCCACTGGCGGTGCCTTACGTCGAAGAGCAATTGGGCGATGGCCGCTTCAACCTCGGCACCGAGGCCAACGGCCAGAAAGTCGAGCTTTGGGTCACACCGGCGCGCTGTGTCGACAGCGCCAATGCCAGCGTGCAACACATGAGCGCCGAGTTGCGGGTCAACGGCCAGGTCCAACGCGGTTGCGCCTACTTCGGTGGCGCGCGCGACGACTGATTCAGCGCTTTTGGCATATAATCGCCGGTTCACGCCCTGGTGCAGTTGTGCATCCCGCGAACCGGACCCCGCCATGTTACGAATCACCGAACTCAAGCTGCCGATCGACCATCCCGAAGAAGACCTGCGCCCTGCCATCGTGCAGCGCCTGGGCATCGCCAGCGATGACTTGCTCGACTTCACCTTGTTCAAGCGCAGCTACGATGCGCGCAAGAAATCTTCCGAACTGTGCTTCATCTACACCATCGACCTGACGGTGCGCGACGAAGCCAGCCTGCTGCGCAAGTTCGCCGATGACCGTAACGTCAACGAAGCGCCGGATGTCAGTTACAAAGTAGTGGGCCAGGCACCAGCGGACCTGAGCGAGCGGCCGATCGTGGTCGGCTTCGGCCCGTGCGGGATCTTCGCCGCCCTGCTGCTGGCACAGATGGGCTTCAAGCCGATCATCCTCGAGCGTGGCCCGGAAGTGCGCCAGCGCACCAAGGACACCTGGGGCCTTTGGCGCAAAAGCGTGCTCAACCCCGAATCCAACGTGCAGTTCGGTGAAGGTGGCGCGGGGACGTTTTCCGACGGCAAACTCTACAGCCAGATCAAGGATCCGAAATTCCTCGGTCGCAAGGTCCTGCACGAATTCGTCAAGGCCGGCGCACCGGAAGAAATCCTCTACGTCAGCAAACCGCACATCGGCACCTTCCGTCTGACAGGCGTGGTGGAAACCATGCGTGAGCAGATTCGCGCCTTGGGCGGTGAAGTGCGCTTCGGGCAGCGGGTCACTGACGTTTTGATCGAAGACGGTCAACTGGTTGGCGTCGAGTTGGCCAGCGGTGAGCAGATCCATTCGAAACACGTGATCCTGGCCTTGGGCCACAGCGCCCGGGACACGTTCCGCATGCTCCACGGTCGGGGCGTGTACATGGAAGCCAAGCCGTTCTCGGTGGGTTTCCGTATCGAACACCCGCAATCGCTGATCGACAGTGCGCGCCTGGGTAAATACGCCGGCCATCCGAAACTCGGCGCAGCCGACTACAAACTGGTGCACCACGCCAAGAATGGTCGTTCGGTGTATAGCTTCTGCATGTGCCCGGGCGGCACCGTGGTGGCCGCGACGTCCGAGCCGAACCGCGTCGTGACCAACGGCATGAGCCAGTATTCGCGCAATGAGCGCAACGCCAACTCCGGCATCGTCGTCGGCATTACCCCGGAAGTGGATTATCCGGGCGGCCCACTGGCCGGGATCGAATTGCAGGAACGCCTGGAATCCCATGCGTTCGTGCTCGGCGGCAGCAACTACGAAGCCCCGGCGCAACTGGTGGGCGATTTCATCGCCGGCAAGCCGTCTACGGCCCTAGGCAGCGTCGAACCTTCCTACAAGCCTGGGGTGTCCCTGGGCGATTTGGCCCTGGCCTTGCCGGACTTCGCCATCGAAGCCATCCGCGAAGCCCTGCCGGCGTTCGAGAAACAGATTCGCGGCTACTCGCTGCATGACGCCGTGCTGACCGGCATCGAAACCCGCACTTCATCGCCCCTGCGCATCACCCGCAACGAGTCGTTGCAGAGCCTGAACGTCAAGGGCCTGTTCCCAGCGGGTGAAGGCGCCGGTTATGCGGGCGGGATCCTGTCGGCGGGGGTGGACGGGATTCGGATTGCCGAGGCCGTGGCGCGGGATATCTTGGGGCTCGAGGGCTGATACCTACACATTGTGGGAGAGACTTTGTGGGAGCTGGGCTTGCCCGCGATGCAGGCAACTCGGTCTATCAGGTGAACCGAGGTGATGCTATCGCGGGCAAGCCCAGCTCCCACACAAGCCCGCTCCCACAAGACGTCCGTGTCTCGGGATCAGATATTCGCCCGCAACACACTCTCCGGCAGCGCCTCGCCCCGCTCCACACTCGCCGCCACGCTGTCCATCAACCCACTCAACTCGTAACCCTGGGCCTTGAGCCATGCCGGATCGTAATAGGTCGTGGCGTAGCGCTCGCCACCGTCACACAAGATCGCCACGATCGATCCCGACTCCCCCGCGTCTACCATCTGCCGGGCCGCCATGAGCGCGCCGATCAGGTTGGTGCCGCTGGACCCGCCGACCCGTCGTCCCAAGCGCTCGGCCAGGTAATGCATGGCCGCCAGTGACAAGGCGTCCGGTACCTTGACCATCGCATCGATGACTTTTGGCAAGAACGACGCCTCGACCCGTGGCCGGCCGATGCCTTCGATGCGTGAACCGCAGTCCAGGCGCAGGCTCGCGTCGCCACTGCGGTAGTAATCGAAGAAAACCGAACGCTCGGCGTCGGCGCATAACACGCGGGTGCCATGCTGGCGGTAACGGACATAACGTCCCAAGGTCGCGGTGGTGCCGCCAGTGCCAGGGCTGGAAATCAGCCAAGTGGGCTCCGGATGCCGCTCGAAGCGCATCTGCTGGAAGATCGATTCGGCAATGTTGTTATTGGCCCGCCAGTCCGTGGCGCGCTCGGCGTAGGTGAACTGGTCGATGAAGTGCCCATCATGCTCGCGGGCCAGGCGTTCGGATTCGGCGTAGATCTGCGTAGGAACGTCCACCAGGTGGCTCTGGCCGCCGTAAAACGCGATCTGTGCGATTTTTTCCCTGGAGGTAGTCGCAGGCATTACCGCAATGAACGGCAGGCCCAGCAACCGGGCGAAGTAAGCCTCGGAAATCGCCGTCGAGCCGCTGGAGGCCTCGATTACCGGCGCACCGGGCTTGAGCCAGCCGTTACACAACGCATAGAGAAACAGCGAACGGGCCAGCCGATGCTTGAGACTGCCGGTGGGATGGCTGGACTCATCCTTGAAATACAGCTCGATGCCCGGAAGGCCAGGCAGCGGCAGCGGAATCAGGTGGGTATCGGCGCTGCGCTGGAAGTCGGCCTCGATGATGCGGATCGCTTCACGGGCCCACTGGCGATGGTCGTTCATGTGTGTTTTCTCACTGGATCGGTTCGACGCGGGAATCACGCGATTGTGCAGGCACGGTAGGTGTTCGGAAAAACCAGACGCCAGCTTAGGAAAAAACCGACATCGCGCACAGGTACAGCTAAGGTCCAATATGGCCCGTAACTGCTGACTGCGTGGCGCAGGTCCTTGTAACGACATATAACAAAAAAGAATATAACTTTTGTTTTAACAACTAACAGTACGGGTTAGGGTGTGCCATCTTTTTGATTCAATGAATGGAGAGCGATCGTGGCTCTACGCAATTCTCTAACACGTTTTTTTCAACTGGAGGCTGCCAGCGGCTTGCTGCTGATCGCTGCCGCCGTGCTGGCCCTGGCCATCAACAATTCGCCGCTGTCCTGGCTGTACAACGGCCTGCTCGACACACCGGTGGTCGCCCAAGTCGGCGCCTTGAAGATCGCCAAACCCTTGCTGCTGTGGATCAACGACGGCCTGATGGCGATGTTCTTCCTGCTCATCGGTCTCGAGGTCAAGCGTGAGGTCCTCGACGGGCAGCTGTCGAAACCTTCGCAAATCGTCCTGCCAGGGGCGGCGGCGATTGGCGGCATGGTGGTGCCCGCCCTGATCTATTGGTTCCTCAATCGCGACAATCCGGCCGCCCTCGCTGGCTGGGCGATTCCCACCGCCACCGACATTGCATTCGCCCTCGGCGTGCTGGCCTTGCTCGGTAAGCGGGTGCCGGTGTCGCTCAAGCTGTTCCTGATGACCCTGGCGATCATCGACGACCTGGGCGCCATTATCATCATCGCCATCTTCTACTCCGGGGCCCTGTCGACCTTGTCGCTCATGCTGGCAGCCGCCTGCATCGCCGCGCTGGTGACGATGAACCGGATGGGCGTGGTCAAGCTCGGGCCCTACATGGTCGTGGGCCTGATCCTCTGGGTCTGCGTGCTGAAGAGTGGTGTCCATGCCACCCTGGCCGGGGTCACCCTGGCGTTCTGCATCCCGTTGCGCACGAAAAACGCCGAGACCTCACCGTTGCTCACCCTGGAACATGCCCTGCATCCCTGGGTGGCCTACGGTATTCTGCCGCTGTTCGCCTTCGCCAACGCTGGCCTGTCCCTGAGCGGCGTCACCGTCGAGAGTTTCACCCATCACGTACCGATGGGGATTGCCATCGGCCTGTTGCTGGGCAAGACCGTCGGCGTCTTCGGCCTGACCTGGCTGGCCGTGAAAATCGGCATCGCCAGCCTGCCCGCCGGGGCCAATTGGGGGCAGATCCTGGGGGTGGCGATCCTGTGTGGGATCGGCTTTACCATGAGCCTGTTCGTTGGCTCCCTCGCGTTCGAGCCGGGTGTGAGTGACTACGCCGGCATGGATCGGATGGGGATTCTTACGGGTTCGATTCTGGCGGCGTTGTTGGGGTATGCGGTGACGGCGGCGGCCAGTCGTAAGCAGACCGTATTGCCTGGCTGATTCCTGGCTGCCAGAAGGGGAGCATATCCGTTGCTGCGGTAACGGCCACTTAAGGTTCCGCCCTTACGGCGGCTCACTTTTGAAAAGCGCAAAAGTAAGCAAAACGCTTCTGCCCCACCACTCGGTGCCTCGCTTAGGCTCGGCATGCCCTCACTCCGGCATTGCTCCGTGGGCCGCCGCGAAGGGCCATCCATGGCCCAGCGCGGCTATCCCGGCATCCATGCCGGGATGCCCACTCCACAATACCTGCGTTCGGCCAGCGTGGTTTAACGGGGCGCCCAGATCAAGATCAAGATCAAAGTCCAGAGCAAGAGCAAGAGCAAGCGGGGTATAGGCCGGCACTTATTTGGCTGAGCCACCGCTATCGCGAGCAAGCTCGCTCCCACACTGGGTCTCCGGTGAACACAAAATTTATGTCCAACACAGAACCACTGTGGGAGCGAGCTTGCTCGCGAAGAGGCCAGCCCATCCAACATCTTCATCGACTGTGACATCGTCTTCGCGAGCAGGCTCGCTCCCACAATAGGCCTGCAGCCAGACACGAGACTCATGGGCACCTGGATCACCTGTGGGAGCGAGCCTGCTCGCGATGACGCCGGCACCTCCAACATCACTGCAAACTGACACACCGCCTTCGCGAGCAAGCCCGCTCCCACAGGAGGAACGCGGTCCCCAGCATGAGCCAGGTCGGCTATAAGGCCGCCTCGCTCGGCTTTTGATTTTGATCTGGGGCGCCCCGTTAACCACGCTGCCTTCGTGGCGTCTGAAAAAAGTGACCCGCCGTAAGGGCTGAACCATAAGCCGCCGTTACCGCAGCAACGGATATACACCCCACAACCCGAAACAAAATCCATAAAAAAACGGCGCTTTCCCTCCCAGGAACAAGCGCCGTTTTTCTGACCTGATTCCAGCTTAGTGCGATACGCGACTCGTGCCACCCACGGTGGAAATACGAACCCGCTCACCCACACGGAACACCTCGTTCTCCTGAACCTGCTGCACATAGGCACGCATACTGCCGTCATCTTCACGCACAGTGATCTCCACACCCTGGGTACGGGTCAAACCTTCTTCGGTAGCAGAACCAATCAAGCCACCCGCCACAGCGCCGATCACGGCAGCGACGATGCTGCCACGGCCACCGCCGATGGCGCTGCCACCGACACCACCGACCACAGCCCCGGCCGCACCGCCGATAGGGGTCTTGGTACCTTCGATCTTGACCGGACGCAGGGATTCGATGGTCCCCATGCGAATCGTCTGCACGCGACGCGCTTCGTCACGGGAGTAGGAGTCACCGGTCAGGCTCGACTGACAGCCAGTGAGCAACATCGCCATCGTGGAAAAGGAAGCAACCAGCAAAACAGACTTACGCATAGCATCAACTCCAAAAGACAGGGATTCATTAAACTCCCCAGCTTGACGCCTGTCACGGCCTGGCCGGGATAAAATTGTTTTCATTCAGGTGGGATACAGGCGCACCGGAAAAATTCACCAAACAGTAGCGCCAATTTACGAAACCTGCGTCATCAACCCCGGGATTTTTTCATGGATTATTTCATTATCGTCGTCACCACCGTGGCCGGCCTGTACTTCCACGGGTGGCTTTACGTGCGAATCAAACGCTGGATGGACCGCGACCTGGCACTGTCGTTGGCGGGGCAGGATGAGCAGAAAAAGACCTACATGCTGCAACAATTGACCCGCGCCCGGGAGCAAGGCATCAAGCGCCGGGACCTGCCGCAATGGCTGCAAACCGCTGCGGCGGGTTATCCCGTTAAGGCGCCAGGCGCTCGAGAGTCCAGCTCGCCCCTTGCAGGCGATAGCTGAGGCGATCATGCAGGCGGCTCGGGCGGCCCTGCCAGAACTCGATGCGCTCGGGCAGCAAGCGGTAGCCGCCCCAATGCTCCGGGCAGTGAGGTTGGCTGTCACTGAAACGTTGCTCGGTGGCCTTGAGCAAATCGTCCAACTCCGCACGCCCTGAAATCACCCGGCTCTGGGGTGAAGCCCAGGCGCCGAGACGGCTGCCCAGCGGGCGAACCTGGTAATAGGCGTCCGACTCTTGCGCCGTGACCTTGACCACTTTGCCTTCGATGCGCACCTGGCGTTCCAAGGCCGGCCAGAAAAACGTCATGGCCGCGAACGGATTCGCGGCCAGTTGTTGGCCCTTGGCGCTGTCGTAATTGGTGAAAAACGTAAAGCCCAGGGCGTCCAGGCCCTTGAGCAGCAGGATCCGGCAATGCGGGCGCCCGTCTGCATCCACCGTCGCCAGGGTCATGGCGTTGGCCTCCACCGGGGCCTGTTCGGTTTTCACCGCGTCGGCGAACCATTGGTGGAACAGTGCAAACGGCTCGGCCGGGGCTTGTGCCTCGGTCAAGCCGTCGCGGGTGTAGTCGCGGCGCATATCAGCCAGCGGTTGGGTCATGGCTCATTCCTTGTGGTTAGCCCATCACTGCTTAGGTGCCTCGGCGGCCGCGACTTTCTTGGTATCGGTGGCGGCTTTGGCCGGTTGGGGTTTCTTCGCCGGGGTGGCGGGCTTGGCCGGGGCCTTCTTTGCAGGCGCCTTGGTCGCGGCTTTTTTGGCTGGCGCTTTCTTGGCCGAGGCTTTCTTGGTCGAAGCCACTGCTTTTTTAGCCGCAGGCGCAGGGGCCGGGGCAGCAGGCTTCACATCCTGGGCGGCAACCATTGTCACCGGGGCCGGCGCCGGCATGTTGTATTTGCTCAGCAACGCAACCATGGTGTTGGCCGGCGTGACCAGCAGTTCCACGCGACGGTTCAAGGCCCGGCCCTCAACGCTGTCGTTGGCCGCGCGCGGCGCCACGGCGCCCATGCCGCGCAGCATCAGGCGGTCGCGTTGCAGGCCGCTGAGGCGGAAGATCGCCGCCACGGACTGGGCACGCTCCTGGCTGAGCTTTAGGTTGGCCGGGGCCGCGCCCGAGGTGTCGGCGTGACCGAGGATCAGTACGGCGGTCTTCGGGTCGGCTTCGAGGATCTTCGCCACGCGGGTGAACGGGCCGAGCGTCACAGGCAACAGCATGGCTGGACGGTCCGGGTTGAAAGAGCCGTCCACGGGCGCGGTGACCACCAGCACGTTGTCGCGGCGCTCGAGTTCGAGCTTGCTGTCCTTGATGGCAGTACGCAGTTTCGGCTCGTAGTCGTCGAGCCAGGCCTGGGTAACTTTCGGATCGGGCATCGGCACCGCCTTGGCGGTTTCCTGATCCTTGCCGCCGAACGGCCACCACCACTTGCCGTTGCTTTCGGCTTCGGCCTTGGCAACCGCAGTTGGCGCCTTGGCCTCAGGCTTGGCTTCAGCTTTTGCTTCGGCTTTTCTGGCGGCGTCCGCGGCGGTTTCCTCGGAAGAGAACGGCCACCACCAATGGCTGGCGCCCTCGGCCTTGGCTTGCGGTGCGACGGCGGCTGGCTTCAGGGGCGCCACTGGCGCCGTATCCTTGGCCGCTACCTTGTCGGAAGAACCGAACGGCCACCAGCCACTGCCGCCCTCGGCATCATTTTGTGGGGTTTGTGCGCAACCGGTGATAGCGAAGCACAGCGCCAGAGCGAGGGTTTTATTCGATGACATTGGATATCCACAAAATGATCTAGATGAAAAAACAAGGCCATGTTTTGGCCGCATAAACAGACGCTTGGAAACTGAAAAGGACACGAGGTTCCTGTGTCCATGGCCTTCAATGGCGTTTTATAGACAAGTGGCAAGCACCCGCGCAAGGTTCTGCGCGCGCGGGTCCATCAACACGTAAGGCCCAAGCGTGTTGGTCACGAAGCCGAACGCGACATCATGTTCAGGATCGGCAAACCCGATCGAGCCTCCTGCCCCCGGATGACCGAACGCCCGTGGGCCGAGGCCGTAGGTCGCATTCGGCACATCCGGCTGGTCAAGCATGCAGCCCAGGCCGAAACGGGTCTGGGTCAACAACGTCTTATCCTCGCCGAGGCTGTGCTGGCGAGTCAGCTCGTCGAGCATTTCACCTTCCAGCAGGCTGCCATCGAGCAGTCCCGCGTAGAACCCGGCCAGGCTACGGGCATTGCCGTGGCCGTTGGCCGCCGGTTGCTGCATGCGTCGCCATTCCGGTTTGTTGGTGCTGGTCATGATCGACGGCGGATTGATAAAGGCCCGGGTGGTCATGGCCGTGGGCTCGCGCATCGTCACCTGCAACAGGCGCTGGGCCGCCGCATCGCCGACGTTGCCTTTGCCACGGGCGATGTGGGCCACGCGATAAAATTCCTCGTCGGCCAGGCCCACGTGAAAATCCAGGCCCAACGGCTTGGCGACGCGAGCCACGATGGACTCCCCCGGGCCTCGCCCGTCGGCCCGGCGCAACAACTCGCCCACCAGCCAGCCGTAAGTGATCGCGGCATAACCGTGACCCTCGCCCGGCGTCCACCAAGGCGTTTCGGCCGCCAGGGCGTCGACCATGGTTTGCCAGTCATACAGCGCTTCGGGCGGCAATAGCTCACGCAACGCCGGAAGTCCGGCCTGATGGCAGAGCAGTTGGCGCAGGGTAATGCCAGCTTTGCCCGCCGCCGCAAACTCAGGCCAATAGCGGGCCACCGGGGCGTCCAGTTGCAACTTGCCTTCGGCCACCAGTTGCAAGGCGGTGACGGCGGTGAACGTCTTGGTGCAGGAGAACAGGTTAGCGATGGTGTCGCTGTGCCAGGCTTCATGGCCATCCTTGTCGGCGGTACCGGCCCACAGGTCGATCACCGTGCGGCCACCCACCTGGATGCACAACGCCGCGCCGCGCTCCTGGGGATCATCGAACAGCGCCGCGAACGCTTCACGCACCGCTTCGAACTGAAGCTCGTAATGACCTTGAATTTGCACCCGTAACTCCCTTGAAACAAACACTTTTAAGGTGGCTGGCATTGTTTCAGCCATTCAGGCTTTTGGGAACCGCCGCAAGACGGCTGGCTAAGCATGCCCTGTGCAAGAGCAACCTGTGGGAGCAAGGCTTGCCCGCGATGAGGCCTCTGCGGTCTCTCTGAAACCTAGGTGCCTTCATCGCGGGCAAGCCTTGCTCCCACAGTTACATGGCTTCGCTACAAAATCGCAGCAGCCTCAGGAAATCTCCCGCCGAAACGGCGGCAATGCATTGAGGATCGCCTTGCCATAGCGCTGGGTCACCAGCCTGCGGTCGAGCAAGGTGATGGTGCCGCGGTCTTCTTCGGTACGCAGCAAGCGTCCACACGCCTGGACCAGCTTCAGCGAAGCGTCCGGCACCGAGATTTCCATGAACGGATTGCCACCGCGGGCTTCGATCCACTCGGCCAGCGCCGCCTCTACCGGATCGTCAGGGACCGAGAAGGGGATCTTGGCGATCACCACGTGTTCGCAATAGGCGCCGGGCAAGTCCACGCCTTCGGCGAAACTCGCCAGGCCGAACAACACGCTGGAATCGCCGCCGTCGACCCGTGCCTTGTGCTTGTTCAGGGTTTCCTGCTTCGACAGGTTGCCCTGGATGAACACCTGCTTGCGCCAGTCACGATCAAGGCCGTCGAACACGTCCTGCATTTGCTTGCGCGAGGAAAACAACACCAGCGTGCCCCGTGAGCCTTCCACCAGTTCCGGCAGGTCGCGGATGATCGCCGCCGTATGGCCGGCCGCATCCCGTGGATCGGCCTTGAGGTCCGGCACCCGCAGCACACCGGCGTCGGCGTGATGGAACGGGCTGGGGACCACCGCCGTCACGGCTTTCTTCGGCAGGCCGGCGCGCATGCGGAAGCGGTCGAACGTGCCCAGGGCCGTCAGCGTGGCGGAGGTCACCAGCGCGCCGTAGGCCACGTTCCACAGGTTGCGCCGCAGCATTTCCGCCGCCAGGATCGGGCTGGCATTGACCTCGATGTCGAACAGCGAACCGCTTTCGGCCAGGGTCAGCCATCGCGCCATCGGCGGGTTGTCTTCCGGGTCTTCGGCGGTGAAGGCCGTCCACAGTTCCCAGTTGCCTTGGGAGCGGGACAGCAGGCTGCCGAACAGCGGATACCATTCCTCGGCCTGGTTGCTGGCGATACCGATGTTGACCTCGCCATCCATGCCTTCCTTGAGCAGGTCGGTCAGGCGCGTGAACAGATCGGTCAGGCGCGCGAAGCCTTTCTTGAGCTCGATGCCCATTTCGCGCATGTGTTCGGGAATCACCCCGCCGACAAACCGGTGGCGTGGCCGCTCGCGACCCTCGACGTCTTCGCCGGGCTTGAAATCGGCCACTTGCTCGCACGCGGTGAACATGAACTGCTGGTTCGTCTTGATTTCCCGCGCCAGCTCCGGCACTTGCTCGATGAACTTGCCCAGGTCACCTGGCAACGGATGCTGGGCCAACAGCTTGGTGAGGTTCTTGGCGGTGGTTTCCAGCCAGTCGGCGGTGGAACGCAGGCGGGTGTAATGGGCGAAATGGCCGATGGCCTTGTCCGGCAGGTGATGGCCTTCGTCGAACACGTAGATCGTGTCGCGCGGGTCCGGCAGCACCGCACCGCCGCCCAGGGCCAGGTCGGCCAGGACCATGTCGTGGTTGGTGACGATGACGTCGACCTTGCCCATGCCTTCGCGGGCCTTGTAGAAGGCGCACTGGCCGAAATTCGGGCAATGGCGATTGGTGCACTGGCTATGGTCGGTCGTCAGGCGGGACCAGTCGGCGTCTTCCAGGGCCGTAGACCAACTGTCCCGATCGCCGTCCCATTTATTGCCGGCCAGCTTCTCGATCATGCTGGTGAACAGTTTCTGGCTGGCTTCATCGACCTCGATCTTGAAACCTTCTTCTTCGAACAGCTGGGCCGTGGCGGTCTGCGCATGGCCTTCCTGGAGCAACATGTCGAGCTTGGACAGGCACATGTAGCGCCCGCGGCCCTTGGCCAGGGCGAACGTGAAGTTCAGCCCGCTGTTGCGCATCAGGTCGGGCAGGTCCTTGTAGACGATCTGCTCCTGCAGGGCGACGGTGGCCGTGGCGATCACCAGGCGTTTGCCAGCGGCCTTGGCCGTCGGAATCGCTGCCAGGCTGTAGGCCACGGTCTTGCCGGTACCGGTGCCGGCCTCCACCGCCACGATGGCAGGCTCGCCGCTGCGCCGGCCTTCGTCGTCGGTGTCGATGTCACCCAGGACTTTTGCCACTTCGGCAATCATCAGGCGCTGGCCATATCGCGGCTTGAGGCTCTTGGCTTCGAGAAAACGCGAATAGGCGCCCTGGATCGTGGTTTTGAGTTCGGTGCTGATCATTGAATGGTCGCGCGCTAAAAACGCTGGATAAATTTTCAGTGGTTCGGATCGGCGGCTATCATACCCCGCTAATGAATCCTGCGCAGAACGGAGTAACCCAATGACACCCTTTGCCCTCGTCTATACCCTGCATTTACTGGCGGCCCTGATCTGGGTCGGCGGCATGTTCTTCGCCTGGATGATCCTGCGACCCGCCGCAATGACGGCGCTTGAGGGCCCTGCCCGGCTCAAGCTATGGGTTGAAGTGTTTCAGCGTTTTTTTGTCTGGGTCTGGGTCGCCGTCGTACTTTTGCCGATCAGCGGCGTCGGCCTGATCCATATGCGCTTCGCCGGTTTCGAAACCGCGCCGCGTTATGTGCAGATGATGATGGGGTTGTATGTGGTGATGACGGCGCTGTTTATCCGCATCCAGGGCTTGCAACTGCCGACATTGCGTAATGCCGTGACGGCGCAGGACTGGCCGGCGGGTGCGGCGGTACTGGGGAAAATCCGGCGGTTGGTGGGGATCAATTTGTTGATCGGGTTGCTGGTGGTGGCGCTTGGCGCGGCGCGACCGATGTTCTGAAGATAATCTTCAGTTGGACCCGACCCCTGTGGGAGCGAGCCTGCTCGCGATAGCGGTGTGTCAGTCATAGCAAGGTTGACTGATCCAACCCCATCGCGAGCAGGCTCGCTCCCACAGGTTAGATTTAAGACAGGTTTAGAACCGCTGCACCGTCACCGTCCCCGCCGCTCCGGCAGGCCCGGGCTGGCCGTCGGCACCAGGACGACCGCTTTTGCCGCCATCCGCGGTATAGACCACGCAGCCCTTGGCCTTGCCGCCCGCCCCAGGCTTGCCGCCGTGTCCCGCCGCGCCACCGGCACCGCCGTCCACCGTGACCTTGATTTGCTCGGCAGGATAGGCCCGTGGCAGTTCGAGGCGAACCTGCGCACCGGCGGCGCCCGGCTGGCCATCGCTGCCATTGCTGCCGTCGGCACCGCGACCGGCCGAGCCCCAGGTACAACCCGGCGCCTGGCCGTTGGCACCGTCGAGCCCCACGTAACCCGGTGCACCGGTGCCGCCACGGGCATCCACCGACAACAACGGCGCATTCAAGACCTTGAACCGCAGGTTGAGATCGCGCCCCGGCCGCGCGGCCTTGGTGTAGGTTCCCGGTGCGCCGCGTGAAGTGATCTGGCTGCCCTCGGCCAATTCAGCCTGGGCCACTTTCATTTCCAATGCCTGCTGAGCCGGCACGATGGCGATCCGCGCTTCACGTCCCAGGTGCAATTGGTCGATGGACAGCTCAGTGACATTGGACGGCACCAACAGCGTGCCGTAATCGGCCACCTCCAGGCGTTCGAGGATCAGGGTGCTGGTGGTGTTGGGCAGGCGCATCAACGAATGGCTTTCGACCTGGAGCACCTGGGCCGAAGCCCACGGGCATACAAGTGCGGCAAGCAGACACAATTTACGCATGGGAAGCCTCTGGCGCGGTCGGGAGGGTTTGCAGATGGAAGATGCCGAACAGCAGCACTCTGAGGCGGTCACGGCCAGGGGCGGCGCGGCCACGGAAACTGGCCCGGAACAACAGCAGTTCCAGCACATGCAGCACCAGCAAAAAAGCACCGGCGAAATTGACCAGCAGATGCAGCGGATGGACGAACGGCACGAGCAGATTGACCAGCACCACCAGCCAGAACAGCAGGGTCAGCAAGCGCCCCAGCCCCCAAAACACCTTCATACGCCCCCCTGATGGAGAATTATTCTTTGCGCGCACAGTAACGGCTTGCGCGCCGGATAAGCCAGAGGGCCAAGCAAATTTAATCCAACGCGAGCCCCGGCCGACCGGACCGCCCTCCCGACGATCCGGCAGCTCTGGCCCGCACCTCAGCGCTGGAGATGCAATTCAACCCGGCGATTCTGCGCGCGACCTTCATCGGTCTCATTGTCGGCCACCGGCTCGCTTTCGCCCTTGCCTTCGCTGGTGAGTTTGTCGGGGGCCAGCCCCTGGGTCAGTAAATACTCCACGACGCTGCTGGCGCGACGTTCGGATAGCCCCTGGTTATAGGCATCACTGCCGACGCTGTCGGTGTGGCCCACCACCCGAATGCTGGCGACATTGGCATGGCTGAGCTTGCCCATCAGCCCATCGAGCTGGCTTCGAGCCTCTGCGGTGAGATCGGATTTGTCGAAATCGAACAGCACCTTGCCCGCGTCGTTGAGGGTAATGACTTCGCTGGTCGGCGCTTGCGGTTCGACCGGTGGCGCGCTGGCGGGGTATTGCGGCACCGGGCAACCGTGATGCTCGACCGGTGTATTGGCTGGGGTATCGGGACAACGGTCGCGGCGGTCGAACACACCGTCGTCGTCTTCATCGCCATCCTGGGCGTAGCAGATCAAACCACCGCCCAGCAGCCCCAAGGCGGCGCCACCAGCGGCCCAACCGCTGCTTTCAATGGCCCCCAACCCGCCGCCGACGAGGCCGCCGATCAGGCTACAGATTGGCCAGGTGCGTTGATTGAGGGGTGCGCTGCCGTCGCTGTGAGTGGCGCAACCGGACAACAGACTGCTGGCCAGCAGTACCGGTAAGGCGGCCCTGATTAGAACGTTCATGGTGAAGGCTCCTGTGTCACCGGCCCATACCGGTCACACAGGAGTAAAGACCCGCATCCGCAACTCTACAAGCCGCGGATGCCAAGGCTTTCAACGGTTTATCTTGACCTCTGTGCGGCGGTTCATGGCGCGGCCTTCGGCAGTCTTGTTATCGGCCACCGGTTGGCTCTCACCGGCACCGGACACCGAGACGAAACTGGCTTGCGGCACGCCGTTTTCGACCAGGTATTTCACCACCGAATCGGCTCGCCGCTGCGACAGTTTCTGGTTGTACGCATCGCTACCAACGCTGTCGGTGTGGCCGGTGACACTCAGTTGCGCGGTAGACGTTTCCTGCTTCAGACGGGTCGCGACCGTGCTCAGTACATCTTTGTCGGCGGGGGTCAGCGTGGCTTTGTTGAACTCAAAGTGCACATCGCGGATTACGATGGTTTCTTCCTTGACCACGACCACTTCCTCAACCATCGGCGCCGGTGCAGGTGGTGGGCAACCGTCGGCATCGACCTGCACGCCCTTCGGTGTGCCCGGGCACTTGTCGCGGCTGTCCGGCACGCCATCGCCGTCTTCGTCGCCGTCGCCCTTGACCCAGCAATAAGCTGCCGCCATGCCGCCAACGTACAACGCGCCGCCACCCGCCCAGGAAGTGCTTTCTATGGCGCCTAAGCCGGCGCCGATCGCTCCGCCGACGGCCGCACAGGTCGGCCAGTCGGTTTTCTGCAAACCTGCGCAACCAGTCAACACACTGGTTAGCAGAACCAGGGGTAACGCTGTCCGAACTATGCTCATCGGGTTTCTCCTTGAGGGATCGGCTTGGCGCCGATTCAGGGGAGTAAAGACCCGACTTCGAATCTGCGCCAGCCTGAGCATTCGCGGGTTTTCGCACCGTGTTTACGAAGTTTGCGCACATTCCGGGACAAACCGCTCTAGGCCATGATGTCCGGGCAGGCTATCTTGGTGGTTCTGACTGAGGAACTTCGATGACCGTTGCCATTTCTTCGCGTACGCCCCAGCAAGCCCTGGCGGCTGTGCTTGACCGTTATGCTCCGCAAACCCTGCTGCTGATCGGTGCCAGCGGCTTTCCCGCACTCGAAGCCTTCCAGCAGGCCCACCCCGACACCGAAGTGGTCCACGCCGGCCGCGGCGCGCTGCCGGCGGACGTGGCGGCGCGCCGTTTTGACCTGGCCCTGGCACTCGATTGCCTGGAGCATTTGCCCAAGCGCGAGGGTCTGAACCTGCTGGGCGGCATCCGCAATCTCAACGCCAGCCGCATCGCCGTGCTGGCCGACCTCACTGCCTGCGGCTGGCAAGAGACGGACTTTTTCTCCCTGGCCCTGCAAGCCAGTGAGCGATTCCAGCGTGAAGATCAGGTGCTGACCCTATTCACCTACGATCTGCTTGAATACAAACAAGTGCCCGACTGGCTCAACTCACGTTTCTGGGCCAACCCGGAAAACTTTGGAAAATATTGGTGGTAACCGTGAACACAAGCTCCCAATCACCCATTTGCCCCTGCGGCAGTGGCAATTCACTGGACGCCTGCTGCGGCCACTATCACGACGGTCACCCGGCGCCCTGCGCCGAAGCCTTGATGCGTTCGCGCTATAGCGCCTATGTGCTGGGCCTGGTGGATTATCTGGTCGCCACCACCCTGCCCGCCCAGCAGCAAGGCCTCGATCGCCAGTCGATCAGCGAGTGGAGCGCCAACAGCACCTGGTTGGGGCTGGAGGTGGAAAGCAGCGAAGTGTTCGGCGGTAAACCGGAACACGCCTTCGTCACGTTCACGGCGCGCTGGCACGATGGCCAGGGCGAGCATAGCCACCGGGAGCAGTCCTCGTTCGTGCAGAACGACGGGCGCTGGTACTTCATCGACCCGACCGTGCCGGTGAAGACGGGACGCAACGACGATTGTCCGTGCGGCAGCGGGTACAAATTCAAGAAATGCTGCGCCGGTTACTTCAACCGCTGATTTTTCGGAAACGTCCGACGCCCGTCCATCGGCCCATAGGGCTAGACTGGGGATAAACCAGAGGCACGGACATGACCCACCCATCCTTCTTGCTGCGCGTCACCTGCCTGTTGCTGTTCTTCGGGTTCGGCGGCTGTGCCTCCTGGCGAGGCGATGAAGCCCCTGAGCCCCAGGTGCACCTGGTCAAGGTCGAGGTGATCCGGGCCCGGCTGGTGGAACAGCGGTTCATGCTGCACTTTCGCGTCGACAACCCCGGCGACAGCGACCTGACCGTTCGTGGCCTGACCTACCGTGTCCACCTGGGCGAGCTGTTGCTGACCGAAGGTGAGCATGAACATTGGTTCACCGTGCGCCCCAGGCACAGCGCCTACTTCAAGGTGCCGGTGCGCACCAACCTGTGGCCGCAGGTGCGGGAAGTGGTGAAACTGCTGGAGAAACCCCGGGAACAGATCCCCTATCGTCTGGAAGGTGAGCTGGAAACCGGATTATTCATTGCCCACTACGTGCACCTTGAGCGCAATGGCGTGATAATCGCCGCCGATTTAATTGCGGAGTAACCCCGATGACCCAGCAACCCCACGTTCACGGCCCTGATTGCAACCACGATCACGACCATCACCACGATCATGACCACGGCCACGTCCACGGCCCGAACTGCGGCCACGCCCACCAGGAGCCAGTACGCAACGCCCTGAAGGATGTCGGTCGCAACGACCCTTGCCCGTGTGGCAATGGCAAGAAATTCAAGAAATGCCACGGGGCTTGAAGGGCTGGGCGGAGATAATCTTCGCCTGTTAAATCGCTATCGCGAGCAGGCTCGCTCCCACACTGGATTTACGGTGAGGCGATATCCAATGATCGCCGCAGAATCAATGTGGGAGCGGGCTTGCTCGCGAATGCGGTGGGTCAGTTGGCAGTGATTAACCTGACACGCCCTCTTCGCGAGCAAGCCCGCTCCCACAGGGGAGTTGCGGGTGAAGCGATATCCAATGATTGCCGCAAAATCAATGTGGGAGCGAGCCTGCTCGCGATGAGGCCAGCACATTCACTGCATATGTATCAGCCCGCCTGCAGAATCCGCTCCACACCCACCACCGTCGCATACTCACCATGCAAGTTGCCCAGGGACATGGCATGTACCTCGGACGCCGAATGGGCATTGTCGAAGTAATCGGTCTTGTCGAAGGTATAGCAGGCGTCCTCGGCCACCCAGGTGTCGAACCCCAGGTTGCCGGCCGTGCGCGCCGTGGACTCCACCGAGTTGTGCGTCGCCACGCCGACGATCACCAACTGCCTGATGCCCGCTTCGCGCAGGTCTTGCTCCAGGCGCGTGCCACTGAACGCATCCGGCACCTGTTTTTGCACCAACCATTCCTCCGCCATCGGCTCGAACCGTGGCTGGACCTCCACCCCCGACTGCCCCGGCCAGAACACCGAGTCCAGCGAGCGGGATAGATGATGAACGTGAATCACCGGCCGCGCCGTGCGTCGCCAGAAAGCCAACAGTTCCAGCATGCGCAGCTCCGCCTCGGGGTTGTTGCGCGGGCCGAGCCTGGGGTGAAGGATGCCTTTTTGTTGATCGATGAGGATCAGCGCCGCGTCGTGCTGTAGCTCCATGCCGGTTTTCTCTTGCTCGGTCGTTGAATCTCCACACTTGAGCATCCCTTCTTCCAACAGGCAAGCCTTCGAGCAAACACGCTGACTTGTGGCGAGGGAGCTTGCTCCCGCTCGGTTGCGCAGCAATCGTGAAAACCTGCCAGCCGTATTTTCCTGGCACACCGTGTCGAATGGTTTTGGGGCCGCTGCGCAGCCCAGCGGGAGCAAGCTCCCTCGCCACAGGTTCACAGTCGTCCTTGAGTGAACAGCAGGGCTTTCATCGCCAAATCAACAAATAACCCTCGCCCCCGCTTGCGCGGCCCCCGCCTGCTCACTAACGTAGCGCCTTTATTGTGCCACCCCCTCCCGCAGGAGCTTTGCCATGGCCTCGCCAGCCTCTATTTCCCTCGTCCCCCGGCTCGGCGTTGCCGCCGCAGTGGCCAGTGTGCTCGGTTTGAGCGGATGCCAGACCTGGAATGCCCAGGACACTGTCCCGCCCACGTCCGGTGTGCAGCCGCTCAAGGGGCTGGCGCAGAACGTCTCGGTCCGACGCAATGCCACGGGCATGCCGCTGATCGAAAGCAACAGCTTCCATGACGCCCTGTTCACCCTCGGCTACGTCCACGCCAGCGACCGCATTGCCCAGATGGTCACCCTGCGCCTGCTGGCCCAGGGGCGGTTGGCAGAGATGTCCGGCGCCGAACGGCTGGACGTCGACCGCTACATGCGCGCCGTCAACCTGAAGAAAAACGCCGACGAGCTGTACAAGGCGTCTTCGCCACGGCTCAAGCGCTTCTTTGAAGTCTATGCCCGCGGCGTCAACGCCTACCTGTTCCGCTACCGCGACAAGCTGCCGGCGGACCTGGCCGCCACTGGCTACAAGCCCGAATACTGGAAGCCGGAAGATTCGGCACTGATGTTCTGCCTGCTGAATTTCAGCCAGTCAGCCAACCTGCCGGAAGAAATCGCCAGCCTGGTGCTGGCCCAGACCGTCAACAACGACAAGCTCGCCTGGCTGAGCCCCTCCTATCCGGACGAGCAACTGCCCGTGACCGAGGCCGACAAGCTCCAGGGCCTGCGCCTCAACGGCCAGATCCCAGGCCTGAACGAAATCAGCAAGGCCACCGGCCAGTTGGCCGGGCTGAATCTGTTGGGCGCTGCGTCTTCAAGCAACTGGGCCATCGCGCCGCAACGCAGCCGCAGCGGCAAGAGTTTGTTGGCCAGCGACAGCCATGGGCCGCTGGGAATGCCGGGACTGTGGAGTCCCGTACAGATCCGCGCGCCCAAGTACCAGGCGGCCGGGGTTTCCGTGGCGGGCATTCCGATGATCCTGGCCGGATTCAACGGCAAGGTGGCCTGGAGCATGACCAGCGTGCTGGGCGATAACCAGGACCTGTTCCTGGAAAAAATCCGACGCCAGGGCAACAGCCTGTCCTACGAGGTCAACGGCAAATGGCAGCCGGTGATCGTGCGCAACGAAACCTATTTCATCAAAGGCCAGCGACCGATTCGTGAAGCGGTGTTCGAAACCCGCCACGGCCCGTTGCTTAACAGCGCCCAAGGGCCGGCCATGGCCAACGGCTTTGGCCTGGCCTTGCAGACACCCAGCTTCAGCGACGACAAGACCCTGGACGCCTTCTTCGATTTGTCCCGGGCACAGAACGTCGAGAAAGCCTCCGATGCCAGCCGGGAAATCCGCGCCATGGCGGTGAACCTGGTCTTTGCCGACGCCAGCCATATCGGCTGGCAAGTCACCGGTCGCTACCCGAACCGCCGCGAAGGCGAAGGCCTGTTGCCATCGCCGGGCTGGGAGGGGCGCTACGATTGGGACGGTTACGCCGACCCGATGCTGCACCCCTACGATCAGGATCCGGCCCAAGGCTGGCTCGGCACGGCCAACCAACGGGTCATTCCCCACGGCTACGGCATGCAATTGTCCAACTCCTGGGGCGCACCGGAGCGTGGCGAACGCATGGCCGAGCTGGCTGGCGCGGGCAAGCACGACACCCGCAGCCTGACCGCCATGCAATACGACCAGACCACGACGTTCGCGGCCAAGCTCAAGCGCGTCTTCGAAGCCCCGGGCATGACCCAGCCGCTCAAACAGGCGATCGAAGCGCTGCCGGTGGCTGACCGGGCCAAGGCCCGCGAGGCCTATACCCGCTTGATGGCATTCGATGGCCGGCTCAGCCCGACCTCCGCCGACGCGGCGATCTATGGGCTGTTCCTGCAGGAAAGCATGAAGCAGATTTTCCTCGACGAGCTGGGCCCGGACAGCAGCGCGGCGTGGCAGGCGCTGGTCGCCAACGGCCAATTGTCCTACTCGGCCCAGGCCGATCATCTGCTGGGGCGCGAAGACAGCCCGTTCTGGGACGATGTGCGCACCCCCCAGAAAGAAGACAAGGCCGTCATCCTCGCCCGCAGCCTGGCCGCCGCCATCAGCGCCGGTGACAGCCAATTGGGCGGTGACCACAAGGCTTGGCAGTGGGGCCAGTTGCATCGTTACACATGGAAAAACAGTAACGGCCAGGTCGTACGCGGCCCGCTGCCGGCCGGTGGCGACGGCACCACGCTCAACACGGCGGCGTTTGCCTGGGGGCAGGATTTCACCACCACCCTGGCGCCGGCCATGCGCTTTATCGTCGACTTCGGCCAGCCTGAACCGCTGATGATCCAGGACGGCGCCGGCCAATCCGGCAACCCGGTCAGCCCACACTATGCCAATGGCATCGATCCATGGATCAAGGGGCAGTACCAGAATTTGCCGCTGCAATCGCAGAACTTCGATCGAGCCTACGGCAAGACGCGGTTGACCCTGGTGCCAGGCAAGTAACTGCAACCCCGGGCCTGGAGACAGGATTTGTGGCGAGGGAGCTTGCTCCCGCTGGGCTGCGAAGCAGCCCCCTGCATGTCTACAAGCAGACCGCATCAACCGGTTTACGACTGCTGCGCAGCCGAGCGGGAGCAAGCTCCCTCGCCACGGGTTCAGTGGATCCACCCCGAAAACCCGATAGAACTTCTCCCCCCGCCCTCGCCTCTACCTGACAAGCCCATCGCTCCGGTGACTGCATGGATCTTGTCATTGCCCGCCCCGAAGGCTTGTACTGCCCGCCCGGGGATTTCTACATCGACCCATAGCGCGCGGTGGAACGCTCGGTCATCACCCACGCCCACGGCGACCATGCCCGCAGCGGCAACCAACACTACCTGGCAGCGGCACCCGGCGCAGGCATCCTGCGTTCCCGCCTCGCCCAGGACATCAACCTGCAAACCCTGCCCTACGGCGAACGCCTGCAACATCACGGCGTGACCCTGAGCTTCCACCCCGCCGGCCACGTGCTGGGCTCGGCCCAGGTGCGGCTGGAATATCAAGGCGAAGTCTGGGTGGCGTCGGGGGACTACAAAGTCGAGCCTGACGGCACCTGCGCGCCGTTCGAACCGGTGAAGTGCCACACCTTCATCACCGAGTCGACCTTCGGCCTGCCGATCTATCGCTGGCAACCCCAAGCGCAGGTTTTCGAGGAAATCAACCGGTGGTGGCGCGCAAACATTGACGCCGGCCGGGCCAGCGTGCTGTTCTGCTATTCCTTCGGCAAGGCCCAGCGGATTCTGCACGGCATCGATGAAAGCCTCGGACCGATTCTCGCCCACGGCGCGGTGGAACCGCTGAACCGGGTCTACCGCGAAGCCGGGGTTCATCTGCCGCCGACGATCTATGCCGGCGACGTCAAGAAGAACGATCCAATCATGGGCCAGGCGCTGGTCATCGCCCCGCCCTCTGCCGGCGGCAGCAGCTGGATGCGCCGCTTCGGCGACTACAGCGACGCCTTCGCCAGCGGCTGGATGCGCCTGCGCGGCACCCGCCGGCGCCGTGGTGTGGATCGGGGGTTCGTGCTGTCCGACCACGCCGACTGGCCGGGCCTGCTCTGGGCCATCGAACAGACCGGCGCCGAGCGGGTCATGGTCACCCACGGGTCAGTCGCCGTGCTGGTGCGCCACCTGTGCGAGCAAGGCCTCGACGCCCAAGGGTTCACCACGGAATACGGCGACGATGAAGAAGACCTCACCCAGACAACCGACAGCGGCGAGGAGGCGTCATGAAAGCCTTCGCCGAGCTGTACACCGAACTGGACGCCACCACTTCCAGCAACGCCAAGCTTGCCGCCATGCAGGATTACTTCAGCAAGGCACCGGCGGAAGACGCCGCCTGGGCCGTGTATTTCCTCTCCGGTGGGCGTCCGCGGCAGTTGGTGCCGGTAAAAATCCTGCGGGATTTGGCGGTGCAGGTCTGCGGGTTGTCGCTCTGGCTGTTCGAGGAAAGTTATCAGGCCGTGGGCGACCTGGCCGAAACCATTTCACTGGTCTTGCCCGAGTCGCCCCACAGCTCCGATGAAGGCCTGGCGCTGTGGGTCGAG
Organism: Pseudomonas sp. OA65; assembly: GCF_017498305.1. NCBI lineage: Bacteria > Pseudomonadati > Pseudomonadota > Gammaproteobacteria > Pseudomonadales > Pseudomonadaceae > Pseudomonas > Pseudomonas sp. OA65. The sequence goes on from NZ_JAGDEZ010000024.1 coordinate 81,314, forward strand.
GAGAAACTGCTGCCGCTGCGCGGCGAGTCGCCCGAAGTCCTGGCTGAACGGCTTCCGGCGCTGTGGGCGCAGCTCGACCGGCCGAGCCTGATGCTCTGCATCAAACTCATCACTGGCAGTTTCCGCGTTGGCGTGTCCAAGCTGTTAGTGACCCGAGCCTTGGCGACCATGGCCGGGCTGGACAGCAAACGGGTGGCCCAACGACTGGTGGGCTATACCGATCTGTCCCATCGCCCCACTGCGGCCAGCTACCTCAAGTTGATCGCAGCCGAGTCCGACGATGAGCATGCCCAGCGCGGCGGCCAACCCTATCCGTTTTTCCTGGCCCATGCGTTGTCTGCACCCGTGGAGCAATTCGACACACTGCTGGGGCCCGCCAGTGACTGGCAAGTGGAATGGAAATGGGACGGGATCCGGTCCCAGGTCATCAAGCGCGACGGCCATTTGTGGGTCTGGTCCCGAGGCGAAGACTTGGTCACCGAACGATTTCCGGAATTGCAATCATTGACCCAGGCGCTGCCCGACGGCACGGTGATCGACGGTGAAATCGTGGTCTGGAAAGCCCCGCAATCAGTCACCGAGGACGCCTTCGACCCCGACGCACCGTTGCAACCGGCCGTGCAGCCCTTCGCCCTGTTGCAGCAGCGCATCGGGCGCAAGACCCTGGGCAAGAAAATCCTCGACGACGCCCCCGTCGTGGTGATGGCCTACGACCTGTTGGAATGGCAAGGTGAGGACTGGCGCAGCCGCCCCCAGGCCGAACGCCGCGAACAACTGGAGGCGCTGATCGCCCGGATCCACAGCCCAGTGCTGTTGCCCTCGCCGATCGTCACCGGCCAGGACTGGCTCGACCTCGCCCGGCAGCGCGAAGCCTCTCGCAGCCTCGGCGTCGAGGGCATGATGCTCAAGGCCCGCAACGCGCTGTACGGCGTCGGCCGGACCAAGGACATGGGCGTGTGGTGGAAATGGAAGATCGACCCGTTCAGCGTCGACGCGGTGTTGATCTACGCCCAGCGCGGCCACGGTCGGCGCGCCAGCCTCTACAGCGACTACACCTTCGCCGTGTGGGACAACCCGCCGGGCAGTCGCGAACGCACCCTCGTGCCGTTTGCCAAGGCCTATTCAGGCCTGACCGATGCCGAGATGCGCCAGGTCGACAGCATCGTGCGCAAGACCACCGTGGAAAAGTTCGGCCCGGTGAGCAGCGTCACGCCCACCCTGGTGTTCGAACTGGGCTTCGAAGGCATCGCCTTGTCCAAGCGCCACAAGAGCGGGATCGCCGTGCGGTTCCCACGGATGTTGCGTTGGCGCCAGGACAAGAGCGTCGACGAAGCCGACACATTGGCAACGCTCCAGGACCTGCTGAAATAGCAGACACGCCTTTTGTGGCGAGGGAGCTTGCTCCCGCTGGGGTGCGAAGCGCCCCCCGGTTTTGGATGACACACCGCAAGGGGAGGCTGCGCCTCCAGCGGGAGCAAGCTCCCTCGCCACAAAAGCGCGGTACCAACGAACAGCACGCTCCATCCCGGTGCGCTTTTTGATGTACGCTCAGCCTCGCGCACCATCGCGTTCCGTCTTCCGCCACCCGTGCTTTTAAAACACCTGTTCGGCACTATGGTGCGGAAATTGCTACCTTTATGCCGTCATACCGTTCAGACCTTCACCGGTAACAATCTTACGCGCCACAAGCGCTCAAATTGGTTTTAGGGACTCAATAATGAAAAAAGCACTGCTGACCCTTTCTGCACTGGCGTTGTGCATGGCCGCTGGCGTCGCCACAGCCAAGGAATACAAGGAACTGCGTTTTGGTGTCGACCCGTCCTACGCTCCGTTCGAATCCAAGGCCGCCGATGGCAACCTGGTGGGTTTCGACATCGACCTGGGCAATGCGATCTGCGAAGAGCTGAAGGTCAAATGCAAATGGGTCGAAAGCGATTTCGACGGCATGATCCCGGGCCTCAAGGCCAATAAATTCGACGGCGTGATCTCCTCCATGACCGTTACCCCGGCCCGTGAAAAAGCCATCGACTTCTCCAGCGAGCTGTTCTCCGGCCCAACGGCCTATGTCTTCAAGAAGGGCTCGGGCCTGAGCGAAGACGTTGCCTCGCTCAAAGGCAAGACCGTCGGCTACGAGCAAGGCACCATCCAGGAAGCCTACGCCAAGGCCGTGCTGGACAAGGCCGGCGTCAAGACCCAGGCCTATCAGAACCAGGACCAGGTCTACGCCGACCTGATCTCGGGCCGCCTCGATGCCGCGATCCAGGACATGCTCCAGGCTGAGCTGGGTTTCCTGAAGTCGCCAAAAGGTGAAGGCTACGAAGTCAGCAAGCCAGTGGACAGCGAACTGCTGCCATCCAAGACCGCCATCGGTATCAAGAAGGGTAACAAAGAGCTGAAGGCCCTTTTGGATAAAGGTATCAAAGCGTTACACGACGACGGCAAATACGCCGAGATCCAGAAAAAACACTTTGGCGATCTGAATCTGTACAGCGGCAAATAATACGCGGCGCCCACCCGATCTCGGGTGGGCGTCTTTTTTCTGCCAAAGGCAACGTCCATGTTCGAACAATTCCTACAAAGTCTGGGGCTCTCGGCCTTCAGCCTGCAGGGCTTCGGCCCGCTGCTGATGCAAGGCACCTGGATGACCATCAAGCTGTCGGCCCTGTCCTTGTTGTTGAGCGTCCTGCTCGGCCTGCTGGGCGCCAGCGCCAAGCTGTCCCGCGTCAAACTGCTGCGAATCCCCGCCCAGCTCTACACCACGCTGATCCGCGGCGTGCCGGACCTGGTGCTGATGCTGCTGATTTTCTACAGCCTGCAAACCTGGCTGACTTCGTTTACCGACTTCATGGAATGGGAATACATCGAGATCAACCCATTCGGCGCCGGGGTGATTACCCTCGGCTTCATCTACGGCGCGTACTTCACCGAAACCTTTCGCGGCGCGATCCTCGCGGTCCCCCGGGGCCAGGTCGAAGCCGCCACGGCCTATGGCCTCAAGCGTGGCCAGCGCTTTCGCTACGTTGTCTTTCCACAAATGATGCGCTTTGCCTTGCCGGGTATCGGCAACAACTGGATGGTGATGCTCAAGGCCACCGCGCTGGTGTCGATCATCGGCCTGGCCGACCTGGTCAAGGCGGCCCAGGACGCGGGCAAGAGCACCTACCAGTTGTTTTACTTCCTGGTGCTGGCGGCGTTGATCTATCTACTGATCACCAGCGCGTCCAACTTCATCCTGCGCTGGCTTGAGCGCCGCTACGCCGCCGGATCCCGGGAGGCGGTGCGATGATCGAACTTCTACAGGAATACTGGAGGCCGTTTCTCTACAGCGATGGTGTCAACATCACCGGCCTGGCGATGACCCTGTGGCTGCTCAGCGCTTCGTTGCTGATCGGCTTCGTGGTGTCGATCCCGCTGTCCATCGCCCGGGTTTCCCCCAAGTTCTACGTCCGCTGGCCCGTGCAGTTCTACACCTACCTGTTCCGGGGCACGCCGCTCTACATCCAGTTGCTGATCTGCTACACCGGCATCTACAGCATCGAGGCGGTGCGTGCCCAACCCATGCTCGACAGCTTCTTTCGCGATGCGATGAACTGCACGATCCTGGCCTTCGCCTTGAACACCTGCGCCTACACCACGGAAATTTTCGCCGGGGCGATTCGCAGCATGAACCACGGCGAAGTGGAAGCGGCCAAGGCCTACGGCCTGACCGGTTGGAAACTGTATGCCTACGTGATCATGCCGTCGGCCCTGCGCCGCTCGCTGCCGTACTACAGCAACGAAGTCATCTTGATGCTGCACTCGACCACCGTGGCATTCACCGCTACCGTTCCAGACGTGCTGAAAGTCGCCCGGGATGCCAACTCGGCGACGTTCCTGACGTTCCAGTCGTTCGGGATCGCCGCGTTGATCTACCTGACCGTCACCTTTGCGCTGGTGGGCCTCTTCCGCCTCGCCGAACGCCGATGGCTGGCCTTCCTCGGGCCGACCCACTAGGGCTTTTGTTCCAGGACACACACGCACATGCGCCACCAGATCCATGACCTGCTGGCCCCGGTACCGGGGACCGCACGCAAGATCCACAGCTTCCACTTCGGCCCGGAAAAAGCCGTCGGCAAAATCTATATCCAGGCGTCCCTGCACGCCGATGAACTGCCGGGCATGCTGGTCGCCTGGCACCTCAAGCAACGTCTGGCCGAACTCGAAGCGTCGGGCCACCTGCGGCACGAGATCGTGCTGGTGCCCGTCGCCAACCCCATCGGCCTCGAACAAGTGCTGATGGACGTGCCCCTGGGCCGCTACGAAACCGAAAGCGGGCAGAACTTCAATCGCCGCTTCGTCGACCTGAGCGAGGAGATCGGCAACGAAATCCAGGACCTGCTCACCGACGATCCGCAACACAACCTGATGCTGATCCGCACCAGCCTGCGCGATGCGCTCGCCCGGCAGACGCCTGGCACGCAATTGCAATCCCTGCGCCTGGCCCTGCAACGGCTGGCCTGCGACGCCGACATGGTGCTCGACCTGCATTGCGACTTCGAAGCCGTGGCGCACCTTTACACCACGCCCGAAGCCTGGCCCCAGGTCGAGCCGCTGGCCCGCTACATTGGTGCCGAAGCCAGCCTGCTGGCAACCGATTCGGGCGGCCAGTCGTTCGATGAATGCTTCACCCTGCTCTGGTGGCAGCTCAAGGAACGCTTCGGCGACCGCTTCGAGATTCCCTTGGGCAGTTTTTCGGTCACCGTGGAGTTGCGCGGCCAGGGCGACGTCAACCACGGGTTGGCGAGCCTCGACTGCCAGGCCTTGATCGAATACCTGATCCGCTTCGGCGCCATCGACGGCGAACCGATGCCCATGCCCGACCTGCCCTACCCGGCCACGCCGCTGGCCGCGGTCGAACCGGTGGCAACGCCCGTGGGCGGGTTGCTCGTCTACAGCGCCTTGCCCGGCGAATACCTGGAGGCGGGGCAATTGATCGCGGAAATCATCGACCCGGTCAACGACACCGTCACCCCCGTTCATTGCCGTAACGCCGGGCTGCTGTACGCCCGCTCGCTGCGCCGCATGGCCACGGCCGGCATGGTGATCGCCCATGTCGCCGGCACCGAGGCCTACCGCAGCGGCTACCTACTTTCGCCTTGAGGATGCATGCTCCATGTACAAACTGACCATCGAAGGCTTGCATAAAAGCTATGGCGACCATGCAGTGCTCAAGGGCGTTTCGCTCAAGGCCAAGACCGGTGACGTCATCAGCCTCATCGGCGCCAGCGGCTCGGGCAAAAGCACCTTCCTGCGCTGCATCAATTTCCTGGAACAACCCAACGACGGCGCCATGACCCTGGACGACCAGCCGATCCGGATGATCAAGGACCGCCACGGCATGCACGTGGCCGACGCCGACGAACTGCAACGCCTGCGCACGCGGCTGGCCATGGTGTTCCAGCACTTCAACCTGTGGAGTCACATGAGCGTGCTGGAAAACATCACCATGGCACCGCGCCGGGTGCTGGGGGTGAGCAAGCAGGAAGCCGACGACCGCGCCCGGCGTTACCTCGACAAGGTCGGCCTGCCGGCACGGGTCGCCGAGCAGTACCCGGCATTCCTCTCCGGAGGCCAGCAACAGCGCGTGGCCATTGCCCGTGCGCTGGCGATGGAGCCGGAGGTGATGCTGTTCGACGAACCCACCTCGGCATTGGATCCGGAGCTGGTGGGCGAAGTGCTGAAGGTGATCCAGGGCCTGGCCGAAGAAGGCCGGACCATGATCATGGTGACCCACGAAATGAGCTTCGCCCGCAAAGTCTCGAACCAGGTACTGTTCCTGCACCAGGGTTTGGTGGAAGAAGAAGGCGCGCCGGAAGACGTGCTGGGCAATCCCACCAGCGAACGGCTCAAGCAGTTTCTCAGCGGCAACCTGAAATAAACCTCGGCCTCCCCTTAAAAGGAGGCGCCAATGCCTGTCAGTTAGGAACAAACGGCATAAAACCTGTGGGAGCAAAGCTTGCTCGCGATAGCGGCAGAGTCGCCAATATCTTAGTCGGCTGGCTTACCGCAATCGCGAGCAAGCTTTGCTCCCACAGGTTTGCTGCTTAACTGACTGGCATTCGCCGCCAGGCGCTGCTTTTGTGGCGAGGGAGCCCCCGCCGCGTCTTCGACGCTGCGCTGTCGCGCAGCAAACAATTATTCGGCCTAAGATAGGAGGTGCGCGCAGGACAGAGGCCGTAGTTATCACTGGCGTGTTCGCAC
>NZ_JAGDEZ010000025.1:0-85747 GCF_017498305.1 Pseudomonas sp. OA65
CTCTCCCTCGCGGGTGCTGACACACCAGTGATAGCTACGGCCTCTTTCCCCGCGCGCACCCAATCTTAAGCCGAGCACTTGTTTGCTGCGCGACAGCGCAGCGTCGGCGACGCGGCGGGGACTCCCTTGCCACAGGTTCGGGCCTTGTCCAGCACTCGCCCTATCACCTCCTGTCAGCAGCCCCCTTTGCAACGAAGGCCTCGGGTATACTGCCGCGTTTTGTGATGCCCTGCGGCGTCCCGCTAGTTCGAAACGCGCACTTACGATTTGCCGGTGCAGCGTTTGTGATTCTGAACCAGCCTTGCAGGGATGTTTTGGTGATTTTTGGAGTTTCTATGCTCGAACAGGCTCAACGCGTCCTCAAGGACATCTTCGGCTACGACAGTTTCCGTGGCCGCCAGGGTGCCATTATTGAGCGCGTGGCCAGCGGTGGCGATGCCCTGGTGCTCATGCCCACCGGCGGTGGCAAGTCCTTGTGCTTCCAGGTACCGGCACTGCTGCGCAACGGCCTGGCGGTGGTGGTTTCGCCGCTGATCGCGCTGATGGACGACCAGGTCGCGACCCTTGAGGAACTGGGTGTCGCCGCAGCGTCGCTGAACTCCACCCTCAGCGCCGAGCAACAGCGAGACCTGGCGACGCGGATCAAGCGCGGCGAAGTGAAGATGTTGTACCTGGCCCCGGAACGCCTGGTGCAGCCGCGCATGCTGGCGTTCCTGCAGAGCCTGGAAATTGCCCTGTTCGCCATCGACGAAGCCCACTGCGTGTCCCAGTGGGGTCATGACTTCCGGCGTGAATACCTGCAGTTGGGGCAACTGGCGGAATTGTTCCCCGACGTGCCGCGCATCGCCCTGACCGCCACCGCCGACAAGCGCACCCGCGAGGAAATCGTCGAGCGCCTGCACTTGCAGGATGCCGAGCGGTTCCTGTCAAGTTTCGACCGTCCCAATATTTTCTACCGCATCGTGCCCAAGGAGCAGCCGCGTAAGCAGCTGCTGGCGTTCCTTGCCGAGCGCCGCAGCGATGCCGGCATTGTCTATTGCCTGTCGCGCAAAAAAGTCGACGAAGTGGCGGCGTTCCTGTGTGAACAAGGGTTCCCGGCGTTGCCTTATCACGCCGGCCTGCCCAACGACCTGCGGGCCTATCACCAGAAGCGCTTCCTCAACGAGGAAGGCCTGATCATGGTGGCCACCATTGCGTTCGGCATGGGCATCGACAAGCCCAACGTGCGTTTTGTCGCGCACCTGGACCTGCCCAAGTCCCTCGAGGCGTACTACCAGGAAACCGGGCGTGCCGGCCGTGACGGCTTGCCGGCCGATGCCTGGATGGCCTACGGCCTGCAAGACGTGGTGATGCTTAAACAGATGTTGCAGAACTCCGAAGGCGATGAGCGCCACAAGCGCCTGGAGCAGCACAAACTCGACGCCATGCTCTCGCTGTGCGAGGAAACCCGTTGCCGTCGCCAGACCTTGTTGGCCTATTTCGACGAAGACATGCCCCAGCCCTGCGGGCATTGCGACAACTGTGTCGATGGCGTGGAAACCTGGGACGCCACCGAACCGGCCCGCCAGGCCTTGTCGGCGATTTTCCGCACCGGCCAGCGTTATGGCGTCGGGCACCTGGTGGACGTGTTGCTGGGCAAGGACAACGAGAAGGTGCGCAACTTCGGCCACCAGCACCTGTCGGTGTTCGGCGTGGGCAAGGCGCGCACCGAGAGTGAGTGGCGTTCATTATTCCGACAACTGGTGGCCCGCGGTCTGGCCGACATCGACCTGGAAGGCTACGGCGGCCTGCGCCTGAGTGCGACGTGCCGGCCGTTGCTCAAAGGCGAGGTCACCCTCGAACTGCGCCGCGATCTCAAGCCGGCATCGGCGGTCAAGAGCAGCAAGAGCCAGGCCAGCCAACTGGTCCGTGGCGAAGAGCGCGATCAATGGGAAGCCTTGCGCGCCTTGCGTCGCAAGCTGGCCGAGGAACACGGCGTACCGCCGTACGTCATCTTCCCCGACTCCACGCTGCTGGAAATGCTCCGCAGCCAGCCCACTTCCCTGGCGGAAATGGCCCGGGTCAGCGGTGTGGGGGCGCGCAAGCTGGAGCGTTATGGCGAGGCCTTCCTCCAAGTGCTGGGCGGCGAAGCCGAAGCGCCGAAAGCGGTGGCCGATGTGCGCCACGAGCTCATCACGCTGGCCCGGGCCGGCATGACACCGGTGCAGATCGCCGGGCAATTGCAGTGCTCGGAAAAGAACGTCTACACGATGCTGGCCGAGGCCATTGGCAAACAGCAGTTGTCCTTGGAACAGGCGCTGGATCTGCCCGAGGAGCTGATGGGCGAAGTACAGGACGCGTTCCTGGATGGCGAAGGCGAGTTGCCGCCAGTGTCCGAAGTCGCCGCGTTGTTTGTCGGACGAGTGCCCGAAGGTGTGCTGTACTGCGTCAGGGCTGCGTTGCAGTCGGAATTTGAAGTCTGATCAGTGAGTTGCGTTCCTTTAACGATTCAGTACAAGGCCAGCCTTGCTTGAATCCAAAGCTCATGCTTAGCTGACTAATAATTAGTTTTTCTCTATTTCAGATCTGATGAGTTTTTTATGCCGTTAACCGATCAACACCGTTTTGGCATGCAGTTGGCGCAGATGTCCCGAGGCTGGCGTGCCGAACTGGACCGTCGCCTGGCCGGGCTGGGCCTGTCCCAGGCGCGCTGGCTGGTGCTGCTGCACTTGGCCCGTTTCGAACAGGCGCCGACCCAGCGCGAATTGGCCCAGAGCGTCGCCGTTGAAGGCCCGACCCTGGCCCGCTTGCTCGACAGCCTGGAAACCCAGGGGCTAGTGCAGCGCCAGGCCGTGGCAGAAGACCGCCGGGCCAAGAAAATCGTGCTCTGCGCACCGGCCCTGCCGTTGATCGAGCAAATCGAAACCATTGCCACGCAATTGCGGCGGGAGCTGTTCGAAGGTGTTGATGAGGCCGACATGCGCGTGTGCATGCGGGTCCACGGCACGATCCTGGCCAACCTGGAAAAATCCTGAGGCATATCCCTGGCGTCAGACTTTTGAGATTCGTCGGTTAGCGAACTATAACCAGTAGTAAGCGTTCCTATTGAGGGCGTTTACGCCGAGGTTGGTTCTGGTAATCGAAAGGGATGCCCATGCTTGAAAGTTTGCAGTCCACGTTGCGCAGTTGGGTCAACGTGTCGGTCGTCGTGGGTGCCCTGGGGTATTCAGCCCTGGCCTCAGCGTTGGGGCTTGGCGAAATCACGCTGCATTCCGCCCTGAACCAGCCGTTGCGCGCCGATATCGCCCTGGTCGATGTCGGCGGGATCGGCGAGGGTGATCTGTCGGCCAGCCTGGCGAGCCCGGACGATTTCAGTCGTGCGGGTGTGGAGCGGGTATTCTTTCTCAATAACCTGCGCTTTACGCCGGTCTTGCGCGGGGAACGCAGCTTCATTCGGGTGACCTCCAGCAAACCGGTGGAGGAACCTTTCCTTAGTTTCCTGGTGCAGCTCAATCAGCCCAATGGGCGCCTGCTGCGCGAGTACACCGTGCTGATGGACCCTCCGGGCACGCCGGGTATCGTGCCGGAACGTGACGAGCCGTCCACGGATGCGCAGTCTGCGCCGAGCCAGGCCGCCCCGGCCATCAAGCCGCCCCCGGCGGTACAAGGCAAGCGCTATACGGTCGTGCAGGGAGACAACCCCTGGATCATTGCCCAGCGCCTGCATGATGCCGGCAGTAACGCGTCGGTCAATGAGCTGGTGCAAGGGATCCAGGCCTTGAACCCTGGCAGCGACCGGCTCTCCATCGGCCAGCGCCTGTTGTTGCCCGATTCGGCCGTGCTGCCGACAACGCCTGCAACCACCGCCGGCCAGGCTTCCGCTGTGTCCGATGAACAGTTGGCCGCCAGCGTGCTGCAGAATCAGCAGCAACAAAAGACCATCGAGGAACTGCAAGCGCGGCTGCAAGCCCAAGACGCGGAACTCGCCGGCCAGCGCCAGCAGATCAATGAGTTGCAGACCCGGCTCGCCGAGACGGCTCCAGTCCCCGTTGCGTCGGCGCAACCGCAACCGGCGCAGCCTGCCTCGGAGCCGGCTCCGGACGTGCCCCCCGTTACCGAACCGATTGCAGAGCCAGAGGGCGTCGATTGGACATGGGTGGCTGGGTTGGTAGCCCTGTTGGGGTTGTTGGCGTTGTTACTGTTCCTTCGGCGTCGCCAGCAGCAGGCCGAGTTGGAGCCGATGGCTGAGCGCCCCGAGCCGATGCTGGAAACCGGCGACGAACACTTCGACTCAATCCCCGACACGGAGCCCCCTGAGGCCGCGACAACGTTCAATAACGGTGATGCGCCCCTGGGTGATGTGCTGGAGGGCGTCGGGATCTACCTGACCTACGGCCGTTTCACCGAGGCCGCTGGGCTGTTGCGCGCGGCATTGCTGGCGGAGCCTGAACGCACCGACCTGGGCCTGAAACTGCTGGAGGTCCTGGGCAGGCAGGGCGATGTCATCGGTTTTCAGGCCCAGGAAAATCATTTGCTGGCACAGGGGGTCGATGCCGGGGCGCTGGAGGACATTCGTGGGCGCTATCCCAAGGTTGCCGCGATCACCGCACCGATAGTGGCTCCGACAGAACCCCTGGCTCCTGAACCTGAACCTGAACCTGAACCGAAACCTGAACAGGTGCCTCATGATGAGTTCGAACTGAATCTGGATGCGCTGTCCATGGAAACCAGTTGGGACCTTGCTGATGACCAGGACACCTCCACCGAAAACAAACCTGTCGCACCACTTGCCAACGACCCTGCCGAGGGCTTGTCGCTTTCAGGTTTCGACGAACCGGAGCTGCAATGGGAAGCGCCCCTGGAAACCGAGTCGCTGGACGACGCTTTCCTCGATGGTTTTGCCGATGAAGAGCAGGCGCTGGAATTTGAGCCACTGGCCCTTGAGCCTGTTTCCCCGGACACCTCGTCCCTCGAACCCCAGCCCCCGGAACATTCGGCCAAACTGGAACAGGCCCAGAACTGCATCGACGATGGCGACCTGAAGACGGCCGTGACCCTGCTTGAAGAATTACTCGAAGAGGGCGACGACCCCCTCAAGGAGACTGCCCGGGTGCTGCTGGCTGGGATTCGCTGAAGCTGTTAATGGATGTCGAGTCAACCGGCCCCTTCGCGAGCAAGCCCGCTCCCACAGGGATCTTTGGTACACAGAGAATCCAATGTGGGAGCGAGCCTGCTCGCGAAGGCGGCAGCACAGCCAACATCACTGGCACAGACCCACCGCTATCGCGAGCAGGCTCGCTCCCACAGGGACCTTTGGTGGACAGGGATTTTCGCGTATATCCCGAATCCAGTGTGGGAGTGAGCCTGCTCGCGAAGGCGGCAGCACAGCCAACATCACTGGCACAGACCCACCGCTATCGCGAGCAAGCCCGCTCCCACAGGGATCTTTGGTGGATAGAGATTTCGCGTACATCCCGAATCCAATGTGGGAGCGGGCTTGCTCGCGAAGGCGTCAGGTCAGCCCCTCTACCTTTCCCAGGCAAGCGCCTACTTCTCAAAACGTCTGCCCCAGGTTCAGGTAAACCGCCTGTTCATCATCGTCGTTAAACCCATAGCTGAAATTCAGTGGCCCCAGCGGCGTATCGAAGCCGAGGAAAATGCTCGCGGCATTGATGTAGCCGCTGTCGAATTCGTTGTCGTTGTTCCAGGCCCGGCCGCGCTCCAACGAGCCACCGATGTACAGCGGGAAGTCCAAGGGCAGGTAGGCCCGCGGTGTGAGGCGGCGGTAATACACGGCACGCATCAGGCTCATGTTCTGTCCGGACACTCCATCTTCGCGAAAGCCCGACAATTGCCGCGCGCCCCCGAGCACAAAACTGGACGTCACCACCTCGGCGGTGTCCAGGGTGCGGCCGTAGCGCCCGCCCAGGATGAAAGTGTCCGGGCCGCTGCTCAGGGCCTTGTCCAGTTTGAACTCCCATTGACGGTAACGTTGGTCGGAGCCCAGCCCCGGTTCGTATTGGCGCCAGCTCAAGCCGATGTCTTCCCCTTCATGGGGGAAATACACACTGTCCAGGGAGTCGAACGAATACTTGAGCTCGTAGAAACCCTCGTTGAAATTCTCGCTGGGCTGGTCGTGGTCGCCGATGCGCACATCGGCCTTGCCCCAGGCCTGGCCGACGCCGAAGCGGATTTCGCCGCTGTTGCCGATCTGGCGGCCCACGTTCAGCCCGAAGCCATAGCGCTCGACGCGATACTGGGCCACCGGATCGTTGTCGAGGATGGACTCCACGTTGCGCGATTCGAATTGCCCATAGGGGGCAATGAAGTAGCGCGAGCCGACATCCAATGGCTGGTAGAACTCGCTGTACAACTCCTGCTTATCACCGATCTGCGCCCGAGTCAGCCATTCGGCACCCAGGCGATTGATCCCGTTGATCCGATAACTGGCCCCCAAGTTGAAAGCACTGTCGCCGCGCATGTCGTCCGACAGGCTCAGCCCCAGCCTCAGGTAGTCGGTGCCGGTGCGTCGGCCCCGGGCGCTGATCACCAGCGTATGGTCCGGACCTTTGTGAACCACGCGGTATTGCACCTGCTCGAAGTAATCCAGACCGTACAGCGTACCCATGTCGGTCTGCAGGCGCCCCAGATCCAGCGGCTCGCCGATCTGCTGGCGAATGTAGTAGCGAATCACGTCATCGCCGACTTTCGAGTCGTTCTCCACGCGAATGGCGGTGATGACCGGCGTGCGTTCGTTGGGTGTGCGGGCGGCCATGAGTTCGGCGTCGGGCATTTCGGACGGGCGTAGAGGGGCCAGGCGTGCGTCGAGTATGCGGGTGGCGCGGTAGCCGGCGTCGATCATTTCCTGGGCACGGCCGAAGTCGGTGGAGCCGAAGCTCGCCAGGGCCGGCTGGATCAGTACGTCGTCTTTTTTCAGGGTCGCCAGTTGCTCTTCAGAGTTGCGCCGGGTCATCAGGGTGGTCGATTGGTTCAGCACATCGACCACCGTGACCAGTTGCTTGCGGGTGCGCAGCGGCGTGCCGATGTCCACGACGATGGCCATGTCCACGCCCATTTCCCGGGCCACGTCCAGCGGGATGTTATCGGCCATGCCGCCGTCCACCAGCAGCCGGCCGTCCAGCTCCACCGGGGCGAATACGGCCGGGATCGACATGCTGGCGCGAATGACCTTGGGCAGATGACCTTTGCGGAACACGACTTTTTCGCCGGTGGCGATGTCAGTGGCGACGGCGCGAAACGGGATCGGCAATTTGTCGAAGTCACGGGTATCGCTGGCGTGGGCCAGCAGGCTTTCAAGCAGCAGGGCCAGGTTCTGGCCCTGGATGACCCCCAAGGGCAGGCCGAGGCTGCCGTCGTCGCGAAAACTCAGCTTCTGTTTTACCAGGAAGTCGCGGTCATCCTGTTTGCGCCGGAACGGCACGTCCTTGCGCGGCGGTGCGTCGGACAAGGCCTGTTGCCAGTCGATGCCCAGGGCGAGTTTTTCCAGTTCGTCGATCTTGTAACCCGAGGCGTACAGCCCGCCGATCACCGCGCCCATGCTGGTGCCGGCAATGGCGTCGATCCTGATGCCTTGCTCTTCCAGGGCCTTGAGCACGCCGATATGGGCCAGCCCCCGCGCCGCGCCGCCGGACAGCACCAGGCCGATTTTCGGCCGCGGTGCTTCGACAGCCTGGACGAAAAGGGGCAACAGCAGCAGAAGCAGGAGGGGCAGGAGGCGGCGCATCGTCAATCTCGGGGCGGGCGATCAAAGACGGGTATTATAACGACGCCTTAGCACCCAGGAGTCCACCCGCCATGACCGAACACAAACCGGAAGTCGTCATTACCTATTGCACCCAGTGCCAATGGTTGCTGCGCGCCGCTTGGCTGGCCCAGGAACTGCTCAGCACCTTTGGCGACGACCTGGGCAAAGTGTCCCTGGTGCCGGGCACCGGCGGTGTATTCCACATCAGTTGCGACGATACGCAGATCTGGGAGCGCAAGGCCGATGGCGGTTTTCCCGAGGCCAAGGTCCTCAAGCAGCGGGTCCGCGACCGGATCGACCCGGAGCGGGACCTGGGCCACAACGATCGGGTTCAGTGAGCCGCGGCTTGGGTCTCCACCCGCGGTTTTTTCGAGCCGCCCAGTTGGCTTGAGATCACGATGGCCGTGATGATCACCACGCCGCCAAGCAACATGCGCAACGTCGGGCGCTCGTCGAACAGCCACCAGGCCATGGCGATGCCGTAGACCGGCTCCATGGCGAAGACCACCGCCGCCGTGCGGGCCTTGATCACCGCCAGGCTGGCGACGAACAGGCTGTGGGCCAGGCCGGTGCAGAACACGCCGAGCAAGCCGATCCACAACCAGTCGATGGGGCGAACATCGCTCAATTGCGGTGCGGCCACCGGCAGCAGGCACAACCCGACCACCACGTTCTGGCACAGCGCGGCCTGTACCGGCGGCACATGGGCGGAGCCAGCGCGGTTGGTCAAGGACAACAGGGAAAACAGCAGCCCCGAGGCCACGGCCCACAGCAGGCCGGTGGTGGCACCGCTGGCCAGGTCGAAGTTCGGCGTGACCAGCACCAGGCCGACGCTCACCAATATCACCAACCCGATTTCATTGGCGCGAATCCGCTCGCGGAAGATCAGCCCCTCGAGCAATACCGTGAAGGCTGGGAAACTGGCGAACCCCAGCGTGGCGATTGCCACGCCAGCCACTTTCACCGCGATGAAGAAACTCACCCAGTGCCCGGCCAGCAACAGGCCGCCCAGCAGCAATCGCCGACCATCCTGGGCCCGCAGTTTCTGCCAGCGGCTGCGGCTGGCGAACCGGGCAAACATCGCCAGGGCCAGCACGGCGAAGACGGCGCGACCGAACACGATGACCGCTGGCGAGGCTGCGGCGAGTTTGCCGAAGACACCGGTCAGGCCAAACATGAGTGCGCCAATGTGCAGGGCGCCGAGGGCAGTACGTGGAGTCATTTCAATCCTTTCAACAGACAGTGGGGCAACTGGTGAATGTCTTCTGTGGGAGCGAGCCTGCTCGCGAAAGCGCTGGTCCAGGCAATGCAGATATTGACTGACAGATAGCAATCGCGAGCAGGCTCGCTCCCACAGGACTGTTCCCCTCACAGATTGGAGTATTTAAGCGCGGGTGAGGCGGCAATATCTGTCGCGATCCTAGCGATTTTTAGCGCGAACCTAGCGCTGATGCCGCAGCGTGCCCGGCGAGGCGCCGAATTCGCGCAGCACCGCCGCGGCGAAAGCACTCTGGGAGCTGTAGCCGACCCGGTGGGCGATCTCGCCGATGGGCAGGTCCGACTCCCGCAACAACGCCACGGCCTGGTGCAAGCGGCGGCTACGGATGTACGCCATCGGGGTTTGCCCGCACTCGGCGATGAAACGCGCGTGCAGACGGGCACTGGAAAGGCCGGCGACCCGCGCCAGGTCCGCCACTTGCAGCGGGTAGGCCGCGTTCTGGTCGATGTGGGCGTTGAGCGCGGCGTAGGGCAGGCGCCGACCACCGAGGGCGTTCTGGCGAACGCCATTGAGGCTCGCCAAGAGCAGCACCGCGCCTTGCTGGGCGATCAGCGGGTCGTCCACCGGGCTGCTCGCCAGCCAACTGACCAGTTGGCTTTGCCCCGCGTCCAGGGGCAGGCGAGCGGGGTCGTCGAGCAAGCGGCGGCTGGCGTCGGCGTGATCCCCCAGGCATTGTCCGACCCAGTCGTCACTGGGCACATCCAGTACCAGGCAGCGGCTGCCGTGGGGGCTGCCACAGCCATGATGGGCGCCGGCGGGTACCACCACGAAACTTTGTTGCACCACTTGGCTGCCACGACCTTCGACCTCGAAGTCCAGCGCGCCGGACAACCCGAACACCAGCTGCGCGTGGTCGTGGCTGTGGGCGATCAAGTCGTGGCTGTAGTGGCGTAGCGTGAGGATCGGTCGCATCGCGGTCTCCCGTGTCAGGCCGCCAGCATACACCGAGGGGCAACGCCCGGCGCTGTCATGCAATGGACTTGTGTTTGTCATAGGCCATTAACCGCTGGGGTGCACAGTGGCGAAAACGATCAGAGGGTTGCCCAATGACCAGCGCCGAGCTCGCCAAACCCAGCCGCAAGCAACGTGTACGCACCCTGTGGATCTCCGATGTGCACCTGGGCACCCGGGACTGCCAGGCCGAGCACCTGTCGCAGTTTCTCAAGGGCTACCACGCCGACAAGATCTACCTGGTGGGGGACATCATCGACGGCTGGAAGCTGCGCGGTGGCATGTATTGGCCCCAGGCCCACACCAACGTCATCCGCCGCTTGCTGACCATGAGCAAGCGCGGTACCGAAGTGATCTACGTCACCGGCAACCATGACGAATTCCTGCGGCGCTATTCGAAGCTGATCCTGGGCAATATCCAGTTGGTGGACGAAGCGGTGCACGTCACCGCCGATGGCCGGCACCTGCTGGTGATCCATGGCGACCAGTTCGATGTCATCACCCGTTACCACCGTTGGCTGGCGTTCCTCGGGGACTCGGCCTACGAATTCACCCTCACGCTGAACCGCTGGCTCAACCACTGGCGGGCCCGTTATGGCTACGGTTACTGGTCGCTGTCGGCGTACCTCAAGCACAAGGTGAAGACGGCCGTCAGCTTTATCAGCGACTTCGAAGAAGCCATCGCCCACGAGTGTGTGAAGCGCGAATTGCATGGCGTGGTCTGTGGGCATATCCACCATGCCGAGATGCGGATGGTGGGCGAGGTGGAATACCTCAATTGTGGCGACTGGGTCGAATCCTGCACGGCGCTGATCGAGCATTGGGATGGGACGATCGAGTTGTACCGGTTGGCGGACGCCCAGGCGCGGGAGGCGCTGGCCAAGACTGAGTTGAAAGTGACTGAGCCGGTGTAGGCCGGCCTGACGTTTTCTCAAGCGAACACATAACCCCTGTGGCGAGGGAGCTTGCTCCCGCTGGGCTGCGCAGCAGTCCCTTTTTATGAGCGCTGCGCACTCAAGCGGGAGCAAGCTCCCTCGCCACAGGTTTTTCTGCGTCCGTTGGATTCAGGCTTGCTCCGCCATCGCCGCCTTGTAGATCGATTGCTTCGGCGCGGCAAACACCCTTTCCAGCATCGGCTCGAAGAAGCTCAACGGCAATGTGTCGTACTCGGGATCGAACGCCGCCGCGTCGTATTTCGCACAGAAATCAATGGTCGCCTGGTACTGCGGATGTTCGAAAAACTGCTCGCGCAGGTGCCGGTCCATGCCCAGGTGATGGAAGAAGTAATAGCCCTGGAAAATCCCGTGCTTCTCCACCATCCACAGGTTTTCGGCGCTGACGAAGGGCTTGAGGATAGCGGCGGCGATGTCCGGGTGGTTATACGAACCCAAGGTGTCGCCGATGTCGTGGAGCAGGGCGCAGACCACGTATTCCTCATCGCGCCCGTCACGGTAGGCACGGGTGGCGGTTTGCAAGGAATGGGTCAGGCGGTCCACTGGGAACCCGCCGAAATCACCGTCCAGCAATTTCAAGTGGGCCAGGATCCGGGCCGGCAATTGCCGGGCGTAGGCGCTGAAATCGGCTGCGATGATCGCCCAATCTTCCTGGGTGCCGTCCTGCATGTGGGTAAAACGTGCGTGAGTGTTCATAGGCAATCCTTTGGCTAGAACGCCACCTTGCCCAGCAGCATGTCGCGGTACATGACGAAATCACCGAGCAGGCTGTAGAGCGGATGCTGGAAAGTGGCGGGACGGTTCTTTTCGAAGAAGAAGTGCCCGACCCAGGCAAAGCCGTAGCCGGCCACCGGCAGGGCAACCCACAGCCACCAGGCACCCACGACGAGGGCCATGACGAAAACCAGGATGACCAGGGAGGTGCCGATGAAATGCAATCGTCGGCAGGTGCTGTTGCTGTGTTCGCTGAGGTAATACGGGTAGAACTCGGCGAAGGTATTGAATCGTTTGGCGTTTTCCACGACGGCTGACTCTGTGGTTATTGTTTTGATATTTAAGTCTAGAGCTATCAATTACAACGGCCAGTGACAATCAGCGCCACTCTAGTGTCCGGTCTTACCAATAACGCCCCTCTTGGACGGCTTCTGTTGCCGTCATGCTGCGTTGCCGCTCCTCGCCATAGCGGGCTATGACTCGTCGCGGCGCCTTGCCTGACAACAACAGCCGCTCGTCCAAAAGGGGCGTTATTGGTAAGACCGGACACTGCTATCCTTCGCAAATCCAGCCGTACCCTGCGGCTCGTCATGCAAGTAAACGTCATGAGCGAACGAACGACTTCTTCAAGCTGGGCGATGGGGATTGTCAAGGCGCTGGAAATGGACGGCCTGGATTGTCGGGCGCTGTTCAAACAACTGGGATTGGACTTCGATGCGCTGGATGACCCGGATGCACGCTTCCCCCAGGACTCGATGACGCGGCTCTGGCAACGGGCGGTGGAATTGTCCGGTAACCCGGCCATTGGTTTGAACATGGGCAGGGTGGTGCGCCCGGCCTCGTTCCATGTGGCGGGCTACGCCTTGATGTCCAGTCGCACCCTGGTGGAGGGTTTTCAACGGCTCGTGCGCTATCAGCGGATCATCGCCGAAAGCGCTGACTTGAGTTTTCGTCCGTTGGAAGGCGGTTATGGGCTGATCCTGACCGTGCATGGCGACCATCTGCCTCCCACTCGTCAAAGTGCCGAAGCGTCCCTGGCCTGCGCGCTTGCCCTGTGCAGTTGGTTGACTGGGCGCACCCTGCATCCGGTGAAGGTGCTGTTCCAGGGCGCCGAACCCCTGGACCCGGCGCCTTATCAGCGAGCTTTTCATGCGCCGTTGGTGTTCGGCGCGCCTTACGACGCGCTGATCTTCGAACGGGCCGACATGGAGGCGCCGCTGCCAACGGCCAACGAAGCCATGGCGCAGCTCCACGACCGGTTTGCCGGGGAATACCTCGCGCGTTTTTCGGAAAGCCGCGTGACCCACAAGGCGAGACAAGTATTGTGTCGGCTGTTGCCCCAGGGGGAACCCAAGCGAGACGTGGTGGCGCAGACGTTGCACCTGTCCCAGCGCACCTTGCAACGGCGCTTGCAGGAAGAGGGCACCAGTTTCCAGAGCCTGCTGGAAGATACCCGCCGCGAGCTGGCCGAGCAGTACCTGGCACAGCCGGGCATGACGCTGCTGGAAATTGCCTACCTGTTGGGATTTGCCGACCCGAGCAATTTTTTCCGGGCTTTTCGCCGCTGGTTCGATACCACGCCCGGCGAATACCGGGCGCGATTGGCGAGCCAGCCTGAACCGGTCAGTGACGCCAGAACGCCGGGATACACAGCACGAACACGGTGATGATCTCCAGCCGGCCCAGCAACATGCCCCCCGACAGAATCCACTTGGCGGCGTCCGGCAGCGGTGCGAAGTTGCCGGCCGGTCCGATGGTTTCCCCCAGCCCCGGGCCGACGCCGGACACGGTACTGGCCGCACCGGTCAACGCCGTCATCCATTCCACCCCCAACAGCGACAGCAGCAGGGCGATCACGCAGATCGTGATGGCGAAGAAGAACGAGAACGTCAGGATCGAACGGACGATTTCCTCGTCGAGGCGATGACCGTTGTACTTCTGCTTGATCACCGCACGGGGGTGGATCAGTTGATTAAGGTTGGCCCGCAGCAGGATGTAGGCGACCTGGAAGCGAAAGATCTTGATCCCGCCGGCCGTCGAACCCGAGCAACCGCCGACGAACCCCAAGTAGAAGAACAGCATCAGCGAGAAATTGCCCCACAGGCTGTAGTCGCCCAGGGCGAAGCCGGTGGTGGTAACGATGGACGTCACGTTCAGCGCCACGTGCCGCAGGGCGTCAAGCCAATGCAGGTCGGTGGTCGCCCAATACCAGGTGCCGAGCACCAGCCAGGTCACCAGCAGCACGCCAATGAGCCCCTGGACCTGCTGGTCCTTGATCAACGCCCGGCGATTACCCCGCAACGTCGAGACATACAGGGCAAACGGCAGGCTGCCGAGGATCATGATGACGATGGTGACCCAGTGCACCGCCGGCTGGGTCCATTTGGCCAGGGACTGGTCCGAGGTGGAGAAACCGCCGGTGGAAATCGCCGACATCGCATGGTTGATGGCATCGAACAGGCTCATCCCGGCCCACCAGAGCGCCAGGGTGCCAAGAATGGTGATGCCCACGTAGGCCGCCACGATCAACCGCGCCACCATGTGGGAACGGGGCATGACTTTCTCCGAGCGGTCCGATGACTCGGTCTGGAACAGCCGCATGCCACCGATGCGCAGCAGGGGCAGGATCGCCACCGCCATGCCGATGAAGCCGATACCGCCGAGCCAGTGCAGCAGCGAGCGCCACATCAGGATGCCCGGTGACATGGTGTCCAGGCCGCTCAGGACGGTGGCGCCGGTGGCGGTGATGCCCGACATGCTTTCGAAGAACGAATCCGTATAGCTGATGTGCTGGGTTAGCAGGAACGGCAGCGCAGCGAAGATACACACCACCAGCCAGCTGCTGACCGTCAGCAGGTACATGTCCCGCGGCCGCAGGTGGATGTGTTCCGGGCGCCCGGGAAGCACCAGCGCCAGGCCGGCGAGGAAGGTGATCATGCTCGACCAGAGGAACGACGGCAGGTCGCCAGTGCGCTCGAAGATCATCAGCGTGACCATGGGCACGACCATGAAGATCGCCAGGGTGATCAGGAAGATGCCGATGATGAAACCGATGATTCGCAGGGTCGGCAACGCCATGAAGTCCGCTCAGGCTGAAAGGGAAGGGCGCCATTCTACCTGCGGCCAGCGTCCTGTAAACCGGCACTCGGCGGCGCCTGGCTGCCTGGCCACGGAATTTGCGCTAACGGACTCGCCGCACAGCCACTAGAATAGCTGGACATTTTTTCAGGAGGTGGCCGATGCAGGCTCTCGACGCTTTGCTCAACCGTGTTTCCGTCCCGCGCCTGGTGGAGCCGGCACCCACGCCGGAACAGCGCGAGCTCATGTTCGCCGCGGCCATGCGGGCACCGGATCACGGCCAGTTGCGGCCATGGCGCTTCTTGACGGTGGAAGGGCAGGCGCGGCAGCGCATGGGCGAACTGCTGGCCGAAGCGGCAAAGTTCAATGACCCGCTGGTGCCCGAAGCGGTCGTGGAAAAGGCCCTCAATGGCCCGTTGCGCGCACCCCTGGTCGTGGTGGTGATCGCCCGTCTGCAGGACCATTTCAAGATCCCCAAGTCCGAGCAACTGTTGGCGGCCGGCTGCGCGGCCCATGGCATCCTGCTGGCGGCGTATGCCCAAGGTATCGGCGGTGTGTGGCGCACCGGCGAGCTGGCGTACTCGCCGCACGTGGCCAGGGGGCTGGGCCTTGAAGACGGGGAAGAGGTGATCGGTTTCCTCTACCTGGGCACACCGCAGAAAGAAGCGCGCACCGCACCGAAGGAAGATATCGGGCAGTTTGTCCGGGAGTGGACGGGCCCGCAGGTATAACGTCTGGCGCAGCTTTTGTGGTGAAGAGGACTTATCTGTGGCGAGGGGATTTATCTGTGGCGAGGGGATTTATCCCCGTTGGGCTGCGCAGCAGCCCCTAGATCAGACACCTTGAAATGTCAGGCCACCCCAGGTTGGGGGCTGCTGCGCAGCCCAGCGGGGATAAATCCCCTCGCCACAAGGGGATCTGTTCAGCTATTAAAGGTAAAGGCTGGTTATCTGCAAACGTCAGCAATCGCCTCGGCCAGTAAGTCCAGGCGCGTAGCGTCGATGCCGGCCACGTTGGCCCGGCCGGTACCGACCATGTAGACGCTGTGGCGTTCGCGCAGGTGCTGGACCTGTTCCGGCGTCAGGCCGGTGTAGGAAAACATCCCGCGTTGCACGCCGATATGGGCGAAGCGCTCGCGCAGACCATGGGGCTCGAGGGCTTCCAGCAAACCGCTGCGCAATTGCGCGATGCGCAGGCGCATGGCCTGGACCTCATCGGCCCACAGGCTTTTGAGTTCCGGGTCGCCGAGGATGGTCGCCACCACGGCTGCGCCATGGTCTGGTGGCGTCGACCACAGGTTGCGGGCGATGTTGGCCAATTGGCTGCGGATATCGATCAGTTTTTCGCCATCCCGGGCGCAGACGATCAATGCACCCGTACGGTCGCGGTACAGGCCGAAGTTCTTCGAACAGGAGCTGGTAATCAGCACTTCCGGCAACGCTTCGGCAAATAGCCGGACCGCCCAGGCGTCCTGTTCCAAGCCATCGCCAAAGCCTTGGTAGGCGAAGTCGATCAGCGGCAGCAGGTCGCGGCTGCGCACCACTTCCAGCAGCTGCTGCCATTGCTCATGGGACAGGTCGAATCCGGTGGGGTTGTGGCAGCAGGCGTGCAGTAGCACCACATCGCCTTTGGGCGCCTGGGCCAGGGTCGCCAGCATCGCCTCGAAATCCAGGCGGTTATCGGCACCCACGTACGGGTAATGACTGACCTTGACCCCGGCCGTGGCGAAAATGGTTTCGTGGATCGGCCAGGTCGGGTTGCTCAGCCAGACGCCACGGCCCGGCAGGCACTGGGCGATGAAGTCGGCGCTCAGGCGCAGGGCACCGGTGCCGCCGGGTGTCTGGGTGGCGCCGGCGCGTTTTTCACGGATCAACGGCGAGTCGACGCCCAGCACCAGCTCATTGATCAACTGGCCGAACGCGGCGTCGCCATGACCGCCGATGTAGGTCTTGGTAACCTGGCGATCCACCAGCCGCTGCTCGGCCTGCTTCACTGACTGAAGAATCGGCGTCAGGCCCTGGGCGTCCTTATAGACACCCACGCCCAGGTCGAACTTGCTCGGGTTGCTGTCCGCCCCGTAAGCCTCCATCAGGCCGAGGATCGGATCGCCAGGCACCCGGCCGATGGCATCGAAATGCATTACTTGCGGCCCTCGGCGGTCTTGGCCACGTCATCGGTGCGGGCGGCCATGATGAAATCGTTGCGGTGCAGGCCTTTGATGGAGTGGCTCCACCAGGTCACGGTGACTTTGCCCCACTCGGTGAGCAGGCCTGGGTGGTGGCCTTCGGCCTCGGAGATCTCGCCAACGGCGTTGGTGAACGCCAGGGCGTGCTTGAAGTTCTTGAACAGGAAAACTTTCTCCAGCTGCATCACGCCGTCGCGCACTTCGATGTTCCAGTCCGGGATCTGCTTGATCAACACCGGCAGTTCTTCGTCGCTGACTTGTGGGGCATCGGCGCGGCAGGCTTCGCAATGGGCTTGGTTCAGAGTGTTCATGGTGTGTTCCTGGATCGAATATTTGGAAAACGTCGATGCACCCACGCTAAAGCAAAGCCGCGTCGTGCAACAGACTCAATTGGGATTAAAAGACGCGGTTCACGCCGCTTTTGGCGGGAATTTCGGAGCGTGCAAGCCCAGTTCCCGACCGCGCTTGACCATGCCCATGATGTCTTCGTGGGCCAGGTCGAACAGACGCTTGAGCTCGGGCAACACGAAATACACCGGTTGCAGGATGTCGATGCGATACGGCGTGCGCATGGCTTCCAACGGATCGAAGGCCTGGTGCTCGGGCTCGTCGGACAGGCAGTACACGGTTTCCTTGGGCGACGAGAGGATGCCTCCGCCGTAGATGCGCCGGCCCTGCGGGGTTTGCACCAGGCCGAACTCGATGGTCATCCAATACAGGCGCGCCAGGTAGACGCGTTCTTCCTTGGAAGCCTGTAGGCCGAGTTTGCCGTAGGTGTGGGTAAATTCGGCAAACCAAGGGTTGGTCAGCAACGGGCAGTGGCCAAAGATCTCGTGGAAAATGTCCGGCTCTTGCAGGTAATCCAGTTCTTCACGGGTACGAATAAAGGTCGCCACCGGAAACTGCTTGCTGGCGAGCAATTCGAAGAAGGTCTGGAAAGGGATCAGCGCCGGCACGCGGGCGACTTGCCAGCCCGTGGTCTCGCCCAGCACTTTGTTGACTTCGTCCAGTTGCGGGATGCGGTCGTGGGGCAGGCCCAGCTTGTCGATGCCGTCCAGGTATTCCTGGCACGCACGGCCTTCGATAACTTTGAGCTGGCGGGTGATCAGCGTGTTCCACACCGCGTGTTCTTCAGCGGTGTAGTGGATAAAACCTTGCGCATCGGGCTCGCGGGCCACGTATTGCGTCTGCTTCATGCTGCTCTCCTGCTGATTTCCCTCAGGGGGAAGATGCGTTTGTTGTTATGTCGAGCGATGCATTAGAGATAACCCGAAGCAGCGGTGTGCGCATCGGCTTGGCGAGGATGGATTGGGCGAGCGACGGGCTGAATCGTAAAGTTTTCGTTACGATTTGACGGGCGGTACGATCTTTCCGGGATTTTCAGGTGGGAAACGGCCTACATCTGTCACATAATCTTGACGATTATTTGCGTTGCCACGCCGAAAACCTTTGTGGCGAGGGAGCTTGCTCCCGCTGGGGCGCGAAGCGGCCCCTGTTTTGGGTCTGCTGCGCAGCCCAGCGGGAGCAAGCTCCCTCGCCACAGAGGGGCTGGAATGGCGCGCTTTTCTATCTCATATGCACCTGGGTCCTTTCATGCGCATCAAAGTCCATTGCCAGAATCGCATCGGCATCCTCCGGGACATCCTCAACCTGTTGGTGGAGTACGGCATCAACGTCGCCCGGGGCGAGGTCGGTGGCGAACATGGCAATGCGATCTACCTGCACTGCCCGAACCTGATCAACATCCAGTTCCAGGCGTTGCGTCCGAAATTCGAAGGCATCGCCGGGGTGTTTGGCGTCAAGCGTGTAGGGCTGATGCCCAGCGAGCGTCGGCACATGGAACTCAATGCCCTGCTCGGTGCCCTGGAGTTCCCAGTGTTGTCCATCGACATGGGCGGCTCCATTGTCGCGGCCAACCGGGCGGCGGCGCAGTTGCTCGGGGTGCGGGTCGACGAGGTGCCGGGGATTCCCTTGTCACGCTACGCCGAGGATTTCGACTTGCCGGAACTGGTGCGC
The DNA here is from genome assembly GCF_017498305.1 of Pseudomonas sp. OA65. Lineage (NCBI taxonomy): Bacteria > Pseudomonadati > Pseudomonadota > Gammaproteobacteria > Pseudomonadales > Pseudomonadaceae > Pseudomonas > Pseudomonas sp. OA65. The sequence continues at coordinate 18,921 of NZ_JAGDEZ010000025.1, forward strand.
GCCAACCAGTCGCGCATCAACGGCCTGAGGGTCAAGGTCAAGGGCGACGTGTTCCTGGCCGACATCGCGCCATTGCAATCGGAGCACGACGACAGCGAAGCCATGGCCGGTGCGGTGCTGACCCTGCACCGGGCCGACCGGGTGGGTGAACGTATCTACAACGTGCGCAAGCAGGAGTTGCGCGGCTTCGACAGTATTTTCCAGAGCTCAAAAGTGATGGCGGCGGTGGTCCGTGAGGCCCGGCGCATGGCACCGCTGGACGCGCCGCTATTGATAGAAGGCGAAACCGGCACCGGCAAGGAGCTGCTGGCTCGGGCTTGTCACCTGGCCAGCCCGCGCGGGCAATCACCCTTGATGGCACTCAACTGCGCCGGGCTGCCCGAGTCGATGGCCGAGACCGAGCTGTTCGGCTACGGCCCCGGTGCATTTGAAGGGGCAAGGGCCGAAGGCAAGCTCGGACTGCTGGAACTGACCGCCGGAGGAACGCTGTTCCTCGACGGGGTCGGGGAGATGAGTCCGCGGCTGCAAGTGAAACTGCTGCGCTTCCTGCAGGACGGTTGCTTCCGCCGCGTAGGCAGCGATGAAGAGGTGTACCTGGACGTCAGGGTGATCTGCGCGACCCAGGTGGACTTGTCCGAACTCTGCGCCCGGGGCGAATTCCGTCAGGATTTGTACCACCGCTTGAATGTGCTTTCGCTGCACATCCCACCCCTGCGCGAATGCCTCGATGGCCTGGGGCCACTGGTGGAGCATTTCCTCGACCAGGCCAGCCGCCAGATCGGCTGTGCACTGCCCAAGCTGGCGCCGGCGGCCATGGACCGCCTCAGTCATTACCATTGGCCGGGCAACGTCCGGCAATTGGAAAACGTGCTGTTCCAAGCGGTTTCCTTGTGCGATGGCGGGAAGGTGAAAGCCGAGCACATCCGCCTGCCGGACTACGGCGTGCGCCAGCCCCTTGGCGATTTCTCCCTTGAGGGGGGCCTGGACGAGATCGTGGGGCGTTTCGAGAAAGCGGTGCTGGAGCGCTTGTATTCCGAACATCCCAGCAGCCGGCAACTGGGCAGGCGGCTGGGGGTTTCCCATACGACCATTGCCAATAAGTTGCGGGAGTATGAAGTAGGCAAGACCGAGCCTTAGCGGGGGCGCGTTTTTTCCTGGTATGGGATTTGCTACATCGGGGCTGTCCCCCGCTTATTCAAAGTAGGTGGCGTTTTTTTGACAGGGCTGAGGCCTTGTTTCGGCTGCGTACGTGAGGCTCAGGATGCAAAAAAAAATAGCTGTGGTGCAGTCGAACTACATCCCTTGGAAGGGGTATTTCGATCTGATCCGCAGCGTCGATGCGTTCATCCTGTACGACGACGTCCAGTACACCCGGAGTGACTGGCGCAACCGTAACAAGATCAAGACTGCCCAGGGTGAGCATTGGCTCAGTATTCCCGTCAAGAAGAAGGGCCGTCTCGGACAGTTGATCAATGAAGTCCAGATCACCAGTCCGGATTGGGCCGCCGCGCACTGGAAGACGATCGAGCAGAGCTACCGGCGCGCACCGTGCTTCGCCCAGATGGAAGCGCCGATTCGCGCGCTCTACGAGCAGGCAGCCGACCTCACCCTGCTGACTCGCATCAACCACCTGTTTATCGCGGGCTTGTGTCCCCTGCTGGGCATCCATACGCCGCTTCACCGTTCCGAGGATCTGGGGGGCGTAGAGGGCAAGAATGAACGCCTGATCCACCTCTGCCAGGCCCTCGGGGCCAACGAATACCTCTCTGGACCCGCCGCCAGTCACTACCTCGACGAAGCGGCGTTCGCCGCCAACGGGATCGCCGTGTCGTACATGAGCTATGCCGGCTATCCCGAGTATCCACAGGTGTACGGCGAGTTCCAGCATGCGGTCAGCGTCATCGACCTGTTGTTCAACACCGGCGCGGATGCATCGGCTTTTCTGGAAAAAAGGGCTGCCTGAGCGGGCCTTGCCAGTGACACCCTTTTTGACTTGATTCTGGAGATTGCACCCGATGTCGAACCTTGCGCAGCTGGACGCTCATTCGCTTGAACAGGCGTTGGCGCGTCTACGGCTGATGTATGCCAAACCCGAGCATCCGTACTACTTCTTGGCGCCTGCTTACCGTGAATCGTCGTCGGGCGTCGTCTCGCTGCACTACCTCTGTCATATGCTCAACCTCAGTGGTCGTGAGGCCTATATTTGCGGCACCGAAGTGGTCAATCCAGACCTCAAGACGCCGGTGATCAGTTCTGCGATCAAACAGCGCCATATGGCAGCGGGCAAGGTGCCGATCGCGGTTTATCCCGAGGTATTCCCCGGCAATCCGCTCAACTGTGCGGTCGTGGCGCGTTTTCTCCTGAATTTCGAGGGGTTCCTCACGGGGAAAGGCATGGACGCCGCGCCCACCGATTTGTTGTTCTATTACGCCGCCCGGCTTGCCGAGCACCGTGGTGACCTTGACGGTGACCTGTTGTGCCTGCCGGCGATCGATATCGAAATGTTCTCGACGGTGGGCGCCGCAGTTGTGCGTAAAGGCAGCTATCTCTATCAGAACCGCCACCCATTGGACCAGATCGACTACTCGCTACTGCCAGCGGATGTGCGCCTGCTGAGCATGGCCAATCCTTTGTCCTTGCCTGAGCTGGCCGAGCTGCTGCGCAATGCCGAGGTGATGTACAGCTATGAGTGGTCAATGACCTGCGTCATGGCAGTGCTGTGTGGCTGCCCGGTGATCTTCATTCCGGGACATGGCGTCGACCAGCCACTGCTCGACAATAGTTTCTTCGGCAGCGTCGGCTTCGCCATGCTCGATCAGCCGGACCCGTTGGAACATGCGCGGGCAAGCCTGGGCGACGTCCTGCAACGTTACGTTGAGCGCACTGCGTCTTTCTGGCAGCAACTGGACGTGTTTATTGCGAAAACCCAGGCGTCTGCCGTTCGAGAGGCGGTTGGGAATCGTCTGGGTGCGCTCGACTGGTTGCGCCAACGTTACCCGACGGCGCAGCAATTGCGTCAGATCGAAGAGCGGTTGGCGAGCGTGGCTGCACCCAGTTTCACTGTCCTGGTCCGCGATGACGGCAATCAGTTGGCGCTGGCTCACACCCTGGACAGCCTGGATCGACAGTTGTACCAGCGCATCCATGTGTGCGTGATGGGGGCCGCCGACCCGGGGCGAGCCAACGTCCAGTGGTTGGCGTGTGATCCCAAGCAACCGGCAGCCGCGATCAATGGCTTGCTCGAGGGCGTCCAGAGCGATTGGTTCATGCTGGTGGAGGCGGGGGAGGAGTTCATCGCCGCAGGGTTGCTGGTGACGGCTCTGAATCTGCTTGATGCGCCCGACGGGTGCCTGGCGGTGTACGCCGACGAGGCGCAGCGTACGGGCGGTGTGATCGACCTCTCGTTGCGACCCGACCTGAATCTGGATTTGTTGTTGGCGTTTCCGGCCAGCCATTCCCGTCACTGGCTGTACCGTCGTGAGGCGCTGGTGCGCTTGAGCGGTTTTGATAATGGCTGCGGTGATGCCTTTGAATTGGCCTACCAGTTGCGCTTGATCAGCGAGCAGGGCGTGGCGAGCGTCGGTCATGTCAACGAACCCCTGTTGATCGCCAACGAGGTGCGGCAGTCGGAATGCGCGGACGAGCGTGCGGTCATCGATGCGCACCTGCAAGCACGTGGTTACGCCCAGGCGCGAGCGATTGTACTGGAGCCGGGCCGCTATCGTATCGACTACGGTCATGAGCGGCAGGCCTCGGTCAGTATTCTGATTTACCTGCAAGGACAGTTGGCGAATTTCCAGCGTTGCCTGGAAAGTCTGCTGACACAGACCCGTGCGGTGGACTTCGAGGTCTTGTTGGTTGAACCGGGCAACGACGAGCCCGCATTGCTGGAGTGGCTGGGGCTGGTCGAGGACATGGGCGAAGGCCGGTTCCAGGTGTTGCGGTTCATGCCCGGGCAGTCGCGTGCCGCTATGTGTAATGCGGCGGCTCAAGAGGCGCGCGGCGAGTACCTGCTCTGGCTCGATGCGCAAAGCGTTGTGCTTGAGCCTGAATGGCTGCAAGCGTTGCTTAATCACGCCCAGCGTCCGGAAGTGGGCGCCGTGGGAGGCAAGTTGCAGGATAGCCAAGGCCGCATACGCCAGGCGAGCCTTGTGTTGGGACAGGGCGGAGTCGTCGGTCGGGCGTTTGAGGGCCTGTCATCGCAGTCGACGGGTTACATGGGGCGGCTTGGGCTTGAGCAGAACTGCTCCGCAGTGGGCGGTGAATGCCTGATGCTGCGGCGGGAGCTGTTTCTCGAAGCCGATGGTTTCGACACCGACCCGCTGCTGGCGCCCTGGACCGATGTCGATCTGTGTCTGAAGCTGCAGCAGGCCGGTTACCTGAACGTCTGGACGCCTCACTCGCGGCTGTTGGTCAACCCGGCGGCAGTTACCCGTGCAAGTAGCGAACAGGAGGATGCCTTGTTCGCGCGCTGGTTGCCGCAATTGGCCCGCGACCCGGCCTACAATGCCAACCTTTCGCTGCGCGCCGGCGAAGGGTTTGTCCGGGAAAACAAGGATCTGTGCTGGTATCCCCTGCAAGGCAGCGTGCCAAGGGTGCTGGTTTTTGTCACCGACCAGCGGGCGGGGGCCTATTCGCGATTGGTCCAGCCGTTCAGCACGTTGCTTGAATCGGGGCAAATCGAAGGCGCGGCGGTTTCGAGCCTGCTATCGCCGGTGGAGATCGAGCGCCTGGCGCCGACGACCATCGTGTTGCAACGCCCCCTGGATGACGCCGGGCTGCTCGCCCTGAGCCGCCTGAGGGCGTTTTCCAAAGCCTTCACCGTGTACGATCTGGACGGTTACTTGCCGCAGATGGAGTTGAAGGGCGACTACGCTGCCGATGAGCTGCTGGAGCGTCTGCGGTTCGGCATGCTGCAGGCCGATCGGGTGCTGGTCCCCACGCCGGCGCTGGCCGAACTGTTGCAGGGCCAGCACGACGATATCCGCGTGCTGGAAACCCTGCTGCCGACCGCCTGGGGGCGGGTACAAAGCAAGCGACGCACGGGACCCAAGCCGCGCCTGGGCTGGCTGGGCGGTAAAGATACGCAATTGCTGGCGGATGTGCTGCCCGCGTTCGCTGGCGAAGTGGACTGGGTGGTGCTGGGCGACTGCCCCGCGTCACTGCAGCCTTTTCTGAAGGAGCGGCACCCAGCGGTCGCGCAACAGCAGTTGGCGGGCGCCATGGCAGCCTTGAATCTGGATCTTGCACTGGTACCCATGGCTGAAACCTTGGGTAATGCCTGCTCGGGTGACTTGCGTGTCCTGCAGCATGCCGCGTGCGGCCATCCGGTCATTTGCAGCCGGGTGCCGGGTTTTGTCGGCGGCGAGGTATTGCCGTTGTCCCGGGTCAGTAACGAGGCGCAAGACTGGATCCGGGCGATTCGCTTGCACCTGGAAGACCGTGAGGCTTCTGCGACGCTGGGAGACGCCTTGCAGTCGACGGTGCGGGCGCAGTGGCTGCTCGAAGGCGAGCGCCTGGACGCCTGGCGACGGGCCTGGTTGGCCGATTGATCCCTACAAATATGACCTTGGTCGCTCAGCGGAGAGCCTGTGACATGAGCAACGATCTCGATACCTTCATCGCAGCCTACAGCGACAGCTTTGGCTACGCGTTTGACAACAACATCATTCTCAATTGGTATCCCCAACGCATCATGGCGCTGTGCACCAAGGAGCAGAGCCTGCTGGAGCTTGGTGTTGGCCATGGCTTCAGCACCCACCGCTTCTCGCAGTTCTTCAGCGAGCACACAGTCATCGACGGCTCCGCATCGGTGATCGCCCAGTTCAAGTCCCAATACCCGGACAATACGGCCGAGATCGTCGAAAGTTATTTCGAGACATTCGACACCGACAAGCGTTTCGATCTCATCGTGATGGGTTTTATCCTTGAGCATGTCGATGATCCACAGACCGTGCTGCAAAGGTTCAAGCGCTTCCTCGCTCCGGGTGGTCGTTGCTTCGTGCTGGTTCCCAATGGCGAATCCCTGCATCGGCGGTTCGGTCATGCGGCTGGACTGCTTGGCGACATGACGGCGCTGGGCAGTGGCGATCTGGAGCTGGGCCATAGGCGCAGCTACTCGCTACAGGCCCTGACGGCTGAAATTGAAGCCGCGGGCCTCCAGGTAGTGCGCAAGGAAGGCGTGTTCCTCAAACCCTTCACCACCGGGCAATTGAAAGACTTGAACTTGAGTCCGGACATCATTCAAGCCATGTGCACCGTAGGCGTCGATTATCCAGAACTTTGTTGTGCAATGATGCTGGAAGCGACAGTCGTCCCGTCATGAAAAGCCTGGTCATAGGAAGTACTTCGGTCGTTGGCAAGGCCGTTGCCCGGGAGTTGTCGCGCTATGGCCAAGTCAAATTGGCGGGGCGCCGGGACGCTGATATTGCCTTTGACTTGAATAATCAGGAGCCCGGCGCCTGCGACGAGCGCTTCGACGTGGTCGTGTTGGCAGCGGCCGATTTTGGCGGTGGCCAGCCAGATGATCTGATTCGCGCCGAACGGGTCAACAGTGTCGGTGCATTGGCTGCCTGCCGCTTGGCCGAACAGTGCGGGGCGCGTCATTTCATTCTGCTGTCGTCGCGTTGGGCCAGCCACCAGGCGACGGATCCCTACTTCGGCATCTATTCGCTGTCCAAGCGCCATGCCGAGGAAGTGGCGAGTCTGTATTGCCAGGAGCGCGGCATGGCGTTGACGGTCCTGCGCATCAGTCAGGTCTACGATGACGGCGAGCAGTGCCGGCCTCACCAACCGTTGCTGTACGCCATTGCCGACAAGGCGCAGGCGGGGCGCACCGTCGAGCTGTATGGCAGCAACGACCCCCGGCGCAACTATCTGCACTTGAGTGATCTTGCCGAGGTCTGCGCGCGGCTGGCGGAACAGGGCATTGCTGGCTTGTACAACTGCGGCCATCCCGACAGTCCGCGTCTTTCCGAGATTGCCCGGGCCGCGTTCGAGGCGTTTGGCAAGCCGTCGGACGTCCGCTTCCTGCCGGAAAAAAACGATATTCCCGATCTGCCTCCCTTTGACTGTGGGCATGACTTGTACGAGCAAATAGGTTTCGTCCCGCGAATCGATGTTCACCAGGGTTTTGAGCGGATGAGAGCGCACCGGGAGAGCCTGTCATGAAGACCGTCATGGTGACTGGCGTAGGTGCAATCATGGGCTACGGTCTGCTCAAGTCGTTTCGCGAGGCGGCCCCCTCTGTCCGGCTGGTCGGCACGGATATCTACGACGACGCTGTCGGTCGTGGCTGGAGCGATGTATTCGTGCAGGCCCCGTTGACCGCCGATCCGGAGTACGGTCAGTGGCTGGGCGATACGCTGGCCAGGCATGAGGTCGACCTGCTGATTCCCGGGATCGAGCAGGATGTCCATTGGCTGTCGGATAACCGAGCGTTGTTGGCGACGTTCGATTGTCAGGTTGTGCTTAACAACCAGCGCTTGATCGATCTTTCCAAAGACAAGTGGACCATGGACCAGGCGCTGGTGGCGCTGGGGGATGCCAGCCGTATTCCCAGCTTGCTGTCGGGGGATTTTCACTCGCTCAAGGCGGCCTTGGGTCTGCCGTTCTTGCTCAAGCCGCGCCGAAGCTACGCCTCCAAAGGGCTGGTCTGGGTTCGCGAGGAGCGCGACTTTACGCCTCACGCGGCCTTGCTCGGTGACTACCTCATGGCGCAACCCATCATTGGCAGCGCGGCCGATGAATTCACCGTGGCGGCGTTCGGCGATGGCCACGGCGACACGGGTCCGATCATCGCCTTCCAGCGCAAGCTGGCGTCGGACGGGTCCACCGCCAAGGCCTGGGTGTATCAGGATGATTCGCTGGATAAAACAGTCGCCAGGTTGTGCTGCGCCTTCAAGCCGGAGGGCCCGACCAACTTGCAATTCCGTCGTGGCAGCGATGGCTCCTGGAGTCTGCTGGAGATCAACCCGCGAATATCTTCGACCAGTTCGATACGGCGCGCATTCGGCTACAACGAGGCGGCCATGTGCCTGGATTTTTACCTCGATGGCAAAACACCGGCCCAGCCAACCATTCGCAGTGGTTTCGCTGTTCGTTATATAGAGGATTTCATTGTCTATGATCGGAATCATTTCTGACGTACATGGCAACTACAGCGCCCTGCGGACAGTGCTTGCCAAGTTGGATGAGCTGGGAGCGTCGCGGATTATCTGCCTGGGTGATACGGCCGGTTATTACAGTCAAGTCAATGAGTGCTGCGAAGCCCTGCGTGAGCGAAACATTTTCTCCGTGATGGGCAATCATGATTGGTACCTTGCCAGGGATGAGCGCTGCCCTCGCTCCAATAGCGCCAATGCCTGCCTGGACTATCAGCGGGGCATCATCACCTCCCAGAACCTGGCCTGGTTGGAATCGCTTCCTGAACGCTCGATCGAGCATGGATTGAGCATCGTTCATGGCGGTTGGAACGATCCGCTGGACGAATACGTGCGCCCTTCACAAGCGTATTTCGCGCCGTTGCCTGGCCGGTATTTCGCCTCAGGCCATACCCACGTCCAGTACTTGTGGAACGGGGAAGGCAAGGTCTATTGCAATCCCGGTTCAGTCGGCCAGCCACGTGATGGTGATCCCCGGGCAAGTTTCGCGACCTGGGACGGCGAAACGTTCGACCTGCATCGGATTGAATACGATATTACTGAAACCCAGCAGGCCATGAAGCGCGCCGGATTCACCCCGTACTTCTATGAAAATCTTGATATCGGCAGTCAGATAGGTGGGCGGATCAGTACGGTTTGAGGTTTGTGCCGTGCGCCACTATTTACTATGCCCACCCAGGGAAGTTTGCAATGAGCAACGAAACGATATTCTTCAACCGCCCGTACATGACCGGCAAAGAACTGGACTACATTGCCCAGGCCAAATTCGGCAACATGCTCGCCGGTGATGGCCCATTCACCAAGCGTTGTCACCGTTGGTTGGAGTCGCACACGGGTTGCAACACGGCATTGCTCACCCACTCATGTACGGCTGCGCTGGAAATGGCGGCGTTGTTGCTGGACATCCAGCCTGGGGACGAAGTCATCTTGCCTTCCTATACCTTCGTCTCCACTGCCAATGCCTTTGTATTGCGTGGCGCGGTGCCGGTCTTCGTCGATATTCGTCCTGATACCCTGAACCTCGACGAGCGCCTGATCGAGGCGGCAATAACGTCACGGACCAAGGCTATCGTGCCTGTCCATTACGCCGGTGTGGCCTGCGAGATGGACACTATCCTGGCTATTGCGCATAAGCATGGGCTGGCGGTGGTTGAAGACGCCGCGCAAGGTGTGATGTCAACCTACAAGGGTCGAGCCTTGGGCAGTATCGGAAACCTTGGTGCATTCAGCTTTCACGAAACCAAGAACGTGATCTCGGGAGAGGGGGGGGCGTTGCTGGTCAATGATCCTGCAATGGCATTGCAAGCCGAGATCATTCGCGAAAAAGGTACCGATCGCAGTCGATTCTTCAGGGGCGAGGTAGATAAATACACCTGGCAAGAGGTGGGTTCCTCGTTCCTGCCTGGAGAGATGACGGCTGCCTTCCTCTGGGCCCAGTTGGAAGAGGCGCAAGCCATCACCAATCGCCGCCTGGCGATCTGGGACCGCTACCATGCCGCTTTAGCGGGGCTCGAGCAGCAAGGGTTGCTGCGTCGTCCGATCGTTCCTGAACATTGCCAGCATAATGCGCATATGTATTACGTACTCCTCGCCCCTGGCGTGGAGCGCCAGTTGGTCCTCGAGACGCTCAAGAGCCAATCGATCTATGCAGTGTTCCATTACGTGCCGCTGCATTCATCGCCCGGTGGGGCGCGTTATGGGCGGGTGCATGGCTCGATGGAAATTACCGATGGTTATTCCGAGCGGCTGTTGCGTTTGCCTATGTGGCTCGGTTTAACCACCGATCAGCAAGATCGCGTGGTGGATGTTCTCGGCAGTGCTTTGGCAGCCCTTGCCACTTAGCGGCATGACACCGCCGGTTTTTCGACTTCAGCACATCTGAGCGGTGCTCCCTGAATCCCCCAGGCCCTTTGTTTTCCAGGCCTGGGCCCGCCAGAAAAAAGTTGGTCTGCAAATTGCTTAAGGCTGTGCAACACAGCAGTGGGCGGCAAACGTCCGGCATGCAGAGGAACGACAGTGGACAAGTACCTTTATGTGGCAATGACCGGCGCCAGCCAGAACGCACTGGCGCAACGGGCCCATGCCAACAACCTGGCGAACATCTCCACCAATGGTTTTCAGAAAGACCTGGAGCAGGCGCGCTCGATGCCGGTGTTCGGCGACAGCTTTCCGGCGCGGGCGTTTGCCCTGTCCGAACGGCCTGCCACTGACTTCACCCCGGGGGCGCTGGTGGAAACCGGTCGTGACCTCGACGTGGCGGTCAGCGGGCCGGGCTGGATGGCCGTGCAGAATCCTGACGGCGGTGAAAGCTACGTGCGCACCGGCAGCCTTAATGTCGACGCCCTGGGCGTGCTGCGGGCCGGCAACGGCATGCCGGTGATGGGCAACGGTGGTCCGATCGCCGTGCCGCCGGAGCAGAAAATCGAAATCGGCCAGGACGGCACCATAAGCATCCGCGCCATGGGCGAAGGCCCGCGGGTGATGGCTGAAGTGGACCGCATCAAGCTGGTCAACCCAGACCTCAAGAACATGACCAAGACCCTGGACGGCACGATCCGGACCAAGGACGGCCAGCCGGCGCCCATCGATGCCAACGTGCAGTTGGTGTCGGGCTTCCAGGAGGCGAGCAACGTCAATGCCGTGGATGAAATGACCTCGGTGCTGGCCCTGGCCAAGCAGTTCGAGCTTCACGTGAAAATGATGAACACCGCCAAAGAAGGCGATGAAGCCATGGCTCGGGTCTTGCAGATCTAACTATTAATTACAGCGTCGCGCCGAAAAACAGGCGTACGAGGAGAATCGAATGCTTCCGGCTCTTTGGGTTGCCAAAACAGGTCTGTCCGCCCAGGACACCAACCTTTCCACTATTTCCAACAACCTGGCGAACGTCTCGACCACGGGTTTCAAGCGTGATCGCGCCGAGTTCCAGGACTTGCTCTACCAGGTAAAACGCCAGCCAGGCGCCCAGTCGACCCAGGACAGCGAATTGCCGTCGGGCCTGCAAGTGGGTACTGGTGTGCGCATTGTCGGCACCCAGAAAAACTTCAACGCCGGCAGCCTGCAAACCACCGAGCAGCCGCTGGACATGGCCATCGACGGTCGTGGTTTCTTCCAGATCCTGCAGCCGGACGGCACCACGTCCTACACCCGTGACGGTACGTTCCACCTCGATTCCAATGGCCAGATCGTCAACGCCAGCGGTTTCGCCCTGGAGCCGGCCATCATCATCCCGAACGATGCCCAGACCTTCACCGTGGGCCGCGACGGCACCGTGTCCATCACCATTGCGGGCAATCCGGCCTCGCAGGTGATCGGCAACCTGCAGACCGCCGACTTCATCAACCCGGCCGGCCTGCAAGCGGTGGGCAACAACCTGTTCATGGAAACCGCCGCCAGCGGCGCGCCGCAAGTCGGCACTCCAGGCTTGAACGGTTTTGGTACCACGCTGCAGAACACCTTGGAAACGTCCAACGTGAGCACCGTCGAGGAGATGGTCAACATGATCACCACCCAGCGTGCCTACGAGATGAACTCCAAGGTGATCTCCACCGCCGACCAGATGCTCTCGTTCGTTACGCAGAATCTGTAATCACGCCGCAACGTCCGTCATCACGTAGACAGGGCGACCCGCGGGTCGCCTGCAACACCAAGAGGTAGGGTCATGAAACGCTTCGTATCTGTTCTGGCACTGAGTGGGATCACCGCACTCGCGGGCTGTGTCGCGCCGACACCCAGGCCCAATGACCCGTATTACGCTCCGGTGTTGCCGCGCACGCCGTTGCCGGCTGCCGCCAACAATGGCTCGATCTACCAGGCTGGCTTCGAGCAGAACCTGTACAGCGACCGCAAGGCCTTCCGGGTCGGTGACATCATCACCATCACTCTGAATGAGCGGACCCAGGCCAGCAAGAACGCCAACTCGCAAATCGACAAGACCAGCGAGACCAGCGTCGGCCTGACCTCGCTGTTCGGCTCCAGCCTGACCACCAACAACCCGATCGGTGGCGGCGACCTGAGCCTCAATGCGGGCTACGGCTCCGACCGGGCCACCAAGGGCGACAGCAAGTCCGGCCAGAGCAACAGCCTGACCGGCTCGATCACCGTGACCGTCGCCGATGTGTTGCCCAACGGCATCATCGTCGTGCGCGGCGAGAAGTGGCTGACCCTCAACACCGGTGACGAACTGGTGCGCATCGCCGGCATGGTTCGCGCCGACGACATCGCTACCGACAACACCGTTTCGTCCACCCGTGTGGCCGATGCGCGCATCACCTACTCGGGCACCGGCGCCTTTGCCGATGCGAGTCAGCCGGGTTGGTTCGATCGTTTCTTCCTCAGCCCGAAGTTCCCTTTCTAGGTGGCCCAGTTGAATCTTAAACAGCTGTTGATCGGTGCCCTGATGATGTCGGCAGCCTTCACCGCTCAAGCCGAGCGCCTGAAAGACATCGCCAGCATTTCCGGCGTGCGTTCCAACCAGTTGATCGGCTACGGCCTGGTCGTGGGCTTGAACGGCACCGGTGACCAGACCACCCAGACCCCGTTCACCTTGCAGACCTTCAACAACATGCTGTCGCAGTTCGGCATCAAGGTGCCCGCCGGCTCCGGCAACGTGCAGTTGAAGAACGTCGCGGCGGTGTCGATCAGTGCCGATCTGCCGGCGTTCGCCAAGCCTGGGCAGCAGGTAGATATCACCGTCTCGTCCATCGGTAACTCCAAGAGCCTGCGTGGCGGCACCTTGTTGCTGACGCCGCTCAAGGGTATCGATGGCAACGTCTACGCCATCGCCCAGGGCAACCTGGTGGTGGGCGGCTTCGACGCCGAGGGTCGCGACGGTTCGAAAATCACCGTCAACGTTCCGTCGGCCGGCCGCATCCCTGGCGGTGCGTCGGTGGAGCGGGCGGTGCCGAGCGGTTTCAACCAGGGCAACAGCCTGACGCTGAACCTCAACCGTTCCGACTTCACTACCGCCAAGCGCATTGTCGACAAGATCAACGACATGCTTGGCCCAGGCGTGGCCCAGGCCATCGACGGTGGTTCGATCCGTGTCACCGCGCCACTGGATCCGAGCCAGCGCGTCGACTACCTGTCGATCCTGGAAAACCTCGAAGTCGACCCGGGCCAGGCGGTGGCGAAAGTCATCATCAACTCCCGTACCGGCACCATCGTGATCGGCCAGAACGTCAAGGTTTCCCCGGCCGCCGTGACCCACGGCAGCCTGACCGTGACCATCACCGAAGACCCGATCGTCAGCCAGCCGGGGCCATTGTCCAACGGCCAGACCGCCGTGGTCCCGCGTTCGCGGGTCAATGCCGAACAGGAAGCCAAGCCGATGTTCAAGTTCGGCCCGGGCACGACCCTGGATGAGATCGTCCGGGCAGTGAACCAGGTCGGCGCAGCGCCGGGCGACTTGATGGCCATTCTTGAAGCCTTGAAGCAGGCCGGCGCGTTGCAAGCCGACCTGATCGTGATTTAAGGAAAACGGTCATGGTGGATATGCGCAAAGGCGCCCTGGTCAGCGGGGATTCGGGGTCCTACTCGGACCTGAACCGCCTGAACCAGCTCAAGGTCGGCGACAAGAACAGCGAAGGCAACCTGCGCAAAGTGGCGCAGGAATTCGAGTCGCTGTTTCTCGGTGAAATGCTCAAGTCCATGCGTTCGGCCACCGAGGCGCTGGGCAAGGACAATCCGATGAACACGCCGGAAGCCAAGCAATACCAGGAAATGTACGACCAGCAGTTGGCCGTTTCCATGTCCCGCGAAGGCGGGGGTATCGGCCTGGCCGATGTGCTGTTGCGCCAGATGTCGAAGAACAAACCGCTGGCATCGGGCGAAGCAGCCACGTTGTCGGCCGCCAAGCAGCAGGAGGCGCTGGACAAGGTTGCCAAGGCACCGGTGCCCACGCCAGTGGCCGCCGGGACGCTGCGCGACGGACCTTTGGCACGCAGCAACGGCGAGCGTCCGCTCTGGGCCTCGCGGGCCGTGAGTGCGCCGCAAGGCGAGGGCGTCCACCGCAACGACATGGAACTGCTCAACCAGCGTCGCTTGGCCCTGCCGCCGAAACTGGCTGACCGCCTGCTTGCCGGGTTGGTGCCGTCGACAGCGGCCAATGCCGATGTCCCTGCGCAGAACCTGTTGCCGGATCGCGCCATCGCCGCCGTCAAGCCGGCCACCGGCGAATTGGCCAATGGCGACTGGCTGGCCGCGCTCAAGGCGTCCGAGCCCAAAGGCGACATGCAGGTCTATGGTCGCGCCGTGGCCCAGCCACCGCTGGCGCCGGCCCGCAAAGCCTTCCGCGATGCCGATGAGTTCGTCAACGCCATGCTGCCAATGGCCAAGGAAGCCGCCGACCGCATCGGTGTCGACCCACGTTACCTGGTGGCCCAGGCCGCCTTGGAAACCGGTTGGGGCAAATCGGTGATGCGCCAGCCCGATGGCAGCAGCAGTCACAACCTGTTCGGCATCAAGGCCAGCAAGAACTGGACGGGTGATTCGGCCCGGGCGATCACCAGCGAATTCCGCAATGGCGCGATGGTCAAGGAGACCGCCGAGTTCCGTTCCTACGCTTCGTACCGCGACAGTTTCCATGACTTGGTCAACCTGCTGCAAAGCAACAGTCGCTATCAAGATGTGCTGAAGTCGGCCGATAACCCGGAACAGTTTGTACGCGAGTTGCAGAAGGCCGGTTACGCCACCGACCCGAACTACGCCAACAAGATTTCGAACATAGCCCGGCAGATGACGAGTTACCAAAACTACGCGTCGGCTAGTGCCACCACGACTTTATAAGGTCTGAACCATGAGTTTGCTCAATATCGGGATGTCGGGTCTGTCCGCAAGCCAGACCGCACTGGTGACCACGGGTAACAACATCGCCAACGTCGATACCGCCGGGTATTCGCGTCAGCAGACCGTGCAGACCACCAAGGCGTCGAACCAGTACGGCAACGTGTTCATCGGTTCCGGCACGACCCTGGCGGATGTGCGTCGGGTGTATAACTCGTATCTTGAAGCGCAGTTGAAAACCACCACCTCGCTCAACAGCGATGCGGCAGCCTACCAGGGGCAGATCACGCCGCTGGACTCGCTGCTGTCGGACAGTGGCACCGGCCTCAACGGCGCGCTGACCAAGTTCTTCGCCTCGGTGCAGAACGTCAATGCCAAGCCGGGCGACGATGCGTCCCGCCAGTTGCTGCTCAGCGATGCCCAAGCCTTGAGCAACCGTTTCAATTCGGTTGCCAGCCAGTTGACCGCGCAGAACGACAACATCAACGGCAACCTGTCGAACATGGTCGACCAGATCAACAGCCTGGCCACCACCGTTGCCCAGTTGAACAAGAAAATCGCCGAAGTCTCCAATTCGGGTGGCGCGCCGAACGATTTGCTCGACGCGCGCAGCGAAACCATTCGCCAACTGTCGACCTTCACCGGCACCCAAGTCGTCGAGAACGGCAGCAGCCTGGACATCTACCTCGGTTCCGGCCAGCCGCTGGTGATGGGCAACATCACCAATAAACTCGAAGCGGTGCCGGACAAGAACGATCCGGGGCGCATTGGCATCCAGCTCAACAGCGGCTCCAGTGTCATGGACCTCACCCAGGTGATGACCGGTGGCGAGATCGGTGGCCTGATGCGCTACCGCAGCACCGTGCTCGACCCGGCCATGAACGAGCTGGGCCGCGTGGCACTGGTTGTCGCCGATCAGATGAACAGCATCCAGGCCTCGGGCATCGACAAGAACGGTGCGTTTGGTTCCAACCTGTTCAGCAGCATCAACAGCGCCGCGCAGATGAGCCAGCGCAGCGTCGCCTCGCTGGGCAACAGCGCAGGCTCCGGCAACTTCAACGTGTCCATCGAAGACACCGGCAAGCTGACCACCAACGACTACAAGATCACCTTCACCAGCGGCACCAACTACACCGTACAGCGCCTGCCTGATAACACCTCGCTGGGCGCGTTCAGCACGACGACCACGCCAGCGCCGGTCGTCGATGGCTTCTCGCTGACCTTCGCCAATGGCACCGCGGCCGCCGGCGATTCGTTCAAGATCACCCCGACCCGCAACGCGGCGGGCAGCATCAAGACCGAGATGACCGACTCCAAGCGGCTGGCGATTGCCGCCCCGCTGGGCGCCGCGATCACGCCGGGCGGCAGCGGCACGCTGACCATCCCGGCCAGCGGCCAGCCGACCATGACCACCAAGCTGGACATCTACGACGAAGCCACCACCAGCATCATCCAGAACGGCATCAAGAATTCGATGCCGGTCAAAGTGGTGTTCGGTGCAACTTCGACCGATGGCACCAGCCAGGCCTACCGGCTGCTCGATGCCCAGGGCGGCTTGATCAGTAGCGGCACGATCAAGCCCGGCCAGAGCAACACGCTGAACTTGAGTGTTCCGCTCAAGGATGCCACCGGTGCCCCGATCATGGATTCGTCCGTACCGCCGGTGCAGCGCACCGTCGCGTTCGACATGTCCATCGCCGGGGCGCCGTCCGAAGGTTCAGGTATCAACATCAGCCTCAGCCAGCCTGGCAGCCTGGACAACCGTAACGGTACGATCCTGGCCGGCTTGCAGACCGCCAAGACCGTCGACACCGATTCCGCCAGCAAAGGCATTTCCCTGAACGACGCCTACGGCAAGCTGGTGGAAGGCGTCGGCGCCAAGGCCGCCCAGGGCAAGCTCGACAGCGCCGCCACGGGCGCAATCCTGGACAACGCCAAGAATGCCCGCGACTCGCTGTCCGGCGTGGACCTGGATGAAGAAACCGGCAATCTGGTCAAGTTCCAGCAGTACTACACCGCGTCTTCGCAGATCATCAAGGCTGCGCAACAAATCTTCAGCACATTGATCAACAGTCTTTAAGGAGCCGTAGCCCATGCGCATTTCCACCTCTCAGTTCTACGAAAGCACGGCTGCGAACTACCAGAAAAACTTCGCCAAGGTGGTCAAGACCAGCGAGGAAGCCAGCAGCCTGGTGCGCGTGAACACCGCCGCCGATGATCCGGTGGGTGCTTCGCGTCTGCTGCAATTGGGCAACCAGGCTTCGATGCTGTCCCAGTACGAAGCCAACGTCACCACTATCAAGGCGACCCTGGGCACCACCGAAGCGGTCATGACCAGCATCGGCAATGTGCTGCAGCGCGCCAAGGAATTGGCCGTGAGTGCCGGCAACGCCGCCTACACCGACGCAGACCGTCAAGCGGTCGCCTCGGAATTGGGCTCGATCGAAGATCAATTGCTGAGCCTGATGAACACCAAGGATGAAAACGGCAAGTACATCTTCGCTGGCTCCAAGGGTGATGTCGTGCCGTTCACCCGCAACGACGACGGTACCTATAGCTACAACGGCGACCAGGTCACCCTGGACCTGCCGATCGGCGACACCATGTCGATGGCCACCAACAGCACCGGCTGGGACGTGTTCCAGCAAGCGGTCAACACCAGTCGTACCCAGGTCACCATGACCGCGCCGGTGGTGGACGATGGTCGCGTGGTGCTGACCAACGGCCAGGTCTCGTCCAGCGTCAGCTACAACAGCCAGTTCCGCAGTGGCGAGCCTTATACGGTGGAATTCGTCAGTGGCACCCAGTTGAAAATCACCGACTCGGGCGGCAACGATGTGACTGCCGAAGCCAGCAAGGGCGGGACTATTGATCCCAACAGCCAGGCCGGCCAGACCGTGAGCTTTCGCGGCGTCGACTTGACCTTGAACGTCAACCTTCATGCGGGTGATGTTGCCGGCACGATCTTGCCCGGCCATACCTTCACCCTGGCCGCCAAACCTGATTCGTTCACACCGGCTCGCAGCCCTGGCAACACCACCGCGACCCAAATCACGGGCAGCGCAATTACCGATCCGGCGGCCTACCATGCCAGCTTCCCGACGAGCTCGGCGGTGCTGAAGTTCACCAGTGCCACGGACTTCGACCTCTACGCCGCGCCACTGACCGCGGACAGCAAACCCGTCTCCAGCGGTACCCTTGCAGGCAACGTCGCCACCGCATCGGGTGTGAGTTTCACACTCAATGGCGCGCCGGCGGCCAACGATCAGTTCAGCATCGCGGTCAATACCCACGAGACGCAGAACATCCTGGACACCGTCAACCAGTTGCGGACTGCTTTGAATACGCCGGCCAATGGCGACAACATCGCCATCCAGAAACTGAACGCGTCACTGGCTTCGGCTATCGGTAACCTGGCCAGTGGTACCGACCACTTGACCAGTGCACTGAGTTCAGTCGGTGGTCGCGGCCAGTCGCTCGATACCCAAAGCGATACCAATCAGAGCTTTGTCCTGGCCAACTCGCAGACCCAGTCGGCGATTCGCGATTCCGACCCGGCCGAGGTGATGACGCGCCTGACCTTGCAGCAGACTATGCTTCAAGCGTCGCAGTTGGCGTTCAGCAAGATCGCTCAATTGGGCTTGTTCAACAAAGTGTGATCCGGGGCCGGGACCGTGACGCTATAAGCGGTCCCTGACCCGTTCCTAGTACGATTCAGGACGTCCTGCTCTCGCCCGAGTTGGCGCCCACCGGTTGAGAGCCATGCGTGTGAAATCAGCTCCTCTTGTCAGCATCGCCATCCCCGCGTACCACCCACGCTTTTTCCGCCTTGCCTTGCTAAGCGCGCTTGAGCAGACCTACCAGAACCTCGAGATTGTCATCTGCGACGATTGCCGCACCGATGGCATCGAGCAAATTGTCCAGGAGCTTGGCGCGACCTCCAAGGTTGCGGTGCGTTACCTGCGCAACCCGACGCGGCTGGGGTTCCAGCAGAACCTGTTGCGCTGTCTGGAAGAGTCCCGGGGCGAGTTCATCAAGTTCCTCTGCGATGACGACCAGTTGCTGGCGTTCTGCGTCAGTCAACAGGCGGCCATCCTGCAGGAGCATGCGCACGTATCGCTAGTGATCAACAAGCATCATTTGATCGATGCCGACAACTATGCCTTGCCGATCCGCGTTGAAAACACCGGCATAACGCAGTTCGATGCATTGTTCAACGGCACTGACATGCTGGCGTATTTTGAAAAAACCACCCGTAATATCCTCGGTGGTTTGAGTGGCGCGTTGATGCGCCGCGCCGATGTGGAGGACTTACTGCCAGCGTTGGCCCAGCCCGGTGAAGGGTTCGAGGCAGTCCTCGATTTTGCCTTGTTCATCTGCCTGTTGCGCCGGGGCAATCTGGTCCAGCTTTATGCCGAGGGAAGTGGCCAGCGGTTGCATCCGGAGCGCCTGGCGCGTCAGGCCAAGATGCTTGAAGCGGCCACGATGGAGCTGACCTGGCTCAAGGAAATGCTGGCCCAGCGCAGTGGCGATCCGGCGCCTGCCAGTGGCTGGGTGCGTTACCAGACACTGGGCCAGCCCCAGGAGCCAGGGGCGCCCGAGTGGGAAGAAATCAATGTCTACTCGATCATTGCGACTCGCCAGGGCGTCATTGGCTCGCAAGTCGGCACGGACATCGAAAGCTACGCAGACCTCTATGTGCAGTGGTTGGCGTGTCGGCATTTCAGTCCATTGCGCAAGCAAGTCTTGTCGCGGCAGATCGCTCGCTGGGCCTATCGTCCGAGGATCGTCCCCGTCGTCATTGACGAGCAGGACGATCCTTATGCGCTGAGTGTTACCCTGCAGAGCATCGCTACCCAAGCCTATGCCTGCGAATCGGTGTTGCTGCTGTCCAATGGTCGCCAGCCGGTAGAGAACCATGTCCTGCGACTTGGCCTGCAAGCGGACTGGGCGCAGCAGCTCAATGGGCTGCTGCCTCAACTGGATGGCGCCGATTGGTTCTACCTGCTGCGTGCCGGCGATCGCTTGACCGAGTCTACGCTGCTGATCATGGCCGACCGGATTGTCGGTTCGCCGGGTGTAGCCTGTTTCTACAGCGATGAAGGCGCGCTGTTGGATGACAAGTCGGTGGAGCCAATCTTCAAGCCCGACTTCAACCTCGACCTGATGCGCGGTTATCCTTATGTGGGGCGGACATTGGCGTTCGAGCGGGCCCGATTTTTGTCCTCGGGTGGATTCGATTCGAGCCTGGGCGAATTGGCGCCCCAAGACTTGATCTGGCGACTGGTGGAAACGGATGGGCCGCAGGTCATCGGCCACATTCCGGAAGTCCAGGTCGAGTCGACGTTTTCGTTTGCCCAATGGTTGTCCTTGCCGAAAGTCATCGAGCAAAACGCCGAACTGATCGGCGCTCATCTACAGCGCATTGGCGTGCCGCACCAGCTGCACCCAGGGCCGCTGCTGGCGTTGATTCCGCGCATTGAATACCTGTTCGCCGAGCGACCCCTGGTGTCGATCATCATCAGCGTCAAGGATGACCTGAGCGCGCTGGAGCGTTGCGTCAACAGCCTGATCAGTACGACTGCGTATCCACACTACGAAATCATCATTGTCGATAACGCCAGTGAGAACGCCGAGCTACAACATTGGCTGCGGGCCATGGCGGAGCTGGGCAGTGAGAAGTTGCGAATATTCCTGCATCCGGGAAGTGCCAGCGAAGCGGTGATACGCAATTTCGCCGCACAGCATGCCCGCGGCGAATACCTGTTGTTGCTCAATCCCAACTGCATCGTGCTGGAAGCCGCCTGGCTGGAAGAGTTGCTCAATCATGGGCAGCGTCCCGAGGTCGGTATCGTGGGGCCTCGCACACTCAACCAGCAAGGCCGGGTCATCGACTCCGGCATGATCATGGGACTGGGTGGGTTGGCGGGCAGGGCCTTTGTCAACGAGTCGGTAACGTCTGGCGGCTATATGCAACGCTTGCAGACGGTGCAGAACTGGAGCGCTGTTGGCGATCACTGCCTGTTGGTGCGCAAGCAGGTTCTACAGGAGGCCGGTGGGTTCGATGAGTCGATCACCACGCAGCGCATCAACTCCCTGGAGTTGTGCCAGCAGGTCTGCAAAAACGGTTACCTGATCGTCACCACGCCTTACAGTGATGTCGTGTTGGCGCCCGGCGTGGAAGCCAGTCGTGATCCTGCGTGGAAGCAGCGGCTGGAGCAGGAACAAGAGGCATTCTATCAGCGCTGGTTGCCCAGGATCGCCAACGATCCGGCCTACAACCGCAACCTGACCCTGACCGGGAAAAGCTTCAGTCTTGAGCCCGGACCACGCACCGGCTGGAATCCGTTGATCACCCGCAACGTCCCTTCGATCCTGGGGATGGCGGTCAATACCTCGGCGGTGGGGCATTACCGGGTGAGCCAACCGTTATTCGAACTGGAAGCGGCGGGTCGAATCGTGGGGCGTGTGGCCTACGATACGCCCTCGATCATCGACATCGAGCGCCAGTCACCGGATGTAATCATCCTTCAGGGCCGCTATAACGTGGGTAAGTTCAAGGACATCACTCAAGTCAAGACTTACTCCAACGCCATGCGCATCTATGAGTTGGATGACTACATCGCCAGGGTCCCGGAAAAAAACGAACACCGCCGCAACATGCCGGACAACCTTGAGGATATGTTGCGCCGAGGGATCGGCCTGTGTGATCGGGTCGTGGTGTCCACGCATCCGCTGGCGGACGTCTTGTCCAGCATGCACCACGACATTCGCGTGGTGCCGAACATGCTGGCTGCCGGCCTGTGGAACTCGCTCAGAAGCCAGCGTGCAACCTCGAGCAAACCGCGTATCGGTTGGGGCGGCGGCACCAGCCACCGTGGCGACTTGGAGCTTATTGCCGATGTCGTTCGGGAATTGGCCGACGAAGTCGAATGGGTTTTCTTCGGCATGTGTCCGGATTTGCTCAAGCCCTATATCCATGAGTTTCATCCTGGCGTGAGCCTGGCGGATTATCCGGCGAAGCTGGCCAGCCTGAATCTCGACCTGGCCTTGGCGCCGCTGGAATTTCATATATTCAACGACTGCAAAAGCAACCTTCGCCTGCTGGAATACGGTGCGTGTGGCTATCCGGTCATTTGTTCGGATACCGAGGCTTACCGGGGGCACCTGCCTTGTACCCGGGTCCTCACCAACAGCACCGAAGAATGGCTGGAGGCCATCCGCATGCACCTGGCGGATCCGATTGCCAGTTATCGGATGGGCGACGAATTACGTGAAGTGGTGCTGCGCGACTTTATCTTGCGCGGCGATAACCTGCAGTACTGGGCCAATGGTTGGCTACCGGATTGATGAGTTCCAACCGCGAAACTCCCGGTGTCGCTGATGCGACCATCCACTCGTTAAGGAATGAATATGCAAAGCAATGTCCCAACAGGATCGACTGCGACGTTGAATGAACGGTTTACCCTGGTGCTGCTCGCTCACGACCAGTCGACTGCCCTGCAGCGGGCGTTGCGCCACTATCATGACAGTTCGTTCGCGGTGCTGGTGATCGACTCATCGAGCCAGATCAACGCTGATATCACGGCAGCATTCCCCGGCGTGCAATACCTGCACGCACCCACGGCCATCGGTTTCGGCGACAAGGTTCGCCATGCCATCGAGCGAGTCGCCACGCCTTACCTGGCGATTGCCGATGCCGAGAGTTTCCTGCTGCCCCAAGCGCTCGAACAAGCGTTGAGTTTCCTCGAAGCACACGCCGAATACAGTATCTGCCAAGGCTACAGCCTCGCTTTCGAGGCCCATGCCGACCGTGTCGACTATTACCTGCTCGATCGCAAGGGTTGTGAGGATTATTCCGGCGCAGCGGCCGAAGCCCGGCTCGCTGTGTTTGCCGAGGATTGCCCATCATTGGTCAATGCCCTCACGCGCACTGAAACCCTGCGGCGCAGTTACGCTTCGCTACCTGTCGGTTTCGATTCGCGGTTGCAGGAGGCCGGCCATTGCTTTGGCTTGGTGGCGGATGCAAAGGTTCGCTTGCTGGACATCCCCTATGGTGTACACGAGCGCAGTCGCGTGGCGAAGCCAGGGAACCCGGTGGGCACGGCGCCTGGTACCGAGGACTTGCGAGCAGTCGCTGAACAGGAACGCATGAGCGCGATGCTGGCCGACGCCTTGGGCATGGACGCTTCGTCACGAGAACATGTCCGGGCCATACTCAAGAAACTGGGCGAGCGTTCGGTGCCGCAGGCTGGAAAAGTGTTCGAGTCGACCTGGGATTCGCGGCGTGGCGAACCGGTTCGGCGTTTCGAGCCGACGCAATACGTCGAGTTGCCCTTTTATAACCAGGCTTTTTTCGACGCGCTCTCTTCACTGGAATTCCTGCTTCATGCGGCGCCAAGCGGGCAGGTGCAGCTGAAGGAGCTGGAAGCCGTCATGCTCAAGCAGAAGGAGCTGTCTCGTCCCCAGCGCAACACCGACGCCGTGCCGCTCGATGAACGGCTGGCGAGGGCTTTCCTGAGCTATGCCTTCAACCAGGATCTGGTGAAGCAACTGCATGAGGTCATGCAGGCCAAGGGTGACACGCGCTATGTGCAAATGATCCAGGCCTGGGAACAACGGCTCAAGGCGGCCGCATTTGAAAATACCGCGAGGTTGTTCGACGCCACGCGCTCCGGTCAATTGCTGCGCTGGCTCGAGGCGCGTGAACCGAGCGCCAGTGAAGCCCAGAAAGTGTCGAAGTACCTGGCTGCTCGCAACGGGGGGCCGACGTTTGGCATTTTGATCCTGGATCTGGAAGCCGACATCTTCAAGATGCAGGCAACCTTCGACAGCGTGATCAATGGCTATTGCCGGGCGTTCAAGATCGTTGTGTTCACCACCGGCGACCTGCCGGCCGAGACCACACCGCAGAGTCTCCTGCATTTCGTCAAGGTCAACGAAAGCAATTACGTCGACAAAATCAATCAGGTTGTCAGCCAGAGCGATTGCGATTGGATGGTCATGGCCGAGGCCGGTGATGAATTGACGCCAAGCGGTTTGTTCCGCGCAGGTGTGGAATTGCTGGCCGCGCCACAATGCCAGGCCGTGGCAATGGACGAGTTCCAGCGCCAGCCCGACGGGACGCTGGTCGATGTCTTCCGGCCAGGGTTCAACCTTGACTTGCTGCAAAGTGCCCCGGCCTTGATGGCCCGTCATTGGCTGATACGCCGCGAGACACTGGTGAAACTTGGCGGGTACTCGCGCGAGTTCAAGAATGCGATGGAATTCGACTTGCTGTTGCGTCTGATCGAGCGGGACGGCCTGGAGGGGCTTGCCCACCTGGATGAACCCCTGCTGATTTGCCAGGCCCCTGCTGTGGAAGACAACGCCGATGAGCGCAAGACGTTGCTGCGCCACCTGGCGGTTCGCGGTTATCAGGCTGACGTGAGCGCGGTCGTGCCGGGTACGCATAAAATCGATTACCGCTTTGCCGAACGCCCCCTGGTATCGATCATCGTCCATGGCATGGTCGATCCGGCGACGCTACAGCGTTGCCTGCTCAGCGTACTGCAGCGCACCCGATATCAACGCTACGAAGTATTAGTCCCTACCGGGGCGGAAAATCATCCCGTACTGCGCACTTGGCTAGATGGCCAGGGGCATCAGGTCAGTCGCGTTCGGTTATTGGATATCGAGTCGGGCGTTGCGACGGGCTCCTGGATCAACGCTGCCAGCCAGGAGGCCAAGGGCGACTATCTGGTTACCCTGGCGGCCGACAGCGAAGTGCTCAACGTCAACTGGATCGAATCGCTGCTCAATCAAGCCTTGCGTCCGGAAGTCGGTGTGGTCGGCGCCAAACTGGTCGAGCGCGATGGACGCATCACTCAGGCTGGCCTGATTCTGGGCTTGAACGAAGAAGTCGGCTCGGCCTTCATCGGCGAGCCGAAGACCGCCAGGGGCTACATGAACCGGTTGGTGGTCGAGCAGAATTGTTCGGCGGTGTCTTTTGCCTGCTTGATGATTTCCAAGCAGTTGTTTAACGCTGCTGACGGTATAGACAGCGGTCTGTTCGACGATGCCTTGGGCGACGTTGACCTGTGCCTCAGGGTCGGCCAGGCCGGGTACCTGACGGTATGGACGCCACACGTGCAGGTCATCCAGCCCGGCGTGCTGGCGAATACGCCAGCGGCGCGTGCGGCGCTGCGTGAGAAGTGGTCCGAGGCGCTCGCCCAGGATCGCTTCTACAACGGGAACCTGGCGTTGCAAGGCGCTGGTTTCACCCTGGGACCGGTGCGCAACGTACCCTGGGCCGACTTGCTCAACTGATCTACCGGATAGCCCCGCCTTGCGGGGCTTTTCATCGATGCCAGCAGATAAAAACCTGTCGGTATCCATCGCGAATTACGCTGCTATCTCCGAGTTTTCTATCCGGTGTCCTATGCCCGTGTGGCAAATGACACGGCTTCGTTTGTCATGAAAAAATGCCTTTGCAGAACAAAACGGCGTGACGCATAGGTCATAAAGTGCATCTTCACTGTATTGTATTCCCCGGAGTGAAGGCCTGTTCGTTCGCCGAACAAGGCGTCCGCCCTTGGAAATCAACCATTTTTGAAGCGCCCCTGAGCTTTTGGGGGTGAACCTAGTCGCAGTACATGATCGGGAAGCCATGATGATTGGCATAAAAAGCATAGCGAGTTATGTGCCGACCGCTGGTGTGGATAACTACGCTCAGGGTGCCAAATTCGAGAAGGATGAAGAATTCATCCTTGGCAAGATTGGTTCGGCGTTCCTGCCGCGCAAAGACGCTGACCAGGAAACCTCGGACCTGTGTGTCGAAGCAGTGAATGCATTGTTCGCCAACAACCCGCAGCTTTCGCGCGAATCCATCGATGCGTTGATCGTCGTCACCCAGAACGGTGATGAAGAAGGCCTGCCGCACACGGCCGCCATCGTGCAGGACAAACTCGGGCTGCCGACCCATGTGGCGGCGTTCGATATATCGCTGGGCTGTTCGGGCTACGTATACGGCATTTATGCCCTGAAAGGCTTCATGGAGGCCGCAGGGCTGAAGAACGGGTTGCTGGTCACCGCCGACCCGTATTCGAAAATCGTCGACCCTGAGGACCGCAACACCACCATGCTGTTCGGCGATGCCGCCACCGCCACGTGGATGGCCGAAGACGCCAGTTGGCAGTTGGGCAAGGCCAAGTTCGGCACAGACGGTTCCGGTGCGCCGCACCTGAAGGTCAGCGACGGTGTGTTCTTCATGAACGGTCGCCAGGTGTTCAACTTTGCCTTGCTGAAAGTACCGGCTCATTTGCACGAACTGTTGAATGAATCCTCATTGCAAGCCAGCGACATCGACGCATTCTGCATTCACCAGGGCAGTGCGGCGATTGTCGATGCCGTGGCGCGGCGTTTCGAGGGTGAGCCTGAGAAATTCATCAAGGACATGGTCGAGACCGGCAATACCGTGTCGTCGAGCATTCCGCTGCTGCTGGAAAAGCACGTCCTGGATGCTGACTGGAAGCGTGTGGCGATCAGTGGTTTTGGTGTGGGCCTGTCGTGGGGCTCGGCGATTCTGTATCGCGATTGACTCATTCACGCTTTTCTCAATAGCGCTTCAGGCTGGCCTGTGGCGCTTTTTTTTGTCCGCGATTTTATCCTGCGGTTTCTTGACGCCATTTTTCGGGCTTCGGCCCGGGGCTAAACCCTTGTTTTTCAAGGGGTGGCAGTCTGCTAGCAAATATTTTGAAAAAAGCCCTCAAGCAAGTTCCTAATCCGACGATAACTATTACGAAGGTTCTCTAGGCCACACCCCCGGCGGTTGCCAAGGGCCGGAAGCCGCAGTACCCAACCAACGAGGAATTCGTCATGGCTTTAACAGTAAACACCAACACCACTTCGCTGAACGTTCAGAAGAACCTCAACCGTGCTTCCGACGCTCTCTCCACTTCGATGACTCGCCTGTCTTCCGGCCTGAAAATCAACAGCGCCAAAGACGACGCCGCCGGCCTGCAGATCGCTACCCGCATGACCTCGCAAATCCGCGGTCAGACCATGGCGATCAAAAACGCCAACGACGGTATCTCCATGGCGCAGACCGCTGAAGGCGCGATGCAAGAGCAGACCAACATTCTGCAACGTATGCGTGAACTGGCCATCCAGTCCCGTAACGATAGTAACAGCGCAGATGACCGTATCGCTCTGAACAAAGAGTTCTCGCAGATGAGCGACGAACTGACCCGTATCGCCAACAGCACCAACCTGAACGGCAAGAACCTGCTCGACGGTACTGCTAGCACCATGACCTTCCAGGTCGGCTCGAACACTGGTGCTGACAACCAGATCTCCCTGACCTTGAGCGCCAGCTTCGACGCTGCAGCCCTGGGTGTTGACTCGGCAATCACCATCGTTGGTTCCGACAGCGCTGCTGCTGAAACCAACTTCGCGTCGGCGATGGACGCCATCACCAGCGCGATCGATACCATCAACAGTGCTCGTGCCGACCTCGGTGCTGCACAAAACCGTTTCGCCAGCACCATCTCCAACCTGCAGAACATCAACGAAAACGCCAGTGCTGCACTGGGTCGCGTACAAGATACCGACTTCGCTGCTGAAACTGCGCAACTGACCAAGCAGCAGACTCTGCAGCAAGCGTCTACCTCGGTTCTGGCCCAGGCCAACCAACTGCCATCCGCTGTACTGAAGCTGCTTCAGTAATAGCCGGATGAGTTTTAGCGGGGGAGTGCGCTTGCGTGCTCTCTCGCTTTTTCCGTTCAAGAGGTGATGGACATGGATATGAGCGTGAAGCTGAACTTGTCTTATCCAGCGGCGAAGCCGACACCTACCGTGGCCGACAAGCCCGTGGAGAAGCCTCGAGCCGAGGTTGCTACCGTGACCCCGGTCAAGGAAGCGCCTAAAGACGCTGCCGCCGAGCAGGACAAACTCAAGAAAGCCGTTCAGGAAATCGAGAAGTTCGTCCAGTCGGTCAAGCGCAATCTGGAGTTCTCTATTGATGAGCCTTCAGGCAAAGTAGTGGTCAAAGTGATTGCCAGTGGTTCCGGTGAAGTGATTCGCCAGATCCCGAACGAAGAAGTCCTGAAACTGGCCAACAGTTTGAATGATGCAAACAGCTTGTTGTTCAGCGCCGAAGCCTGACAACCGGCACGAATTTTGTTGTTATGTCTTTTGGGCGTTGTAAAGGCCAAAAGGCCGGCGACATACTGAAGGGAGTCCCACATGGCAAGTCCAATTCTACCTGGCTTGGGTCTAGGCTCCGGCCTTGATACCGGCGCTATCGTCAAGGCGCTGGTCGATTCCGACAAGGCCGCCAAGCAAGGTCAGATCACCCGAGCGACGACGACGACTACCAACAGTATCTCCGGGGTGGGCACCCTGAAGTCGTTGTTGGCAGCTTTCAATACCGCCATGAAGGACTTGTCCAGCACAACAACCCCGCAATTCTCGGGTTTTGCTGCGACATCTTCAGCTCCCGGCGTTCTCACGGCTACCGCCAGTAATACGGCGGTGAATGGCACTTACGCCATCAAAGTCACCAACCTGGCCACTGCGTCCAAGGTCACTTCGGCGGCCTTTGCGGGTGGTACGACCAGTGCCATTCCCACGGGTACGATGACCATCTCGCAGGGGGGTAACAACTACAACCTCAATGTGCCGGATGGCTCCACCTTGCAATCGGTTCGCGACGCGATCAACGCCGACTCTTCGCTCAAGGCTGCCGGTGTCAGTGCGAACATCATCACCGACTCTTTCGGTTCGCGCCTGGTGCTGGGCTCAACCACCACCGGCGCAGGTTCCGATATTTCGGTGAGTGGCATTGCGGGGCTGGAGATCGATGGCACGAACGTTGTGGGTGCGAACAATACTGCGTTGACGGCCACTTCGGCGGGCGCCATCGGGGCCCTGGCCCAGGATGCCAACTTCACAGTCGATGGCATGGTGCTGACCAGCAAGAGCAATACGGTCAGCACGGCAATTTCCGGGCTGACGTTGAATTTGCTCGGAGTAGCGGACGGGGGCACTTCAACCGTTACCGTGGCACCGAACAACGATGGCCTGAAAGCCTCGATCCAGAAATTCGTCGATGCCTATAACGCGGTCGCCAATAGTATTACCGCACTGACCAAGCCGTCGCTCGATGCCGATGGGAAGTTGACGGTGCCGGCAAAATTGACCGGCGATGCGTTGCCCCGCTCGCTGCTGGCGACGATTCGAACGCCCTTGTCTGAAACCGGCGCTGGCGACGCGCTGACGTCGCTGGCCCAGTTGGGTGTTACCACCGATCAAAAGACGGGTGCGTTGAACTTCGATGGCGTCAAATTCAGCGCAGCGATGAGCGATAAAAAGCTCAGCGGTGAAGTCCAGACGTTGTTCACGGGCACCAACGGCCTGCTGGAGCGCATGGGCAAGGCGATCGAACCCTTCAGCGAGAGGGGTGGTATCCTGGATCAGCGGACCACGACGCTGACCAGGACCCAGACCCGCCTGAAGAGCGATCAGGAGGCTCTGGATCGTCGGGTCGAGACCCTGACCGCTGTGCTGACTAAAAAGTACAACGATATGGACACCCTGGTCGGCAAGCTGAAGGCCACTGCCAGCAACATCACTTCGATGTTCGAGGCAATGACGGCGCAACAGAGAAACAGCTGATTTTTCACCGATGCAAAAAAAGCCCGGCAACGTTTTGACAACGCTCCGGGCTTTCGGCTTTTCGGTCTAAAGTTTTTTGGCGCAGCGTCGATACGCTGTTTATACGAACCGAAGTTTTTTGATGAGGTAGAACATGAATCCGATGTTGGCCCTTCGCCAATACCAGAAGATTGGCGCCCAGGCGCAAACCTCCGAAGCCAGTCCCCATCGTCTTGTGCAGATGCTCATGGAAGGCGGGTTGGACCGTATCGCCCAGGCCAAGGGCGCCCTGGAGCGCAAGGATATTGCAAACAGAGGCATTCTGATCAGTAAGGCCATCGGCATCGTCGGTGGTTTGCGTGAAGGCCTGGACCTGGAAAACCAGGCCGAGTCGGTCGCTGAATTGGATGCTCTCTACGCTTACATGATGAAACGTCTGGCCGAAGCCAACGTCAAGGCCGATCCGAAGATCCTCGACGAAGTCGCCGATCTGCTTCGCACGGTCAAAGAAGGCTGGGACGCCATTGCCGCACCTGGTCCGCAATTCTAAGGAGTGCTCTCATGAGTCTTGTCCTGCAGCGAATCGAACAAACCCGTGACGCCTTGGTCGATGCCCTGGCCGAGCGTAACTGGGAGGCCATCGGTCAATTGGACCTGGCGTGCCGTTCCTGCATGGAAGACGTCTTGGGTGAGCCTCAGGTGGACGAGGCGGCGTTGCGGCTCAATCTTGAGGAATTGCTGGGGGTGTATCGGCAATTGCTGGAGGCGGCGACGGGGGAGCGTCAGGCAATCGTCGATGAGATGCAGCAGATCCATCAAGCACAGAACGCTGCAAAGGTTTACCATCTGTTCGGTTAATGCTCAGTTAATCCGAATCCGTTGCGCCATAAATTTGACTGTGCACGGTTTTTTGACTTAACTAGTAGCTGTTTACAGATTTAAGGCGTCTACAGGCATAACAAGTCTGCAAGCGTCTAGCTTGCCCCCTAATTCTGGGCATTGGGTTGACTAGGGAAGTTGCTATTGCATGTGGCGTGAAACCAAAATTCTCCTGATCGATGACGATAGCGTCCGCCGCCGCGACCTGGCGGTGATCCTGAATTTTCTTGGCGAAGAAAATTTACCCTGCGGAAGCCATGACTGGCAGCAGGCCGTCGGCTCTTTGTCGTCCAGTCGTGAAGTCATTTGTGTCCTTATCGGGACCGTAAATGCTCCCGCAGCGCTTTTGGGCTTGCTAAAGACACTCTCAACCTGGGATGAGTTCCTTCCGGTTTTGTTAATGGGCGAAAATTCTTCCCTTGACTTGCCAGAAGACCAGCGTCGCCGGGTGCTTTCCACCCTCGAAATGCCGCCCAGCTACAGCAAGCTGCTTGATTCGCTGCATCGCGCGCAGGTTTACCGCGAGATGTACGATCAGGCCCGCGAGCGCGGCCGGCATCGCGAACCCAACCTGTTCCGCAGCCTCGTCGGCACCAGCCGGGCGATCCAGCATGTACGCCAGATGATGCAGCAGGTCGCCGACACCGACGCCAGCGTACTGATCCTGGGCGAGTCGGGCACCGGTAAGGAAGTGGTTGCGCGCAACCTGCATTACCATTCCAAGCGCCGCGAAGCGCCGTTCGTGCCGGTGAACTGTGGCGCGATCCCGGCCGAGTTGCTGGAGAGCGAACTGTTTGGTCATGAGAAGGGTGCATTCACTGGTGCAATCACCAGCCGCGCCGGACGTTTCGAACTGGCCAACGGCGGTACGCTGTTTCTCGACGAAATCGGCGACATGCCGCTGCCGATGCAGGTCAAGCTGTTGCGGGTCCTGCAGGAGCGCACCTTCGAGCGCGTGGGCAGCAACAAGACCCAGAGCGTCGATGTGCGCATCATCGCCGCCACGCACAAGAACCTCGAGAGCATGATCGAGGTCGGCAGTTTCCGCGAAGACCTCTATTACCGCCTCAACGTTTTCCCGATCGAGATGGCGCCACTGCGTGAGCGCGTCGAAGACATCCCGTTGCTGATGAACGAGCTGATCTCGCGCATGGAGCATGAAAAGCGCGGTTCGATCCGCTTCAACTCGGCGGCGATCATGTCCCTGTGCCGCCATGGCTGGCCGGGCAACGTCCGTGAGTTGGCCAACCTGGTGGAGCGCATGGCGATCATGCACCCGTATGGGGTGATCGGGGTAAACGAACTGCCGAAGAAATTCCGCTACGTCGACGACGAAGACGAGCAAATGGTCGACAGCCTGCGCAGTGACCTGGAGGAGCGGGTGGCAATCAACGGCCACACGCCGGACTTCACCGCCAATGCCTTGTTGCCGCCCGAAGGCCTGGACCTCAAGGATTACCTGGGAGGCCTTGAACAAGGGCTGATCCAGCAGGCGCTGGACGATGCCAACGGCATCGTCGCCCGTGCGGCAGAACGCCTGCGCATCCGCCGTACCACCCTGGTGGAGAAGATGCGCAAGTACGGCATGAGCCGTCGCGAAGGAGATGAACAGGCGGATGATTGACGCCTGTTTTCCAACCGCCTGATTTTCAGGCGGTTTTTTTTCGGCACGGGTATTGCTATAGCCCTCGCAACGTTCCGTTTAACTGACGGTCAGCCAAGCG
Source organism: Pseudomonas sp. OA65 (assembly GCF_017498305.1). Taxonomy (NCBI): domain Bacteria; kingdom Pseudomonadati; phylum Pseudomonadota; class Gammaproteobacteria; order Pseudomonadales; family Pseudomonadaceae; genus Pseudomonas; species Pseudomonas sp. OA65. The sequence goes on from NZ_JAGDEZ010000025.1 coordinate 51,103, forward strand.
AGAGAGCACGATGACCCAAGCCGCCCAGATGTCGCCTGTCCCCGAGCCGGGACACCTGCCGTCCGCCGAACAGGCGAGCCGGCTTGGACTTGAGCAGGCATTTTCGCTGTTCAATCAGATGTCCAGCCAACTGACTGATTCCTACAGCTTGCTCGAAGCCCGGGTCACCGAGCTCAAGGGTGAGCTGGCCGTGGTCAGCGCCCAGCGCATGCAGGAGCTGGCTGAAAAAGAACGGCTGGCCAATCGGCTGCAAAACCTCCTCGACCTCTTGCCGGGTGGCGTCATCGTAATCGATGCTCACGGTTTCGTGCGCGAAGCCAACCCGGCAGCCTGCGAATTGCTCGGCCTGCCGCTGGAAGGCGAGCTGTGGCGGCACGTTATCGCCCGCTGCTTTGCGCCTCGGGAAGACGACGGCCATGAAGTGTCCCTCAAGGACGGTCGCCGCCTGTCCATCTCGACACGCTCGCTGGATGCCGAGCCTGGGCAATTGGTGCTGCTCAACGACTTGACTGAAACCCGTCACCTGCAAGACCAGTTGGCTCGCCATGAGCGCCTGTCTTCCCTGGGGCGGATGGTGGCCTCGCTGGCCCACCAGATTCGTACGCCGCTTTCCGCCGCGCTGCTCTATGCCAGTCATCTGACCGAGCAGCAATTACCGGTGGAAACCCAGCAACGCTTCGCCGGACGCTTGAAAGAGCGCCTGCACGAACTGGAACACCAAGTGCGCGACATGCTGGTGTTCGCCCGCGGCGAGCTGCCGTTGACTGACCGTGTCAGCCCCAAGGCCTTGCTGCAATCGCTGCAAGCCGCGGCGTTGACCCACGTGCAGCAATTACCGATTCGTTGGCAGTGCGACAGCCATGCCGGCGAAGTGTTGTGCAACCGCGACACGCTGGTGGGCGCGGTGTTGAACCTGATCGAAAACGCAATCCAGGCCAGCGGCGGCGACGTCCGGCTGAAAGTGCACTTATACACACGGGACAACACCTTGCGCCTGTCAGTCAGCGATAGCGGCAGCGGCATCGAGCCGGCGGTGCTGGCGCGCCTGGGCGAGCCATTCTTTACCACCAAGACCACCGGAACCGGCCTGGGCCTGACTGTGGTCAAGGCCGTGGCCCGTGCCCACCAAGGAGAATTGCAGCTGCGCTCGCGGCTGGGCCGTGGCACTTGCGCAACGGTGTGCTTGCCGCTGTTTTCCAACGGGCCGGGGGTGGAGTGAACGCAATGGCGATCAAGGTGTTGCTGGTTGAGGATGATCGGGCCCTGCGCGAGGCGCTGGCCGATACGCTGGTGCTGGCCGGGCACGATTACGCCGCCGTCGGTTCGGCGGAAGAAGCGCTGTTGGCGGTCGGCCGGGAAGCGTTCAGCCTGGTGGTCAGTGACGTCAACATGCCGGGCATGGATGGTCATCAGTTGCTTGGCCTGTTGCGCGCCCGTCAGCCGCAACTGCCGGTCTTGCTGATGACGGCTCACGGGGCCGTCGAGCGAGCGGTGGATGCCATGCGTCAGGGCGCAGCGGATTACCTGGTCAAGCCGTTCGAGCCCAAGGCGCTGCTGGACCTGGTCGCACGTCATGCCTTGGGCAGTCTTGCGGTGGAGGGCGAAGGTCCGGTGGCTATCGAGCCGGCCAGTGCGCAACTGCTGGAATTGGCCGCGCGGGTGGCGCGCAGTGATTCGACCGTGCTGATTTCCGGCGAGTCCGGTACGGGCAAGGAAGTACTGGCGCGCTACATTCATCAACAATCCCGGCGCGCCGGGGAGCCGTTCATCGCCATCAATTGCGCGGCGATTCCTGACAACATGCTCGAGGCGACGCTGTTCGGCCACGAAAAAGGCTCGTTCACTGGCGCCATCGCGGCCCAGGCCGGCAAGTTCGAGCAGGCCGACGGTGGCACGATCCTGCTCGATGAAATTTCCGAAATGCCCTTGGGCCTGCAAGCCAAGCTGTTGCGGGTGTTGCAGGAGCGGGAAGTTGAACGGGTCGGTGCCCGCAAGCCCATCAGCCTGGACATTCGCGTGGTGGCGACCACCAACCGCGACCTGGCCGGCGAAGTGGCGGCGGGGCGTTTCCGTGAAGACCTCTATTACCGCTTGTCGGTATTTCCGCTGGCTTGGCGTCCGTTGCGTGAGCGCACCGCCGATATCCTGCCGCTGGCCGAGCGTCTGCTGAACAAGCACGTCAATAAAATGAAGCATGCGGCGGCCCGGCTTTCAGCCGAGGCCCGTGCCTGCCTGGTTGCCTACCCGTGGCCGGGCAATGTCCGAGAACTGGATAACGCCATTCAGCGGGCCCTGATCCTGCAGCAGGGTGGCTTGATCCAGCCGGAGGATTTCTGCCTGGCCGGGCCGGTGGCCTGTGCGCCATTGCCAGCCTTGACGCCGGCACCGGCAGCAGCCCCGGATGTCGAGGGCGACTCGGTTGGTGCTTTGGAAGACGACCTGCGACGCCGCGAGTTCCAGATGATCATCGATACCCTGCGCGCCGAACGCGGACGCCGCAAAGAGGCGGCCGAACGCCTGGGCATCAGCCCACGCACGCTACGCTACAAGCTGGCGCAAATGCGCGACGCCGGGATGGATGTCGAGGCCTATCTGTTCGCCAGTTGAATCATCGATTCAAGGAATTGCACTGCTAAAACCTGTGGGAGCGAGCCTGCTCGCGAAGGCGATGATTCAGACGATGTAGATGTTGACTGACAGACCGCTATCGCGAGCAGGCTCGCTCCCACAGGAGTTTGGATGAGCTCGTGCGCGCATTTGTTTTCTATCGCCATGGAGCTGGCACCCTTGTTGCTAATACCTACGTACCCGCTGAGTAAGTGTCAAAAAAACGCGGGCCGCCAGAGAGAGTAGACCATGAGCCAAGGTATTGAATTTAATCGGTTGATGCTGGACATGCGGGCCATGCAAATGGACGCCATGGCCCAGCCTAAATCGGTCGCGGTCCCCCAGGTGGGTGGCAGCAGCTTTTCCGACATGCTCGGTCAGGCCGTCAATAAAGTGAACGATACCCAGCAGGCGTCGAACCAGTTGGCCAGTGCTTTCGAGATTGGCAAAAGTGGCGTCGACCTGACGGACGTAATGATCTCCTCGCAGAAAGCCAGTGTCTCGTTTCAGGCCCTGACCCAGGTTCGCAACAAACTGGTTCAGGCCTACCAAGACATCATGCAGATGCCGGTTTAAGGAAATTATTGAGTCATGGCAGAAGCAGCCGTTGATAACGTTCCAGCCAAGGCCACTCCGGTAGACGGCAAACCGCCGTTGTTCGGTCTGTCCTTCCTGGAAAATCTCTCCGAGATGACCATGCTGCGTCAGGTCGGCCTGTTGGTCGGCCTGGCTGCCAGCGTGGCGATTGGTTTCGCCGTGGTGTTGTGGTCCCAGCAGCCAGACTACCGTCCGTTGTACGGCAGCCTGGAGGGCATGGATGCCAAACAAGTCATGGAGACCCTGGCTTCTGCCGACATTCCTTACACCGTCGAACCTAACTCTGGCGCCTTGCTGGTCAAGGCCGACGATGTCGCGCGTGCGCGCCTCAAGCTCGCCGCCGCCGGCGTGACGCCGACCGATGGCAACATCGGTTTCGAGATTCTCGACAAGGACCAGGGCCTGGGTACCAGCCAGTTCATGGAAGCGACCCGTTATCGTCGCGGCCTGGAAGGTGAGCTGGCACGGACCATTTCCAGCCTGAACAACGTCAAGGGCGCCCGTGTGCACTTGGCGATTCCGAAAAGCTCGGTGTTCGTGCGCGATGAGCGCAAGCCGAGTGCTTCGGTATTGGTCGAACTGTATTCCGGCCGCTCCCTTGAGCCAGGCCAGGTCGTTGCCATTATCAATCTGGTGGCGACCAGCGTACCCGAGCTGAGCAAGTCGCAGATCACCGTGGTCGACCAGAAGGGCAACCTGCTGTCCGACCAGGCGGAAAATTCCGAACTGACCATGGCCGGCAAGCAATACGACTACAGCCGTCGCATGGAAGGCATGTTCACCCAGCGGGTACATAACATTCTGCAACCCATCCTGGGCAATGGTCGCTACAAGGCCGAAGTCTCCGCGGATGTGGATTTCAGCGCCGTCGAATCGACTTCCGAGCAGTTCAACCCGGATCAACCGGCGTTGCGCAGCGAGCAATCGGTGAACGAGCAGCGTACCGCCAGCAATGGTCCGCAGGGCGTGCCCGGTGCCCTGAGCAACCAGCCGCCGTCGCCGGCCAGCGCGCCGCAAACCACCGGTGGTGCTACGGCGGCCGCCGGCATGGTGCAGCCAGGCCAGCCGTTGATCGATGCCAATGGCCAGCAAATCATGGATCCGGCCACCGGCCAGCCGATGCTCGCGCCGTACCCGGCCGACAAGCGTCAGCAATCCACCAAGAACTTCGAGCTCGACCGTTCCATCAGCCACACCAAGCAGCAGCAGGGCCGTTTGAATCGCCTGTCGGTCGCCGTGGTGGTGGACGATCAGGTCAAGGTCAACCCGGCCAACGGCGAAACCAGCCGTGCGCCCTGGACTGCCGACGAATTGGCGCGCTTCACTCGCCTGGTGCAGGACGCGGTCGGTTTCGACGCCAGCCGTGGCGACAGCGTCAGCGTGATCAACGTGCCGTTCTCCCTGGAGCGCGGTGAAGAAGTCGCTGACATTCCGTTTTATTCGCAACCCTGGTTCTGGGATGTGGTCAAGCAAGTATTGGGAGTGTTGTTCATCCTGATATTGGTCTTCGGTGTACTGCGTCCGGTGCTCAACAACATCACCGGCGGCGGCAAGAACAAGCAGTTGGCAGGCTTGGGCGATGTCGAGCTGGGAGGCATGGGCGGCCTGGATGGCGAATTGGCCAACGATCGCGTCAGCCTCGGCGGGCCGCAGAGCATCCTGCTGCCAAGCCCGAGCGAAGGCTACGACGCTCAGTTGAACGCCATCAAGAGTCTGGTGGCAGAAGACCCGGGTCGTGTGGCCCAGGTCGTGAAAGAGTGGATTAACGCAGATGAGTGATAATCGAGCCGCTGTTGCCAAATTGTCCCGGGTCGACAAAGCCGCGATCCTGCTGCTGTCCCTGGGGTCGACCGACGCCGCCCAAGTGCTGCGTCACATGGGGCCCAAAGAGGTCCAGCGCGTGGGCGTGGCCATGGCGCAAATGGGCAACGTGCACCGTGAGCAGGTCGAGCAGGTGATGAGCGAGTTCGTCGACATCGTCGGCGATCAGACCAGCCTGGGCGTCGGTTCCGACGACTACGTGCGCAAGATGCTGACCCAGGCCCTGGGCGAGGACAAGGCCAACGGCCTCATCGACCGGATCCTGTTGGGTGGCAACACCAGCGGCCTGGACAGCCTCAAGTGGATGGAGCCGCGGGCGGTTGCCGACGTGATCCGTTACGAGCACCCGCAGATCCAGGCGATCGTGGTGGCTTACCTCGATCCGGACCAGGCCGGTGAAGTGCTCGGCAACTTTGACCATAAGGTGCGCCTGGACATCATCCTGCGGGTGTCGTCGCTCAACACCGTGCAGCCGGCGGCCCTGAAAGAATTGAACCAGATTCTCGAGAAGCAGTTCTCGGGTAACTCCAATGCCTCGCGCACCACCTTGGGTGGTATCAAGCGCGCGGCGGACATCATGAACTTCCTCGACAGTTCGATCGAAGGTCAGTTGATGGACTCGATCCGCGAATTCGACGAAGACCTGTCCGGTCAGATCGAAGACCTCATGTTCGTGTTCAACAACCTGTCCGATGTCGACGACCGTGGCATCCAGGCGCTGTTGCGCGAAGTATCGTCCGATGTGCTGGTGCTGGCCCTCAAGGGCTCGGACGAAGGCGTCAAGGAAAAGATCTTCAAGAACATGTCCAAACGGGCGGCCGAACTGTTGCGCGACGACCTCGAGGCCAAGGGCCCGGTGCGCGTCAGCGACGTGGAAACCGCACAGAAGGAAATCCTCACCATCGCCCGCCGCATGGCCGAAGCCGGGGAGATCGTTCTCGGTGGCAAGGGCGGCGAAGAGATGATCTAAGGTCGTTATGTCTGCCAAGAGTGATGAAGCACCCAGCGACCTGATCCGCGCCCGGGACGTCGGCGGTTTCGACGTCTGGTCGCTGCCCAGCTTCGACCCCCATGTGCCCGAGCCTGAGCCGGAACCGGTGGAAGAGCTGCCGGAACCGGAGGAAGTGCCGCTGGAGGAAGTCCAGCCACTGACCCTCGAGGAAGTCGAGAGCATTCGCCAGGAAGCCTACAACGAAGGCTTTGCCGTGGGTGAAAAGGAAGGCTTCCACAGCACCACGCTCAAGGTCCGCCAGGAAGCCGATGTGGCGTTGACGGCCAAGCTCCGTGCGTTGGAATCGCTGATGCTCAACCTGTTCGACCCCATTGCCGAGCAGGACACCCAGATCGAGAAATCCCTGGTGGGTTTGGTGCAGCACATCGCCAAGCAAGTGATCCAGCGCGAACTGGCCATCGATTCGACCCAGATCGAACAGGTCATGCGCGAAGCGCTCAAGCTGTTGCCGTTGGGCGTGGGCAACGTGCGGCTGTACATCAACCCCCAGGACTTCGAACTGGTCAAGGCCTTGCGTGAGCGCCATGAGGAAACCTGGCGCATCGTCGAGGACGCGACGCTGCTGCCGGGCGGTTGCCGGGTGGAAACCGAACACAGCCGCATCGACGCCACCGTTGAAACCCGCATCAGCCAGATCATGGCCAAGTTGTTCGACCAGTTGCACGAACAGGCCCTGCACCCGGCCGCCGCCGACCTGGGCCTGGATCTGCCGGACGAGCCCCTGGCTGATGTCGCGACGATCGAGGAGGGATTGGACGTGCCTGAATTTGACACTTCTGCACCGGAAAGCCGCGATGCGCCTTGAGCGAACCAGCTTCGCCAAGCGCCTGGGCAGCTACGCCGAGGCCAGCGAACTGGCCGGCCAACCGATCCTGGAAGGCCGCCTGCTGCGCATGGTCGGCCTGACCCTCGAAGCCGAGGGCCTGCGTGCCGCCATGGGCAGCCGCTGCATGGTGATCAACGACGACAGCTACCACCCCGTGCAGGTCGAAGCCGAAGTCATGGGCTTCTCCGGCAGCAAGGTTTTCTTGATGCCAGTGGGCAGTGTCGCCGGCATCGCCCCCGGCGCGCGCGTGGTACCCCTGGCCGACAATGGTCGCCTGCCCATGGGCATGAGCATGCTCGGGCGCGTGCTGGACGGGGCCGGACGGGCCTTGGACGGCAAGGGCGGCATGAAGGCCGAAGACTGGGTGCCGATGGACGGCCCGACGATCAACCCCCTCAAGCGTGACCCCATCAGCGTGCCGCTGGACGTGGGCATCCGTTGCATCAACGGTTTGTTGACGGTCGGTCGTGGCCAGCGCCTGGGCCTGTTTGCCGGTACCGGCGTAGGTAAGAGTGTGCTGCTGGGCATGATGACCCGCTTCACCGAAGCCGACATTATCGTGGTGGGGTTGATCGGCGAGCGGGGTCGCGAGGTGAAGGAATTCATCGAGCACATCCTCGGCGAGGAAGGGCTCAAACGTTCGGTCGTGGTGGCGTCGCCAGCGGACGATGCACCGCTGATGCGCTTGCGGGCAGCCATGTATTGCACGCGCATCGCCGAGTATTTTCGCGACAAGGGCAAGAACGTCCTGTTGCTGATGGATTCGCTCACTCGTTTCGCCCAGGCCCAGCGGGAAATCGCCCTGGCCATCGGCGAGCCGCCGGCCACCAAGGGTTATCCGCCTTCGGTGTTCGCCAAGCTGCCAAAACTGGTCGAGCGCGCCGGCAATGCGGAGAAGGGCGGTGGTTCGATCACCGCGTTCTATACCGTGCTGTCCGAAGGTGACGACCAGCAAGACCCTATCGCCGACTCGGCACGGGGCGTGCTGGACGGACACATCGTGCTGTCCAGGCGCCTGGCCGAAGAAGGTCACTACCCGGCCATCGACATCGAGGCGTCCATCAGCCGGGTCATGCCGTCGGTGATCAGTGCCGAGCATATGAAACGGGCCCAGCAGTTCAAGCAGTACTGGTCGCGCTACCAGCAAAGCCGCGACCTGATCAGCGTCGGCGCCTATGTGCCCGGCGGCGACCGCGAGACCGACACTGCCATCAGCCTTTACCCATCCATGGCCGTCTACCTGCGCCAGAGCTTGAACGACAATATCGGCATGGGCGCCAGCGAGGCGCACCTGCAGACGATCTTCGCCCCGGTCTCGGGCACGTAACCGGCCATGGCGACGAGTCGTGCGGCACGCCTGGCACCCGTGGTGGACATGGCGGAAAAGGCCGAGAAGACTGCCGTCCAGCGCCTGGCGTATTTCCAGGGACAAGTGGCCGTTGCCGAGAGCAAGCTGGCAGACCTCGAGAACTTTCGACTCGAATATCAGGAGCAATGGATCGCCCGTGGCGCCCATGGGGTGTCGGGGCAGTGGTTGTTGGGTTACCAAGGATTTCTTGCGCAACTGGGCACTGCCATCGATCAGCAGCGCCAGAGCCTTGTCTGGCACCAGAACAACCTGGAGAAGGCCCGCCAGAGCTGGCAAGAAGCGTTCGCCCGAGTCGAAGGGCTGCGCAAACTGGTGCAGCGTTATATCGATGAGGCGCGGCAACTGGAAGACAAGCGCGAACAGAAACTGCTCGATGAATTGTCCCAGCGCCTGCCGCGACAGAATCCCTACTGATGCGAAACGAGGATTTTGTCGGATGAACGAGGCAAAACCTTGCTCAGATCTTTACCAGATGCTACACCTTGTACACGTATGTCCATGACAAGGAAGCCGATCATGTCAGTCGTTACCGAAGTATCCCCCGATGGGCATAAGCTGACGATTTCGATCAAAGGTCGATTCGATTTCGGGCGGCATCAGGAATTTCGTGAGTCCTATGAGCGGCTCCACAAGAAACCTGACTCCATCGTGGTGGATTTGAAAGAAGCCACCTACCTCGACAGTTCCGCCTTGGGCATGCTCCTGCTGTTGCGCGATCATGCCGGTGGCGACCAGTCGGATATCCGCGTCGTCAACAGCAGCAGCGACGTCAAGAAAATCCTCGCGATCTCCAATTTCGACAAGCTGTTCGACATCAGTTGATCGCCATGCAATCGTCGTCGGAATCACTGACGGTCCTGATTGCCGAAGACAGCGCCGCTGATCGACTGCTGCTGTCGACCATTGTCCGCCGCCAGGGGCATCACGTGCTCACGGCGGCCGATGGCGCCGAAGCGGTCGATGTCTATCTGGAGCAGCGTCCGCATCTGGTGCTGATGGACGCAATGATGCCGGTGATGGACGGCTTCGAAGCGGCGCAGAAAATCAAGCAGTTGGCCGGGGACCAGTTGGTCCCGATCATTTTCCTCACCTCGCTGACCGAGAGCGAAGCCCTGGCCCGTTGCCTGGAAGCAGGTGGTGACGATTTCCTGGCAAAACCCTACAACCAAGTGATCCTGGCAGCCAAGATCAAGGCCATGGACCGCTTGCGCCGGTTGCAGGCCACAGTGGTGGAGCAGCGCGACCAGATTTCCCGGCACCATGACTACCTGCTCAACGAGCAGCGGGTGGCCAAGGCCGTGTTCGACAAGATCGCCCATTCCGGGTGCCTGAGCGCGCCGAACATCCGCTACCTGCAATCGCCCTATGCCTTGTTCAACGGCGATCTGTTGCTGGCGGCGTTCAACCCGGCCGGCGACATGCACGTTCTGCTGGGGGATTTCACCGGGCACGGTTTGCCGGCGGCGGTCGGCGCGATGCCCCTGGCGGAAGTGTTCTACGGGATGACGGCCAAGGGCTATGGCCTGGCGCAGATCCTGCGGGAGATGAATGCCAAGCTCAAACGCATCCTGCCGGTGGACATGTTCTGTTGCGCGACGCTGTTATGCCTGAGCTTCCAGCGTTGCACGGTGGAGATCTGGAACGGCGGCATGCCCGATGGTTACCTCCATGACAGCCTCAGCGGCGTGCGCACACCCTTGCCGGCGCGACACCTGCCATTGGGCGTGCTTACCCCGCAGTTGTTCGATGACCGCACCGAAGTGCATTCGATGTCGCTGGGAGATCGGGTGTTCCTGCTGTCCGATGGCGTCATCGAGACCAGTGACCGCGACGACCAGCCGTTTGGCGTGGAGCGGTTGCAACAGGTGTTTTCGGCCAACCGTGAACCTGACCGTCTTTTCGAGGATATCCAGCAGGCCCTGCGGGATTTTCGCGGTGAGGCCCGTGACGACTTCAGCATGGTCGAGGTGCGGCTGGTCGCTCCGACGCAACTCAATCCGCCACCGCCAGTCTATTCTGATAGCGGTCAGTCCAGCCCGCTGGATTGGTCGGTGAGCTTCGAGTTCCGGGCGCAGACGCTCAAGCGCTTCAACCCGATGCCCTATCTGTTGCAATTGCTGCTGGAGGTGCATGGGCTCAGGGCGCAGAGTGGCGCCCTCTACAGTGTCATATCGGAGCTCTACTCCAATGCCCTGGATCACGGGGTGCTGGGCCTCGACTCGAGTCTCAAGCGTGATGCGGCGGGTTTTGCCCGCTACTACCGGGAGCGCAATACGCGCCTGGATGAATTGAGCGACGGTTACGTGCGGGTGCACATGCACGTTTCGCCAAATGGCGAGGGTGGTCGCCTGGCCATCGAAGTCGAAGACAGTGGCGAAGGGTTCGATGTGGACCGGGTGCTGGCACGGCCCGTGGACAGTGATCGGTTGTCGGGGCGCGGTGTGAGCCTGGTGCGCCAACTGAGCCAACAGGCCAGTTGGTCAGACGATGGTCGTAGAGCGCGCGTGGAGTTTTTCTGGGAGGCTCTGGCATAATTGGGGCCATTCTTGATCAGGGAGCGAACAAGTGAACGAGATTCATCTGGACCGCGACGTGCTTAGCACGTTGAAGGAAGTCATGGAGGAGGGGTATCCGGAGTTGCTGGATACGTTTCTCAACGACTCCGAGGCTCGTCTGCGCGTGCTGCATGAGGCGCGGGACGCTGAAAAGCTGAGCGCCACCGCCCACAGCTTCAAGGGCAGCAGCAGCAACATGGGCGCCATTCGCCTGGCCGAGTTGTGCGGCGAGCTGGAGCAACGTGCCAAGCAGCCGTCATTGGGCGGTATCGAAAACCTGGTCAACGAAATCGACAGCGAATTCGCCCATGTACGCAAGCTGTGCCGAGAAGAGCGAGAAGGCTTCCACTGCTGAGATTTGATGGCCGGGTAAACGTTGGCCCGTGCCTTGCATTGCCTAGTCTCGACTGTACCTTGATCCCAGTGCAGCGGAGACCTTTTTTATGCCCGTCACCCCTAATTCATTGCTTCAGGCCTCCGTCCAGGCCAAGCCCCAGGTCGCCGTCAATTCACCGGCAGCGGCCCCGGACCTCGGGGATAGAGCCTCCAGCTTCGCTCAAGTCTTCGCCAGGCAGGCGCCTGCCAAAGCCGCGGCGGCCCCTGAGCCCATGGTGAAATCGGCGCGCGACAAGGTTGCCGACAACACCGTCAAAAAAGAATCCGGCAACGAAACTTCTGCCGCCCCGGAACCGACGGTTGCCGATAGCGGCAAACCCTTGCCCGCGGACAAACCCGCCAGCACCGACGACAAAACGGCCAGCGATAACGACGCCGACTCGGTTGAAGCGCCGGTGGCGGATGCGGCGCCGGTCGATCCAAGTCTGGACCCAGGCGTGCTGCCGGATGTGACGGTGCCGGTCGCGGCAGCCCCGGCCGAACCTGCCCCCGTGGTGGTCACGGCTGAGGCTCAGGTAACGACTGCGGTCTCGGCACCGCTCGTCCCATTGGCCGCGCCGGCCCAACCAGCGGTTCCGGTCGTCGATCCAGCCTTCGACCCACAAGCCGATCCGCTCGACGCATTGCCCGCCTTGCGCTTGGCGATGGAGCAGAGCGGTCATGTTTCCGCCAGCAGCCAGGCGCAGCCCAAGAGCGCTGCCCCGGCGTCGCTCGACGGCGAGCCGACTTCGGCGCAGACCTTCGCCGCCGGCATGGCCAGCATGCTCAGCGTGCAAGCCGACCAGAACAGCACCGAGTCCGGCAGCCAGGGCGGTGACAAGGCCTTCGGCGGCTTGATCAGCGAGGGCCTCAAGGACTTGGGCGCAGCGTCCAGCGACACCCGCGTGGACGATTTCGCCAACCGCCTGGCTGCACTGACCCAGGCCGCCACGCCCAAAACCGCCAATGCGGTGCCGATCAACCAACCTATCGCGATGAACCAGAGCGGTTGGACCGAAGAGGTGGTGAACCGGGTGATGTACCTGTCCAGCGTCAATCTCAAGGCGGCCGACATCCAATTGCAGCCCGCCGAGCTCGGGCGCCTGGATATCCGGGTGAATATGGTTCCGGACCAGCAGACCCAGGTCACCTTCATGAGCGCCCACTCCGGCGTTCGCGAAGCCCTCGAAGGCCAGATGCATCGCCTGCGGGACAGCTTTGCCCAGCAGGGCATGGGTCAGGTCGACGTCAGTGTATCGGACCAATCCCGTGGTTCGCAGAACCAGGAACAGCAAGCCCAGCAGCAGGCCCGGGCCGGGCGTACGGCATCCTCCGGTGGATCGGTGGATACCGCGGATGAAGCCACGCCGGCCGGCATCGCTGAAGTGGCCGCGAGCACGACCAGCGTCATCGGCACCAGCGCGGTCGACTACTACGCCTGATCTTTTGATGCCCTCTGTGGGAGCGAGCCTGCTCGCGAAAGCGGACTGTCAGTCACCTTGTTCGGAACTGATCCACCGCTATCGCGAGCAGGCTCGCTCCCACATTGGTTTTCATGGGTTCTGTAGATCGCATCTGCCCCGTCATCCTGAGTGCCGACACTTCTGGCATAACACTTGCTCCAGCCTTGCCGTGCAACAGTGAAAACCCCGATTAGTGACGGATTATTGGCATGGCGAAGAGCGAAGCAGCAGCTGTAAAAGACCCCGCAACCAAAGGCAAACTCAAGCTGATCATCATGATCGTGGTGGGTTTGCTCCTGGCGATCGGCGTGTCCGTGGGGGCAACCTGGTATTTCATGCACAGCGCTCAAAGCAAGCCGGCGGCGGCAGCGGCCGAAGTCGCGCCAGTGGGCAAGCAGCCGGCGATTTTCGAACCGATGGCGCCGGCCTTCGTGGCCAACTACACGGTGAACGGTCGTCAGCGCTACATGCAGGTCAGCATTACTTTGCAGGGTCGCAACCAGGCAGACCTGGAAGCGCTGCGGGTGCACATGCCGCTGATCCGTAACAACCTGGTGATGCTGTTTTCCGGACAGAGTTTCGACACCCTGGCCACACCCGTCGGCCAGGAAATGCTGCGCCAGAAAGCCACGGCCAGCGTGCAGGAAGTGGCTCAGAAAGAGCTCGGCAAAGTGGTGATCGAACAGTTGCTCTTCACTAACTTCGTATTGCAGTAGGAACACGACATGGCCGTGCAGGACCTGCTGTCCCAGGACGAAATCGATGCGCTGTTGCATGGTGTCGACGACGGTCTGGTACAGACCGAAAACGCTGCTGAACCGGGCAGCGTCAAAAGCTACGACCTGACCAGCCAGGATCGCATCGTTCGCGGACGCATGCCGACCCTGGAAATGATCAACGAGCGTTTCGCCCGGTACACCCGCATCAGCATGTTCAACATGCTGCGCCGCTCGGCCGACGTGGCCGTGGGTGGCGTGCAGGTGATGAAGTTCGGCGAGTACGTGCATTCGCTGTACGTGCCCACCAGCCTCAACCTGGTGAAGATCAAGCCGTTGCGCGGCACCGCGTTGTTCATTCTCGACGCCAAGCTGGTGTTCAAGCTGGTGGACAACTTCTTCGGCGGCGACGGTCGTCACGCCAAGATCGAAGGTCGCGAATTCACCCCGACCGAGTTGCGGGTGGTGCGCATGGTGCTGGAGCAGGCCTTCATCGATTTGAAGGAGGCCTGGCAGGCGATCATGGAAGTGAACTTCGAGTACATCAACTCGGAAGTGAACCCGGCCATGGCCAACATCGTCGGCCCGAGCGAAGCCATCGTGGTCTCGACCTTCCACATCGAACTCGATGGCGGTGGCGGCGACCTGCACGTGACCATGCCGTATTCGATGATCGAGCCGGTGCGGGAAATGCTCGACGCCGGTTTCCAGTCGGACCTCGACGACCAGGACGAGCGCTGGATCAACGCCTTGCGCCAGGACGTGCTCGACGTCGATGTGCCGATCGGCGCGACCGTCGCCCGGCGCCAACTGCGCCTGCGGGACATCCTGCACATGCAGCCGGGTGACATCATTCCGGTCGAGATGCCCGACGACATGATCATGCGCGCCAATGGCGTACCGGCCTTCAAGGTCAAGATGGGCTCTCACAAAGGCAACCTGGCGTTGCAGGTGATCGAGCCGATCGAACGCCGCTGAGCGGTGTCGAATTTTTAAGTTTGCGTTTCTAACTGATTTTTGCCCGCCGAGGACAAATGATGGCTAACGATATGAACACCCAGGATGACCAGGCGCTGGCCGACGAATGGGCCGCGGCCCTGGAAGAAACCGGCGATGCCGGGCAGGCTGACATCGATGCCTTGCTGGCCGCCGATAGCGGTAACCACGGCTCCAATCGCTTGCCGATGGAAGAGTTTGGCAGCGTGCCCAAGAGCAACGAACAGGTGACGCTGGACGGGCCGAACCTGGACGTGATCCTCGATATTCCGGTGTCCATCTCCATGGAAGTGGGCAGCACCGATATCAACATCCGCAACCTGTTGCAACTCAACCAAGGCTCGGTGATCGAGCTGGACCGCCTGGCCGGCGAGCCGCTCGACGTGCTGGTCAACGGCACCTTGATCGCCCATGGCGAAGTGGTGGTGGTCAACGAGAAGTTCGGCATTCGCCTGACGGACGTGATCAGCCCAAGCGAACGCATCAAGAAGCTGCGCTGAGTGAAAGGTTTTTTCGTCGCAGCGTCGATGCTGCCCTTGAGCGTGCTGGCGGCCGAACCGGTTGCCACGGCGGCCGTTGCGCCGGCGGCGAGCACTGGGATCGCCGGGCAACTGGCGCAACTGGTACTCGGCTTGCTATTGGTGCTGGGCTTGATCTTTTTTCTCGCTTGGCTGCTGCGGCGCGTGCAACAGGCGGGGCCGACCGGCAAGGGCCAGGTCATCGACATCGTCGGTTCCCGCGCGCTTGGGCCGCGCGACCGGCTGGTGCTGGTGCAGGTCGGCAACGAGCAGATCCTGCTGGGCCTGAGTCCGGGCGCCATCACCGCCTTGCACGTCCTCAAGGAGCCGGTGCAGGTACCCTCCACCGAGTCGGCCAGCCCCGAATTTGCCCAGCGCCTCATGGAGCTGCTAGGGAAAGACCAAAAGGATAAAAAGTAATGCCGTTGCGCATTCTGTTGGCATTGGCCTTGATGCTGGCCGCACCGCTGGCGTTCGCCGCCGACCCGCTGTCGATCCCTGCGATCACTCTGGGAACCAACGCCGAAGGGGCCCAGGAATATTCGGTCAGCTTGCAGATCCTGCTGATCATGACGGCGCTGAGTTTCATTCCGGCGTTCGTCATGCTGATGACCAGCTTCACCCGGATCATCATTGTCTTTTCGATCCTGCGCCAGGCCCTGGGCCTGCAGCAGACCCCCTCGAACCAGATCCTCACCGGCATGGCGCTGTTTCTGACCATGTTCATCATGGCGCCCGTGTTCGACCGGGTGAACCGGGATGCGCTGCAGCCTTACCTGGCGGAACAACTGAGCGCCCAGGACGCCGTGGCCAAGGCCCAGGTGCCGATCAAGGACTTCATGCTGGCCCAGACTCGCAGCAGTGACCTGGAATTGTTCATGCGCCTGTCCAAGCGCACCGACATCCCGAGTGCCGACCAGGCACCGCTGACGATCCTGGTGCCGGCATTCGTGACGTCCGAGCTGAAAACGGCGTTCCAGATCGGCTTCATGATTTTCATCCCGTTCCTGATCATCGACCTGGTAGTCGCCAGCGTGCTGATGGCCATGGGTATGATGATGCTCTCGCCGCTGATCATTTCCCTGCCGTTCAAGATCATGCTGTTCGTATTGGTGGATGGCTGGGCGCTGATCATCGGTACGCTGGCGGGCAGTTTCGGCGGTGTTTAGGCCTCTTGTGCGGGTAGGACGATATGACGCCTGAAGTAGCGGTAGACCTGTTCCGTGAAGCGCTCTGGCTGACGACCATGATGGTTGCCATCCTGGTGATCCCCAGCCTGCTGGTAGGCTTGCTGGTGGCGATGTTCCAGGCCGCGACCCAGATCAACGAACAGACCTTGAGCTTCCTGCCGCGCCTGCTGGTGATGCTGGTGACGTTGATCGTCGCCGGCCCCTGGCTGGTGCAAACATTCATGGAATACATCCTGCAGTTGTACGGCAGTATTCCGCAGTTGATCGGCTGACCCCATGTCGATGCTCGAACTGACAGACACCCAGATCAGTTCCTGGGTGGCATCGTTCATCCTGCCGCTGTTTCGCGTCACCGCGGTGCTGATGAGCATGCCGGTCTTTGGCACGACATTGGTACCCACCCGGGTGCGCCTGTATCTGGCCCTGGCGATCACGGTGGTCATCGCCCCCGGGCTGCCGCCGATGCCGCCGGTCAATGCCCTGGATCTCAGTGCGCTGATGCTGGTGGCGGAGCAAATTCTCATCGGCGCCTTGATGGGGTTCTCGCTGCAGCTGTTTTTCCAGGCATTCGTGGTGGCTGGGCAAATCATTTCGATCCAGATGGGCATGGCCTTCGCCTCCATGATCGACCCGACCAACGGCGTCAACACAGCGGTGATCGGTCAGTTTCTGACGATGTTGGTCACGTTGCTGTTTCTCGCCATGAACGGGCATCTGGTGGTGTTCGAGGTTTTGACCGAGAGTTTTACCACCATGCCGGTGGGTAGCGCTTTGCTGGTCAATCATTTCTGGGAAATCGCCGGCAAGCTCGGTTGGGTCCTGGGGGCTGCGATGGTGCTGGTATTGCCAGCGATCACCGCGTTGCTGGTGGTCAACATCGCGTTTGGCGTGATGACCCGGGCGGCGCCGCAGTTGAATATTTTCTCCATCGGCTTCCCGCTAACGCTCGTGCTGGGCATGGTGATTTTCTGGGTCAGCCTGGGGGATATCCTCAACCAGTATCAGCCGCTGGCCGCCCAGGCCTTGCAGCTGCTGCGCGACATGGCACAGGCACGCTGAACCATGGCCGAAAGCGAGAGTGGTCAGGACAAGACAGAAGACCCCACGGAAAAGCGCCTGCGCGAATCCCGTGAAAAGGGCGAGATCGCCCGCTCGAAGGAACTCAACACGCTGGCGGTGATGCTGGCCGGGGCGGGTGGGTTGTTGATTTATGGCGGCGGGTTGGCCTTGGACCTGCTGGAAATCATGCGCCTGAATTTCTCCCTGCCCCGTGAGGTGCTGCTCTCTCCGGGGTCCATGGCCCAGCATCTGCTGCACTCGGGCAAAATCGCGATCCTGGCGGTGCAGCCGATCCTGATCTGCTTGCTGCTGGCTGCGGTGATCGGCCCCATTTCCCTGGGCGGCTGGCTGTTCGCCGCCGGAAGCCTGGCCCCCAAGTTCAGCCGGATGAATCCGGCCGCCGGCCTCAAGCGCATGTTTTCCACCACGGCGCTGATGGAGTTGCTCAAGGCATTCGGGAAGTTCCTGCTGGTTCTGTT
This sequence comes from Pseudomonas sp. OA65, assembly GCF_017498305.1. NCBI lineage: Bacteria > Pseudomonadati > Pseudomonadota > Gammaproteobacteria > Pseudomonadales > Pseudomonadaceae > Pseudomonas > Pseudomonas sp. OA65. Next base: position 68,686 of record NZ_JAGDEZ010000025.1, read on the forward strand.
CGTTGCGCTGACGGTGTTGCAGGCCGACATCGACGATCTGCTGCGCATTGCTCACGAACCGCTGGAACAGGCGATTATCCACAGCGTGCAATTAGTGGGCTGGAGCACATTGTGGATGGCCTGCGGCTTGATCCTGATCGCCGCCATCGACGTGCCGATCCAGCTCTATCAGAGCAAGCAGAAGCTGTTGATGACCAAGCAGGAAGTGCGCGACGAGCACAAGGACGCGGAAGGCAAGCCGGAGGTCAAGCAGCGGATCCGCCAGTTGCAGCGCGAGGTCTCCCAGCGGCGGATGATGGCGGCGATTCCCGACGCCGATGTGGTCATCACCAACCCGACGCACTACGCCGTCGCCCTCAAGTACGACCCCGAAAAAGGCAACGCCCCCGTGTTGCTGGCCAAAGGCAGTGACTTCCTGGCGCTGAAGATCCGTGAGATCGCCGTCGCCAACGAAGTAATGCTGCTCGAATCCCCGGCGCTGGCGCGGTCGATCTACTACTCCACCGAACTCGACCAGGAAATCCCTGGCGGCCTGTACCTGGCCGTGGCCCAGGTCCTGGCCTACGTCTACCAGATCCGCCAGCACCGCGCGGGCAAGGGCAAGCGCCCGGAGCCGCTCAAGGATTTGCCGATTCCGCCGGATTTGCGGCGTGATTCTTGAGTACTTATCGGCGCAGATTAGCGGTTCCTATAAGGTGCTTGCGGATATATTGATCTTTTCTTTCAATGGCCTCGCTTGCTTTCGCAAGCATGACATCGCGAAAAGCCTCGTTTTTGCTGCCTGGGGTGTCTGTTTTTAAGGCTTGCTTACGAAAAAAATCTATTGGGTCGTCAAAGAATACCGTACTCAGTCCTGTTGCTCCGGAAGCATCGGTTTCAGTGTAGGCTTTTTGGGGGGCCGGTACCCCCTGTTCGTCGAACGGAATGTTAGGCTGATGCGAGAAATATCCATCAGCAGCAGTTTTATGTTTAGTCGGTTTGGAGCCAATCTTGAGTGTGTCCGGGAGCGCTTCTTGCAATATTTTGACCTCTGAAATTAACTCCTGCTGTTCTTTTCGCGTTTTTTTCACAACCGACTCGGCTTTTAGCCGGCTCGGTTTCTTTATTGATAACAAGTTCTTTTTGATTCGAAGTAGCGTGGCTAGCTCCCGATGCTGGGATAGTATCTTAGCTGGAATGGGGATGTGTCCCGTTGGGTCTCTTCGGTTGATAGGATCGCCGATGCAATATGCATACGGATTCAATCCGCCCTCGCCAAATGGGCTCAGACTGTCCGGACTATTAAACCGCATCAAAACCGGATTGAACGCCCGATAACCATTCCCCAGCAAATAATGCCCGGTCACCGGATCCGGTCGCTCTCCATTGGAGCCGAGCAAGCTCAACAAACCGTTGTCGATAGTTCGATTGCCATAAGGCGAATAGGCATGGGATTGCCTTTCATTGGCGGAAACGGCATGCAATACCGAGCGTTGTTGATCGGTCGCCAATAGTGTCGCTTGCTTTGCGCTGCCTTGGGTTTCGGTCTGGGCCAGCAGTTGATCGCCATGTTGAACAATTGACCGGCTGATGGCTCCTTCGATTTCTGTCGCCAGGCGAGACTTGCAATAAAACCGCTGGACAGGCGCGTGAGTCATCACGGCGTGGCTGGTGAGGCGATCCAGAGGGTCATAGCGGTAAGTGCAGAGGCGCTTGGCTGACACGGTCGATGCTCCGTTCGGGTGAAGCTCCGTGGGATTATCGAAGTTCGGATGCAGAAGGGGAACTAGCAGAACTGTTAGGTTTGCCTGGAAACGCCAGAACCCTGTGGCGAGGGAGCTTGCTCCCGCTCGGTTGCGCAGCGACCGCTATAACGCAGGCTGCGGTGTGTCTGATGCTCCGCATTCGGCTGGTTTCGGGGCCGCTTCGCGGCCCAGCGGGAGCAAGCTCCCTCGCCACAGGTTCGTCGTTTGCCTTACCTGAAGTGAACAGCATTATCTGTGGGAGCAAGCTTGCTCGCGATTGCGCAGGTTCAGTTGCCTGCTGGGTGACTGACAAATCGCTATCGCGAGCAAGCTCGCTCCCACAGGGTTGAATTCGCTTCAGCCGCTCTATTCCCGCCCTCGACAAAAGTTGGAAGGCTTCTTGCAATACCCCGTCTGCGCCCCTTCCGGGCGTCAAAAGTTTGCTTCACAGGAACGGGGAATATTGGTGGATCGCTCTCAGTTACTCAGCGCCGCGCGCAGCAATGTCGTAGACCTCAGCCGGGGTAATGTGGGCGTGCCGCTGTTGCTGCTGGTCATGCTCGCCATGATGATGCTGCCGGTGCCGCCGTTCCTGCTGGACGTGTTTTTCACGTTTAACCTCGCCCTGTCGATCGTGGTGCTGCTGGTGTGCGTCTACGCCCTGCGGCCGCTGGATTTCGCCGTATTTCCGACCATCCTGCTGGTGGCCACGCTGTTGCGCCTGGCGCTGAACGTGGCGTCCACCCGGGTGGTGATGATTCATGGCCATGAGGGCCACGCCGCCGCCGGTAAGGTGATCCAGGCCTTCGGCGAAGTGGTGATCGGCGGTAACTACGTGGTCGGTATCGTGGTGTTCGCCATCCTGATGATCATCAATTTCGTCGTGGTGACCAAGGGCGCCGGGCGGATTTCCGAGGTGAGCGCGCGTTTCACCCTCGATGCGATGCCCGGCAAGCAGATGGCGATCGACGCCGACCTCAACGCCGGCCTGATCGACCAGAGCCAGGCCAAGCTGCGTCGCCTGGAAGTGGCCCAGGAAGCCGAGTTCTACGGCTCCATGGACGGTGCCAGCAAATTCGTGCGCGGTGACGCCATCGCCGGCCTGTTGATTCTGTTCATCAACCTGATCGGCGGCATGGCCGTCGGTATCTTCCAGCATGGCATGACCTTCGGTGACGCCGGCAAGGTCTACGCCTTGTTGACCATCGGTGACGGTTTGGTGGCGCAATTGCCATCACTGCTGTTATCCACAGCCGCCGCGATCATGGTGACCCGTGCTTCGGGCTCCGAAGACATGGGCAAGCAGATCGGCCGGCAGATGTTTGCCTCGCCCAAGGCCTTGGCGGTGGCAGCTGGCTTGATGGCGGTGATGGGGATCGTGCCAGGGATGCCGCATTTCTCCTTCCTGAGCATGGCGGCCCTGGCGGCTGGCGGTGCCTACCTGTTCTGGAAGAAGCAGAACGTGCAGAAAGTCCAGGCCCTGCAAGAGGTCAAGCGCCAGCAGGAACTGCTGCCGTCGCCGGCCCGCGCCATGGAAACCAAGGAATTGGGCTGGGATGACGTGACGCCAATCGACATGATCGGCCTGGAAGTCGGTTATCGCCTGATTCCATTGGTCGACCGCAACCAGGGTGGTCAGTTGCTGGCGCGGATCAAGGGGGTGCGCAAGAAGCTCTCCCAGGACCTGGGCTTCCTGATGCCCACCGTGCATATCCGCGACAACCTCGACCTGGCGCCGAGCGCCTATCGCCTGACGTTGATGGGGGTGATCCTGGCCGAAGCCGAGATCTACCCCGATCGCGAACTGGCGATCAACCCCGGTCAGGTGTACGGCAGCCTCAACGGCATCACCGCCAAGGATCCGGCTTTTGGCCTGGAGGCGGTGTGGATCGAAATCAGTCAGCGGGCCCAGGCCCAGTCCCTCGGCTACACCGTGGTGGATGCCAGTACCGTGGTGGCGACCCACTTGAACCAGATCCTGTACAAGCACTCCAGCGAGCTGATTGGCCACGAGGAAGTCCAGCAACTCCTGCAAGTACTGGCCAAAGGCTCGCCGAAGCTGGCTGAAGAGTTGGTGCCGGGCGTGGTTTCGTTGTCGCAATTGCTCAAGGTGTTGCAGGCGCTGCTGGCCGAACAAGTGCCTGTGCGCGACATACGCAGTATTGCCGAGGCCATCGCCAACAACGCTTCCAAGAGTCAAGATACCGCCGCCCTGGTGGCCGCGGTTCGGGTTGGTGTGTCCCGCGCAATCGTCCAAAGCATTGTAGGCACTGAGTCTGAGCTGCCTGTGATCACCTTGGAGCCAAGGTTGGAACAGATATTGCTCAATAGTCTGCAGAAGGCAGGACAAGGCTCGGAAGAGGGTGTTCTGCTGGAGCCAAGCATGGCCGAGAAGCTGCAGCGTTCGCTGATCGAGGCAGCCCAGCGGCAAGAGATGCAAGGCCAACCGGTGATCCTGCTGGTGGCCGGTCCGATTCGCGCGATGCTCTCGCGGTTCGGACGCCTCGCGGTCCCGGGGCTGCATGTGCTGGCGTACCAGGAAATACCGGACAACAAGCAAGTGACCATCGTTGCGACAGTAGGGCCCAACGGCTGAGGTAGTGGTTTATGCAAGTGAAGCGTTTTTTCGCCGCAGACATGCGTCAGGCCATGAAACTGGTTCGTGACGAGTTGGGCGCTGAAGCAGCCATCATTGGCAATCGTCGTATCGCCGGCGGTGTCGAGCTGACGGCGGCCCTGGATTACAAATTGTCGGCGCTGGCTCCGCGAATTCCGAACATGGAACTCGAAGACGAGCTGCGCAAGACCCAATCGCGCATCGCCAGCGCCCAGGCCGAACTGAGCCTGCGCAGCAGCGAAGGCGAAGGTGCGCCGGGCACCAATCGTCAATTGTTCGCCGGTCAACCGCTGACCGCCGGCCTGCCGTTGACTGCCGCCGAACCGCTGATCGAGCAGGCCCAGGCCGAACCGCGTCGTCCAGAGCCGGCACCGGCCGCGCCAGTCCGCGGTGTCGACCCGCGCGCGCTGGACTCGATGCGCTTTGAACTCAACAGCCTGCGCGAGCTGATGGAAGTCCAGCTTGGCTCCCTGGCCTGGAACCAGCTGCAAGGCAGCCGTCCGGCCCAGGCCAACCTGTGGCGTCGCCTGCAACGCATCGGCCTGTCCGGCCCGTTGTCCCGCGACCTGCTGGCGCTGATCAATGGTATCGACGAGCCGCGCCAGGCCTGGCGCATGTTGCTGGCGCACCTGGCACGCATGATCGCCACGCCGGAAGTCGAGCCGCTGGAAGAGGGCGGGGTGATTGCCATGGTCGGTCCTGCCGGCATGGGCAAGACCACCACCCTGGCCAAGCTCGCCGCCCGTTATGTACTCAAGTACGGCGCCCAGAGCATCGCCCTGGTGAGCATGGACAGTTTCCGCATCGGTGCCCAGGAGCAACTCAAGACCCTGGGCCGGATCCTCAATGTGTCGGTGACCCATGTGGATCCGGGCCAATCCCTGGCTCAGGCGCTGGAGCCGCTGCTGCGCAAACGCGTCGTGCTGATCGATACCGCCGGCCTGCAAGCCAGCGATCCAGCCCTGCGCATGCAGCTCGAAAGCCTGGCCGGACGCGGTATCAAGTCAAAAAATTATCTCGTGTTGGCAACCACCAGCCAGAAACAGGTTCTAACCGCCGCATACCACAGCTACAAACGCTGCGGGCTGGCCGGCTGCATCCTGACTAAGCTGGACGAAACGGCAAGCCTGGGCGAGGTGTTGAGCCTGGCGATCGGTCATGAACTGCCGGTCGCCTACCTGACCGACGGGCCGCGGATCCCGGATGATTTGCATCTGCCGCGCCGTCATCAACTGGTCAGTCGTGCCGTGAGTGTGCAAATGCAGGAAGAACCCAGCGAAGAAGCCATGGCTGACATGTTCGCTGACATCTACCACAGCCCGACCAAGCAGGTCGGCTGAGGTAATCATGAATATTTTTTGTACCTACATCGATGGTCTGCCATGCATTGTTCCTTATGCGAACGCGCAGCCAGTAATGTGGCCTCCGTCTAAGAAGACAAGGTAAAGAACGAACATGGGCAGCATGCATCCCGTACAGGTGATCGCGGTGACCGGCGGCAAAGGTGGCGTCGGGAAGACTAACGTGTCAGTGAACTTGTCCCTGGCTCTGGCAGAGCTTGGCCGACGAGTCATGCTGCTGGACGCCGACCTGGGCCTGGCGAACGTCGACGTGTTGCTGGGGCTGACCCCCAAACGCACCCTGGCGGACGTGATCGAGGGCCGTTGCGAACTGCGCGACGTGCTGTTGCAGGGGCCGGGCGGGATTCGCATCGTGCCGGCTGCCTCCGGCACCCAGAGCATGGTTCACCTGACCCCGGCCCAGCACGCGGGCCTGATCCAGGCGTTCAGCGACATTGGCGACAACCTCGATGTGCTGGTGATCGATACCGCGGCCGGCATCGGCGACTCGGTCGTCAGTTTCGTGCGCGCCGCCCAGGAAGTGCTGCTGGTGGTCTGCGACGAACCGACGTCCATCACCGACGCCTACGCCCTGATCAAACTGCTTAACCGCGACTATGGCATGAACCGCTTCCGTGTCCTGGCCAACATGGCCCAGAGCCCACAGGAAGGACGCAACCTGTTCGCCAAGTTGACGAAGGTCACCGATCGCTTCCTGGACGTCGCCCTACAATATGTCGGTGCCGTGCCTTACGACGAGAGCGTGCGCAAGGCCGTCCAGAAGCAACGTGCCGTCTATGAAGCCTTTCCACGTTCCAAATGCGCGCTGGCGTTCAAGGCGATCGCCCAGAAGGTCGATACCTGGCCACTGCCGGCCAACCCCCGCGGGCATCTGGAATTTTTCGTCGAGCGTCTTGTGCAACAAACAGCAGGGCCCGTGTTATGACAGCCAGCGGTTACAACCATCTCTACAAAAAATCGGCACGGGACGCCCAGTACGAATTGATCGAGCGTTATGCGCCGCTGGTCAAGCGTATCGCCTATCACTTGCTGGCGCGGTTGCCGGCCAGTGTGCAGGTCGAGGACTTGATCCAGGCCGGCATGATCGGCCTGCTTGAAGTGTCGAACAAATACGACGCCAGCAAGGGCGCCAGTTTCGAGACCTATGCCGGTATTCGCATCCGCGGGGCGATGCTCGACGAAGTCCGCAAGGGCGATTGGGCGCCGCGTTCGGTGCACCGCAATACCCGCATGGTCAGTGATGCGATTCGAGCAATTGAAGCGAAAACCGGACGCGACGCTAAAGATCACGAAGTTGCGGCCGAACTCCAGTTGAGTCTCGATGATTATTACGGGATTTTGAACGACACCTTGGGCAGCCGCCTGTTCAGTTTCGACGACCTGTTGCAGGACGGCGAACACGAAGGGCTGCATGAGGATGGCGCAAGTGCTCACATGGAGCCATCGCGTGACCTGGAAGATGAACGCTTCCAGAGCGCGCTGGCGGATGCGATTGCCAATTTGCCGGAGCGTGAGCGACTGGTCTTGGCGCTGTACTACGACGAAGAGCTGAACCTCAAGGAAATCGGTGAGGTCCTGGGGGTCAGCGAATCGCGGGTCAGCCAGTTACACAGCCAGTGCGCGGCCCGTTTGCGGGGGCGTTTGGGGGAGTGGCGAGCGCGCTGACAAGCAGTGTGGGGACACTGCGAACGAGGCTGGCCTGGCAGGTACTGCGCCAGTCTCCATCCGTTGTGCTCCAGACCGTTGTCGAGTGTTGTGCCGGATTGATTGAAATGGCGCGTCCAGGTGCTGGGCGCGTTTAAGACTGCTTGGAGGTCGAATTGGACAAGAACATGAAAATCCTCATCGTTGATGACTTCTCAACGATGCGGCGGATCATTAAAAACCTGTTGCGTGACCTTGGGTTCACCAACACGGCCGAAGCAGATGACGGGACCACTGCGCTCCCGATGTTGCACAGTGGCAACTTCGATTTCCTGGTCACCGACTGGAACATGCCGGGCATGACCGGTATCGACCTGCTGCGCCAGGTGCGTGCCGACGAAAAACTCAAGCATCTCCCGGTGCTGATGGTGACTGCCGAAGCCAAGCGCGAGCAGATCATCGAAGCGGCCCAGGCCGGTGTAAACGGCTATGTGGTCAAACCCTTCACGGCCCAGGCGTTGAAAGAGAAGATCGAAAAAATCTTCGAACGCATCGGTTAACGGCGCCACGGGGGAGCTATGGATAACGAATCTTCAATGGGCGATTTCGAATCGACCCTGAAAAAACATGCCCGCGAACTGGTCGACAGCCTTGAAAAAGGTCGCTTTGGCGATGCGGTTCAAATGATCCATGAGCTCAACCAGACCCGTGATCGCGGTCTGTATCAGGAAGTGGGCAAGCTCACGCGTGAATTGCACAGCGCGATTGTCAATTTCCAGATCGACCCGCACATGCCGCAGGCCGAGGAAGTCTCGCAGATCACTGACGCCACCGAGCGCCTGGGGTATGTGGTCAAGCTGACCGAGGCCGCGGCGAACCGCACCATGGACCTGGTGGAAAGCGCTACGCCGCTGGTCAATGGCCTGAGCGAAGAAGCCCAGGCCTTGAGCACCGACTGGGGCCGGTTCATGCGTCGCGAGGTCGGTGCTGAAGAGTTTCGGGAGTTGGCCCGTCGGGTCGACGGTTTCCTGACGCGCAGCAGCAGCGAAAACCGCGCCGTGGCCAGCAACCTCAACGACATTCTGCTGGCCCAGGACTATCAAGACCTGACCGGCCAGGTGATCAAGCGTGTGACCCAACTGGTCACCGAAGTGGAAAGCAACCTGCTCAAACTGGTGCTGATGGCTAGCCAGGTCGACCGCTTTGCAGGCATCGAGCACGACCGTGAAGCGATGCTTGCTGAAAAAGATCCACAAAAACATCTCTCTCAGGGTGAAGGTCCGCAAATTCATGCCGATAAAAGAGAAGACGTTATGTCCGGTCAGGACGATGTGGACGATTTGCTGTCCAGCCTTGGATTTTGATTTAGCCCTATTTTAGGAGCAGCCATTAATGAGCTTCGGCGCCGATGAAGAGATCCTTCAGGATTTCCTGGTTGAGGCCGGCGAGATTCTAGAGCAACTGTCCGAACAGCTGGTCGAGCTGGAAAGCCGACCTGATGATGCGGATCTGCTCAATGCAATTTTTCGCGGTTTCCACACTGTAAAAGGAGGCGCCGGCTTCCTCCAGCTCAACGAGCTGGTGGAGTGCTGTCACATTGCCGAGAACGTGTTCGACATCCTGCGCAAGGGTGAGCGTCGCGTTGATTCGGAATTGATGGACGTGGTGCTCGAAGCGCTGGATGCGGTCAACAGCATGTTCAGCGAAGTGCGTGAGCGCTCGCCGATTACCCCTGCCACCCCCGAGCTGCTCGCCGCGCTGGCACGCCTGGCCGAGCCGCAATCGGCTGACGAAGCCGCGCCGGTTGCCGAGGCGGTGGTTGAAGAACCGGTCGCCGAGGAATCGGGCGACATCACCGATAACGAATTCGAACAGTTGCTGGACTCCCTGAGTGCCGTCAAGGCCCAGGCTGAGGCGCCGGCTGCACCTTCTGCACCTGCAGCGCCGGCCGCCGATGGGGCTGGCAGCGATGAAATCACCGATGCCGAATTCGAGTCGCTGCTCGACCAGCTTCACGGCAAGGGCCAGTTCGCGCCGGATGCCGTTGTCCCCCCGGCGGCGCCGGCCGCCCCGAAAGCGGCGGGCGACAGCTCGGACATCACTGACGACGAATTCGAAGCCTTGCTCGACCAGTTGCATGGCAAGGGCACCTTTGCCGTTGACGCACTGGATTCAGCCATCGCTTCGGTCCCGACCCCGGCCAAACCCGCCGCTGCCGCAGGTAGCGACCTGATCAGCGACCACGAATTCGAATCGCTGCTCGATGAGCTGCATGGCAAGGGCAAGTTCAGCGAAGTCGGAACCGCTTCCGCCGCGCCTGCTGCCGCCACGGCCGCGCCGGCGGCCAAGGCTGCGCCCAAACCCGCTGCCAAGGCACCGGAACCGAAGGCTGAGCCCGCCAAGCCTGCCGCTGCCGCCCCGGCGCCGGCCCGTGCTCCAGCGGCTGCGCCAGCGGACAAACCGGCCAGCGAAGCCGAGACCACCGTTCGGGTCGACACCGCGCGCCTGGACGAGATCATGAACATGGTCGGCGAACTGGTGCTGGTGCGTAACCGCCTGGTGCGCCTGGGCCTCAACAGCCAGGACGAAGCCATGTCCAAGGCCGTGTCGAACCTCGACGTGGTCACGGCGGACCTGCAGACCGCGGTCATGAAGACCCGGATGCAGCCGATCAAGAAAGTCTTCGGGCGCTTCCCGCGCCTGGTTCGCGACCTGGCTCGCCAGCTCAAGAAAGAAATCAACCTGGAACTGGTGGGTGAAGAGACCGACCTCGACAAGAACCTTGTCGAGGCTCTGGCCGACCCGCTGGTCCACTTGGTGCGCAACGCGGTCGACCACGGCATCGAGTCGCCGGAAGAACGCGAAGCCTCGGGCAAGGTCCGCAGCGGCAAGGTGATCCTGGCCGCCGAGCAGGAGGGCGACCACATCCTGCTGTCGATCTCCGATGATGGCAAAGGCATGGACCCGAATGTGTTGCGTTCCATCGCGGTGAAACGCGGTGTGATGGACAAGGATGCCGCCGACCGCCTGAGCGACACCGAGTGCTACAACCTGATCTTCGCCCCGGGCTTTTCGACCAAGACCGAGATCTCCGACGTGTCGGGCCGTGGCGTGGGCATGGACGTGGTGAAAACCAAGATTTCCCAGCTCAACGGTTCGATCAATATCTACTCGACCAAGGGCCAGGGCTCGAAGATCGTCATCAAGGTCCCGTTGACCCTGGCGATCATGCCGACGCTCATGGTGATGCTCGGCAACCAGGCGTTCGCCTTCCCGCTGGTCAACGTCAACGAAATTTTCCACCTCGACTTGTCGCGCACCAACGTGGTCGACGGCCAGGAAGTGGTCATCGTGCGGGACAAGGCGCTGCCGCTGTTCTACCTCAAGCGCTGGCTGGTCAGCTCCGCCGCTCACGTCGAGCAGGGCGAGGGCCACGTGGTGATCCTTTCGGTGGGCACCCAGCGGATCGGCTTTGTCGTCGACCAACTGGTGGGCCAGGAAGAAGTGGTCATCAAGCCGTTGGGCAAGATGCTCCAGGGCACCCCGGGCATGTCCGGCGCCACCATCACCGGCGACGGTCGCATCGCGTTGATTCTCGATGTGCCAAGCATGCTCAAGCGTTACGCCGCCCGGCGTATTTGATTCTGGAGGGACGTGGCCCAGGGTCGCGTCTCGTCTAACGGAGTGTTTATGGTAGTTAAAGTCCTGGTGGTGGACGATTCGGGGTTTTTCCGGCGTCGCGTCTCGGAAATTCTTTCGGCGGACACGAGTATTCAGGTCGTCGGTACCGCGACTAACGGCAAAGAGGCGATCGATCAGGCCCTGGCACTCAAGCCGGACGTGATCACCATGGACTACGAGATGCCGATGATGGACGGCATCACGGCCGTGCGGCATATCATGCAGCGCTGCCCGACCCCGGTCTTGATGTTCTCGTCGCTGACCCACGAGGGCGCCCGGGTGACCCTCGACGCGCTGGACGCCGGGGCGGTGGACTTCCTGCCGAAGAATTTCGAAGACATTTCGCGCAATCCGGACAAGGTCCGGCAGTTGCTGTGCGAAAAGGTCCACAGCATTTCCCGCAGCAATCGCCGTGTCAGTGCCTACAGCGCACCGGCGCCCGCCCCGGTTGCGGCGCCAAGCCCGGCACCCACGCCGACGGCTTCGAGCAGCTTCAATCCGGCCCCGGTGCGTAGCGCCCCGGCCCCTGCGCCGACGCGTTCGGCGCCTGCCAGTGCATCGTCGCCGGCACCCAAGCGCAAAGCCTACAAGCTGGTCGCGATCGGCACGTCCACCGGTGGCCCGGTAGCGCTGCAACGGGTCCTGACCCAGTTGCCGGCCAACTTCCCGGCCCCCATCGTGCTGATCCAGCACATGCCGGCGGCGTTTACCAAGGCGTTTGCCGAGCGCTTGGACAAGCTGTGCAACATCAGCGTCAAGGAAGCCGAGGATGGCGACATCCTGCGTCCGGGCCTGGCGTTGCTGGCGCCGGGTGGCAAGCAGATGATGGTCGACGGCCGTGGTGCGGTGAAAATCCTGCCGGGTGACGAGCGTTTGAACTACAAGCCATGCGTGGACATCACCTTCGGTTCCGCAGCCAAATCCTACGGTGACAAAGTTCTGGCGGTGGTGCTCACCGGCATGGGCGCCGACGGTCGCGAAGGCGCGCGCCTGCTCAAGCAGGGCGGCAGTGCGATCTGGGCCCAGGACGAAGCCAGTTGCGTGATCTACGGCATGCCTATGGCCATCGTCAAAGCCGATCTGGCCGACGCGGTGTACGGATTGGACGACATCGGTAGACACCTGGTCGAGGCCTGCATTTAATGGATGTGCTCAGCCTGATTGGCATCATCATGGCGTTCGTCGCCATCATTGGCGGCAATTATCTGGAAGGCGGTCATCTGGGCGCGTTGGCCAACGGCCCGGCGGCGTTGATCGTGATCGGCGGCACCGTTGGCGCGGCGCTGTTGCAGTCGCCGATGAGCGCTTTCAAGCGCGCCATGCAGGTGTTGATCTGGATTCTGTTCCCGCCCCGTGTCGACCTGGCCGGTGGCATCGACCGCGTGGTGAACTGGAGCCTGACCGCTCGCAAGGAAGGTCTGCTGGGCCTGGAAGGGGTGGCCGATGCCGAACCCGACAGCTACTCGCGCAAAGGCCTGCAATTGCTGGTCGACGGTGCCGAGCCGGAAGCCATCCGCAGCATCCTGGAAGTGGATTTCTACACCCAGGAAAGCCGCGACATCGAAGCGGCCAAAGTTTTTGAAAGCATGGGCGGCTACGCGCCGACCATCGGCATCATCGGTGCGGTGATGGGCCTGATCCATGTAATGGGCAACCTGGCCGATCCGTCGCAACTGGGCAGCGGCATCGCCGTGGCGTTCGTCGCGACGATCTATGGCGTGGCGAGTGCCAACCTGGTGCTGCTGCCGATCGCGGCCAAGCTCAAGTCCATCGCGTTGCGCCAGTCGCGCTATCGCGAAATGCTGCTGGAAGGGATCCTGTCGATCGCCGAGGGTGAAAACCCGCGCTCCATTGAGTTGAAGCTCCAGGGCTTCATGGACTGAATGGGAGATATAGGGCGTGCTCATAGTAAATGACGAAGCGCGCAGCGCCCTGCGAGCCGCAAGACTAGGCATGAGGAGAGAAGTTTGGTTTCTTCAAATGAACGACGAATAACGACGTATTGCGGCTCGCAGGGCGCTGCCCTCCGGGTTGGCGCTGTGATTGCGCCAGGCTGCGTTGCGGGGCTTGAGAAGGGAACAACCATTCTCGGCGCCCCGCGCCTTGCCTGGCACAATCACAGCGCCAACGCGCTTCGTCATTTACTATGAGCACGCCCTAAGCATGGCACGTCGCAGGCATCGTGAAGAACACGTCAACCATGAACGCTGGCTGGTTTCCTACGCCGACTTCATCACGCTGTTGTTCGCTTTTTTCGTGGTCATGTATTCGATTTCGTCGGTCAACGAAGGCAAGTACAAAGTCATTTCCGAGGCATTGATCGGGGTCTTTACCGATTCCGACCGGGCCCTCAAGCCCATTCCGATCGGCGAGGAGCGGCCCAAGACCACCACGCCGGCCAAACCCTTGGTCAAGGACAGCGAGCAGGTCGACGCCGGTATCGCCGGCAGTAGCGATCCGTTGAAAAGCATCGCCGATGACATCAGCGCGGCGTTCGGCGATCTCATTAGCTCCAACCAAATGACCGTGCGCGGCAACGAGCTGTGGGTCGAGATCGAACTCAATTCCAGCCTGTTGTTCGGCAGCGGCGACGCCATGCCCAGCGACATGGCGTTCAATATCATCGATAAGGTCGCGGCGATCCTCAAGCCGTTCGACAACCCGATCCACGTCGAAGGTTTCACCGACGATCAGCCGATCCGTACCGCGCAATACCCGACCAACTGGGAACTGTCCTCGGCCCGTTCGGCGAGCATCGTCCGCATGCTGGCGATGCAGGGACTCAATCCGGGGCGCTTGGCATCGGTGGGGTATGGCGAGTTCCAGCCGGTGGCCAACAACGCCACAGCCGAGGGGCGTGCGCGCAACCGTCGGGTGATCCTCGTGGTGTCGCGTAACCTCGATGTGCGTCGCAGCCTGACCGGTACTGGCGCGGCCAATGCAACCCCGGATGCGGCATTGAAGCGGGCTGGCACACAAACTGCACCGGCTCCGGTCAAGTCGCCGGGAAGACAGAGTGCCGTCAATTCTCCGTCACCCGCTTTATAACCGAGCTATTTCTCGGTCGAGCCAGTTTCGGCCGGGAGGAATGATCCGAATGAGAGTCTGGGCAGTCGCCAATCAAAAAGGTGGTGTGGGCAAGACCACATCTTCCATCGCTTTAGCCGGGTTGCTGGCCGAGGCGGGCAAGCGCGTGGTCATCGTCGACCTGGACCCCCACGGCTCCATGACCAGTTATTTCGGCTACGATCCCGACAGCCTGGAGCACAGTAACTACGACCTGTTCCTGCACAAGGGCGTGGTGCCCGAGGGCCTGCCGGGGCAGTTGCTGTTGTCCACCAGCGACGAGCGGATTTCTCTGTTGCCATCGAGCACTGCCCTGGCCACCCTGGAGCGACAGTCGCCCGGGCAGAGCGGCCTGGGCCTGGTGATCGCCAAGAGTCTGGCGCAGCTGTGGCAGGATTTCGATTACGCGATCATCGACAGCCCGCCGTTGCTCGGTTTGCTGATGGTCAATGCCTTGGCAGCCAGCCAGCAACTGGTGATCCCGGTGCAGACCGAGCACTTGGCGGTCAAAGGGCTGGAGCGCATGGTCAATACACTGGCGATGGTCAATCGTTCTCGCAAGCAGACGCTGGCCTTCAACATCGTGCCGACTCTGTTCGACCGGCGCACCCAGGCGTCCCTGGGGACCCTGCGTGTGTTGCGGGACATGTACCCGGAGGACATCTGGCAAGGCTATATCCCCGTCGATACCCGCTTGCGGGATGCCAGCCGTGCCGGTGTGACCCCTTCGCAATTCGATGGCAAGAGCCGTGGCGTACTGGCTTACCGGGCGCTGCTCAAGCATCTGCTGGCCCAACAGCTTGTTCCGCAGCAGGTGGCTTAAGGTGACGAGGCTTTCCACTGGCATCGTGTTCGCTTGCGAGCACTCAAGTCCTACCGCATTCATGCCGATAACCTCTTCAAGTGGCGCACTGTTCCCATGAGCCGCCCGATAAAGACAACCTCGCGCCCGCAAATGGCCCTGCAGTCCTATCTGGATGGGCTGTTGCAGGAAGCGACTGAAGAACTGCCACCGCCGCCAAGCGTGATCGAGGCGTTGCCCGAACCCGTTGAAGCCGAAGGTGTGCTGGATGAATTTCAAGCGGCCGTGCTCGAAGAGCAGGCCCGTGACGCACGCAAATCAGTGGTGGTTGCAGCGGTCGAAGCACCGTTCATCAAGCCTCAACTGGCGGTGATGGAAGCACCTGCGCCGATCCTGGCACCGGTCTCGACCGTTGCCCCGCTGCTGCAGGGCCTGGTGACGCCGGTGGTGGAAGTCCACTTGCCGCCGAGCAGTCCGCCGCCACCGGTGCCGGGCGACGACCGTCCGGCCTGGGCTGCCGAGCCGTTCGAGTGTTTGTTGTTCGATGTGGCCGGGTTGACCCTGGCGGTGCCGCTGGTCTGCCTGGGATCGATTTACTCCCTGGCCGGTCAGGAATTGACGCCGTTGTTTGGCCAGCCGGAATGGTTCCTCGGGATCCTGCCGAGCCAGGCCGGCAACCTGAAGGTGCTGGATACGGCGCGCTGGGTCATGCCGGACCGTTATCGCGATGACTTTCGCCAGGGCTTGCAATACGTGATTTCGGTGCAAGGTTATGAATGGGGATTGGCGGTGCATCAGGTCAGCCGTTCGCTGCGCCTGGACCCGAACGAGATCAAGTGGCGCAGCCATCGAGGGCAACGGCCATGGCTGGCCGGTACGGTGATCGAGCACATGTGCGCCTTGCTGGACGTTTCCGAACTGGCGGAGCTGATTGCCAGCGGCGGGGCAAAACACCTGGGTGGCAGCAAGAAGCCAGCCCAGAAACCGAAATAAGACAACCGGCGGCGCACAGTCGCCGGACAGAATACACGCCGCCACAGGCGGTTTTTCGAGGGGTCAGGGTATGAATGATAAGGCGTCGTCTCAAAAGGGTTCTGAAGATCCGATTCTGCAATGGGTGACCTTCAAGCTCGATAACGAAACCTACGGCATCAACGTGATGCGCGTTCAGGAAGTGCTGCGCTATACCGAGATCGCCCCGGTACCGGGTGCTCCGAGCTATGTGCTGGGCATCATCAACCTGCGCGGCAACGTGGTCACCGTGATCGATACCCGCCAGCGCTTCGGCCTGATGAACGCCGAGATCAGTGACAACACCCGGATCGTCATCATCGAAGCCGACAAGCAAGTGGTCGGCATTATGGTCGACAGCGTTGCCGAAGTGGTTTACCTGCGCCAATCGGAAATCGAAACCGCGCCAAACGTGGGTAACGAAGAGTCCGCCAAGTTCATTCAGGGTGTGTGCAACAAGAACAACGAGTTGCTGATTCTGGTTGAACTGGACAAGATGATGAGCGAAGAAGAGTGGTCGGAACTGGAGAGTATCTGATTTGATTCTTGAGGTAGCAGTCATTGTCCTGTTCCTTTTCTGGGCAGGCACGCTGGCGATGTTCTTGGCGTACATACGTGGCCAGCGGCAGATCGCCGCTCAGCAGGCCCAGGGCGATGCGCTGCGCGACCAGCGCATCAAGGACCTGGCCAAGCGCGTCGACGATTACCAGAACGGCACCGTGCGCATGGGCGAAGCGCTCCATGAGCTGCGTGCCGTGGTCGCGCCGTTGCCGGACAAACTCGCCCAGTTGGAACAGCGCGACCCCTCCAGCCTGTCCTTCGCCCAGGCCGCCCGCCTGGTGGGCATGGGCGCCAGCGTCGACGAACTGACCCAAGCCTGCGGCCTGACCCAGGCCGAGGCGGAGTTGATGAGCAAGCTGCATAAGGGCGGCTGATCGCTTTACTCCGATCCAACTGTGGGAGCGAGCCTGCTCGCGATAGCGGTGTGTCAGTCAACAGAGATGTTGAATGTGGGCCCGCAATCGCGAGCGAGCTCGCTCCCCCAGGTTTTTCTGGCGCTCAGGAATAATCATTCCAGCCTGGTCTCTGTGGCGAGGGAGCTTGCTCCCGCTGGGTTGCGAAGCGACCCCAGGCTTTTTACGACTGCTGCGCAGCC